>JAJCZO010000250.1 GCA_029262355.1 Deltaproteobacteria bacterium
ACCCCACTAGCCCCTCAAACTAGCGCGTCTGCCAATTCCGCCATCCTCGCATGGATGGTCATCGTCGTTGCTCCGAGGGTCTCGAGCGGTCGATCCTTTAACGGCTTGCGACGTCCCTCTCAAGCGGCGCCGCGAGGGAAGGGCGCCGCTTTTCGGAACTAGTTCGTTTCGGCGGCCGGTTGCTTGGCCTCCGCGTCGTCTTCGGCCTTCATCTCCGCCTCGACCTGCTCGACGTTGTCGACGCCCGCCCCTTCGAGGGCAGCGCCGGTGTCTTCAGCGACGGCCTCGGCGGCCTGTTCCTTCTGCCCTTCTGGATCAGCGGCGCCCGCAGCGGCGGGCTTCTCGGGCGCGGGCTCTTCGCCCGTCACCGGGTCGGCGACGGCTGGCGTGTCGGCTTGCGCTGCGGCCGTCGTGTCGTCCGACGCTGCAGGCGCGATGGGCTCCGCAGCTGGGGCAACTAGAGGCGGCGGCTCGGTTGGAATGATGTCGTCTGCGACCGAGACCGTGAGCGACTGGGTCGAGACCCAGGTGAGGAACAGCGACGTGACCATGAAGATCACGGCGGTGTAGGTCGTGAGTCGCGTCAGCAAGTTTGCGGCGCCGCCCGATCCGAAGACGGTCTGACTCGACCCGCCAAACACCGCGCCCATGTCGGCGCCCTTGCCGGTCTGGAGCAGCACGACGATGATCAAGAAGAAACACGCGATGACGTGAATGACGGTAGCTGCGATGTCCATGATCGCTCCTGTTCCTATTCCTGGAACTCGACGATGCGGGTGAAGTCCTCGACCTTGAGGCTGGCGCCTCCGACGAGCGCGCCGTCGATGTCGGGACACGTCATGAGGCCGTCCACGTTGTCGGGCTTGACGCTGCCACCGTAAAGAATGGCGATGTCGTCGCCGGGAAGACCGAGTCCGTTCGCGCACGCGCGAATCTCAGCGTGAACCTCTTGCGCCTGCTCGGGTGTTGCAACGCGGCCCGTGCCGATCGCCCATACGGGCTCGTACGCGAGGATGATCTTGCTCGCCTGCGCGGCCGTGACGCCGGTGAGGCCAGCTTCCACCTGGCCCTTGATGACCTTGATCGTGTCTCCGGCGTCGCGTTGCTCGAGGGTTTCGCCGACGCAGAGGATCGCGGTGAGGTCGTGGGCGAGGGCGCTTCCGACCTTCTTGTTGATCAGCTCGTCGGTCTCGCCGAAGACCTCGCGGCGCTCGGAGTGGCCAAGGATGACGTGCGTGATGCCGAGGTCTTGGAGCATCGTCGGGGAGATCTCGCCGGTGAAGGCGCCCTTTTCCTCGAAGTGCATGTTCTGGGCGGCGACGACGATGTTCGTGCCGCGGACGGCCTCGAGCGTGGTGGCGAGAGCCGTGAACGGTGGGCCGAGAATGACGCCTCGGTCGTCCCGCTTGCCGACGTTCGCGGCAAGGCCGCTCGCCAACGCCTTCGCGTCGGCAACCGAGCCGTGCATCTTCCAGTTGCCTGCCAGGATGGGTTTGCGCGCCATGAATCGGTCCTTAAAACAGACGGCTCCCCGGGCAGCTAGCGGCCGAAAAAGACTCGGCGATCCGGGCTCCGAACCGGAGGGGGCTTACCCGAGCGCCGCGATGCCCGGTAGGGTCTTGCCCTCGAGGAACTCGAGCGAGGCCCCGCCACCCGTCGAGATGTGGGTGATTTTGTCGGCCACCCCCGCGCGGCCTACTGCGGCGACCGAGTCCCCGCCGCCGACGATCGTGGTGCCCGGGTTTCGGGCCATCGCGTCTGCGATCGCCAGTGTGCCGCCGGCAAACGCGTCGATCTCGAAGATACCCATCGGCCCGTTCCACAGAACGGTCTTCGCCGAGGCGATCTCCTGCGCGAAGCGCTTGCGGCTCTCGGGGCCGATGTCGACGCCGAGCCATCCGTCGGCGATGTCGAGGCCGGACACCTCGGCTGCGGCATCGGCAGACGGGCGTTCTGCGACGACGTGATCCGACGGGAGGAGAAGCGGGATGCCCTTCGCCTTCGCATCGGCGAGTGCTTTCGCGGCCATCTCGAGCTTGTCCTCTTCTACCAGTGAGCCGCCGACGGGGATGCCCTGCGCCTTCAGGAACGTGTAGGCCATGGCGCCGCCGATCAGCATCGCGTCGCAACGCGGCAGGAGGTTCTCGATCACGGTGATCTTGTCAGAGACCTTCGCCCCGCCGAGGATCGCGACGAAGGGGTGCTCGGCTCCCGTGAGCAACACACCCAGGTGCTTGATCTCGTCGCGTAGTAGGAAGCCAGCCGCCTTCTCGCGCATGACGCCGGCAAGCCCTGCCGTGGAGGCGTGGGCGCGGTGCGCCGTGCCGAAGGCGTCGTTGACGTACACGTCCGCCAGCGACGCGAGCATGGCTACGAACGCGGGATCGTTGTTCTCTTCTTCTGGGTGGAAGCGAAGGTTCTCCAGCAAGATCACTTCGCCGTCGCCGAGTGCGGCGACCGCCTCTTGCGCCGCGGGACCGACGCAATCACCGACGAGTGTGACGTGCTGGTCGAGAAGCTCCGAGAGTCGCCCTGCTGCCGGCGCGAGAGACATGGTCGGCTCGACCTTGCCCTTGGGGCGACCGAGGTGTGATGCGAGGACCACCTTCGCGCCTTGGTCGAGCGCGTACCGCACCGTCGGCAGGCTCCCGCGGATGCGGGAGTCGTCGGTGATGCGCCGCACGTCGCCGCTCTTGTCGAGCGGAACGTTGTAGTCGACGCGGATGAAGGTGCGCTTGCCGGCGAGATCGAGCTCGTCGATGATCTTCATCGAAGGGTGGAGTCGATGCTGCTCAGAGGCTCGCGCCGATGTGCTGGATCATGTCCACCATGCGGTTCGAGAAGCCCCACTCGTTGTCGTACCACGAGAGTACCTTTACCAGACGGCCGTCGATGACCTTCGTGAGAGGCGCGTCGAAGATCGACGACTCGCTCGTGTGGTTGATGTCGATCGATACGATCGGCGCCTCGCTGTACCGCAGTACACCCTTCATCGGGCCGTCCGCCGCAGCTTTGATCGCGGCGTTGATCTCTTCTGCGGTGACGTCCTGCTTCATGTTCGCACACAGATCGACGAGCGAGGTGTTCGGCGTCGGCACGCGAACGGCCATGCCGTCGAGCTTCCCGTTCAACTCGGGAAGGACGAGGCCCACCGCCTTGGCAGCGCCGGTCGTCGTCGGGATCATGGAGAGAGCCGCCGCGCGGGCACGACGCAGGTCGGAGTGGGGCAGGTCGAGGATCCGCTGGTCGTTCGTGTACGAGTGGATCGTCGTCATGAGGCCGTGCTCGATGCCGAAGTTGTCGTTCAGCACTTTCGCGACGGGGGCGAGGCAGTTCGTGGTGCACGAGGCGTTCGAGATGACGTCGTGCTTGCCGGCGTCGAACTCCTGGTGGTTCACGCCGTACACGACGGTGAGGTCGACGCCCTTGGCCGGCGCCGAGATCAGGACCTTCTTCGCCCCCGCGGAGATGTGTGCGCTCGCCTTGTCCTTGCTCGCGAACAGGCCGGTCGATTCGACGACCAAGCCCACACCGAGGTCCCCCCAGGGCAGTTTGCCCGGGTCGCGCTCGGCGCAGACCTTGATGGACCTTCCACCGACCTTGAGCTCTCCGTCGCCCGCGACGACGTCCTCGTCGAGGCGACCGTGCACCGAGTCGTTCTTCAGGAGATACGCGAGCGTCTCGGCATCGGTGATGTCGTTGACCGCGGCGACCTCGATGTTCGAGTTCCCGAGGGCGGCACGCAGGACGTTGCGGCCGATGCGTCCAAAGCCATTGATTCCGACACGCACGGACATGCTCATTCTCCTTGAAGGCGGTTCATTTCAGGTGGGGATCGCGAGAAAATCTCCCTGGGACCGTACGGATTGTCCCGAAGGAGCACAAGATCGCAGGGGCGATAGGGCGGGGTGCCTCGAAACGGCCCAGTTTCATTGACCCGCAGGCTCTCGGCTCGTACGTTCACCGTTGGGTCGTGGTGATTGGGCTGTGGTGATGTTGGGTTCGGGAGATTCCTGAGGTGATCGAGCACCTCTTCAGCGGGACCGGTCCGGTCGTCATGGCCGTGCTGTGGGTCCTGATCGCAAGTTCGGCGGCGAGTTGGGGGATCACCTTCTACAAGCTCCGCCAACTCCGCCGTGCGCGGATTCAGTCCGAGCGCTTCGTCCAAGTCTTCTGGGAGTCGAAGAGTCTCGGCCAGATCCACACCGCGAGCCTCGAGTACGAGCACAGCCCCGTCGCGCACGTATTTCGTGCTGGATACCAGGAGCTCATGCGGTTCACGCGCTCTCGGCGCACCGATGATAGCGAGAGCGAGATCGAGCTCGGCGGTGCGGCGAACGTCGAGCGGGCGATGCGCCGTGCAACGAACCAGGAAGTCACGCGGCTGGAGAAGACGCTCACGTTTCTTGCGACGACGGCCTCCACGGCTCCGTTCGTTGGTCTGTTTGGCACCGTATGGGGGATCATGAACGCGTTTCGCGGGCTGTCGACCGCGCAGACGTCGAGCATCCAGGCGGTCGCGCCCGGTATCTCCGAAGCTCTGGTGGCGACCGCGGTGGGGCTCGCGGCTGCGATTCCCGCGGTGGTCGGCTTCAACCACTTCAATCGTGAGGTTCAGGTCCTGCACACCGACATGGAGAACTTCTCGTCGGAGTTCCTGAACATCGCCGAGCGCCACTTCCTCAAGTGAGGACGCCGAGGAAAGCCCATGGCCTTCGATAGACCCGGATCCGGTGGCTCGATGAACCAGATCAACGTCACGCCGCTCGTAGACGTGATGCTGGTGTTGCTCGTGATCTTCATGGTGACCGCACCCATCTTGCAGCAGGGCGTCGTAGTGGATCTTCCCCGAGCGGAGCTCGGCCCGCTCGACGGCAAAGAGCTTCCTCTCGTGGTTTCGCTCACGCGCGACGGCGATCTGTACTTGAACGAGCAGAAACTCACGCGCGCACAGCTCGTGACACAGCTCGGCGGAGTCGTGGACGGCCGGGCGGAGGAGTCCGTCTATGTGCGTGCCGACGAGAGTCTTCCGTATGGCGAAGTCGTGTCGGTGATGGCCGCGATTCGCGAGGCCGGCATCCGCAACGTGGGTATGGTCACGCAGCTGCCTCCCGAGGCGAGCTGAGCGGGAGACGGTTCCTCGATGGAAGGCGGCCCAGATCGAAACCGGTCGCCGATCCTGACCGATCGGAGCCCGGACCGCGGTTTCCATCGCGCGATTGCGGTTTCGGTCGCCATCCACGTGCTCCTGGTCGTCGGCCTGTACCTGTCGGGCAGTGTCCAGCTTCGCCCCGATAGCCCCGAAACCTACGCAGCCGGCCTCGCGGGCGGGCTGCCGGCCGCGATGGAAGCCAAGCTGCCGGATCTTGGCGGCGCGGTGCCGAGGATCGACCCGCCAAAGCCGAAACCGCAGCGGCCGAAGCCGCCCGAGCGCAAGGCGCCGCCCGCCGCTTCGACGCTGCAGCGCAAGAAGCCCGACGAGCCCGCGGATGTGGTCCTGCCCGCACCCGCAACGGCCACGCCGCGCGTGACGCCGTCCGCGTCGCCGCGGCCGACGCCTTCGCCGAGTCCCGAGCCGACGGCGACCCCGACTCCGGCACCGACCGCGGTCACGACGGCGTCGCCCGCCGCGTCCCCCACACCGACCCAAGAGCCGCAACCGACCGCGACGCCGACCGCCACACCGGAACCGACCGAGAAACCAAAGCCGGCGGCGACAAAGAAGCCCGGGCCCAAGAAGAAGCAGCCCGAAAAGCCCAAGGCCACGGCGAAGCCGAAACCAAAGCCGGCGAACCCCTCGCCCGCGGAGCCGGCCAAAGAGAAGGCGCCGTCCGACGCGCCGTCGGAGCCACCGGCGGACGAGGCTGGGGTCGAGGCGAAAGCCCCGGCCGCGCCCGAGTCGGCTGAAGACCGCGACGCCAGGATTCGGGCAGCGATGGAGCGCGTGCGAATCGAGGCGGCGATGGACCGTGTCCGGGCGCGTGTCGGTGCGGACGCCGCGAGCCCGTCGGGTTCACCCGCGACAGCCGGCGGCGGCACGGCTTCGTCGGGCGGCGCCCATGTTCGGGGCGGAGGCGGGACGGGCACCGGAGGATTCGGTACCGGCGGCGGTGGCACACTGCGCGGCGCCGATTTCCTGCTCTATTACAATGAGATGATCACCCGGATCCGCGATGCGTGGGTCTGGGTTGGAGGTTCGGCGAACCTCGAGGTGGAGGTGGGCTTCCGCGTGACCCGGGCAGGCGACATCACTGGGATGCGCATCGTGAGACCCTCGGGCGATCCGTCCTACGACCAGTCCGTGCTCCGGGCGCTCCGGGCAGTACGAAACCTCGGGCCGCCCCCGGAGCGGCACCGCGAGACGTTCGGTGATGTCCAACTCACCTTCCGTCCAGCCGATCTCGAGCGATCCCCGTGACGATTCGATCGGGATGTGGCCAAGATGGGGGGATGGAAGCGGGGATGAGGCGGCGAGCGGCGATAGGGGTGGCCCTGGCGGGCTTGGTGGTGTGCGTCTGCGCGCCGCCGGCAGCCGGCCAGGTCAGAGGGCTGGTGTCCGGCCCGGGGCAGACGGCGTTTCCCGTCGTGGTCTCGCCGCTCGTCGGCGCGGGCAACGAGGCGACCACTTTTACGGCCACGCTGGCGCGAGATCTCGAGATCTCCGGTCTCTTCCGCGTTCTGCCAGCGACGGGTGCGGCCGCGCCCAATCCGACCGGGCAAGTCGATTACGCGCGTTGGGCAGCCACGGGGGCGCGTTTTCTCGTCGCCGGGCGCTACGAGCCGGCAAGCAGTGGGTTCGCGATCGAGGTGCGCCTGTACGACGTCATCGAGCGCCGCGTGCTCGGGGGAAAGCGCTACGAGGCACGCCTGCCGGAGCTTCCCCGCATGGCCAATCGATTTGCCGATGAGGTGTTGCGGCTCGTCACCGGGGTCCGGGGGCCGTTCGACAGTGAGATCGCGTTCATTTCCACGCGCGCCGGTCGCTTCAAGGAGCTCTGGGTCATGCGTTTCGAT
Organism: Deltaproteobacteria bacterium; assembly: GCA_029262355.1. Lineage (GTDB taxonomy): Bacteria > Desulfobacterota > Binatia > UBA12015 > UBA12015 > VGTG01. The sequence goes on from JAJCZO010000250.1 coordinate 7,015, forward strand.
GGCGGGGGGCTTCGCCAGCTGACCCGCAACGAGACGATCAACCTGTCTCCGAGCTGGGCGCCGAACGGGCGGTCGCTTCTTTATACGTCGTACCGCGACGGGCGGCCGCGTCTGTACCAGGTGGCGACGGCAACGCAGAAGCGGCGCCGGGTCGTTGGCGGGCCTGGCCTCGTGATCGGCGGGCGCTACTCCCCCGACGGCCGGCAGATCGCGGTTGCTCGGGAGGAGTCGCCCGGAAACACCGAGATCGTCATCGTCGACGACGACGGTCGC
>JAJCZO010000251.1 GCA_029262355.1 Deltaproteobacteria bacterium
GGTCAACCCCGATCCCAGCAACCCGATCGTCCGGTTCGTGCGCAATGCGACGGAGCCGGTCTACCACCGGATCCGGCGGGTTCTCCCGATCAACATGGGGGGGATCGATTTCACCCCGCTGATCGTCCTGCTCGCGATCCAGTTTCTGCAGGTTTTCCTGGTCAACACGCTCTACCAGATCGCTGGCGGCATGGGTGGACAAACGCCGTCGCGATTCCTACTCTAAGCGGGTCAGACGTGGCGACCCAAGCATGCCAATTTACGAATATCACTGCGAAAAATGTGGCGTATTCGACGTGATGCGGAAGATCACGGCGAATCCCTTGCGGAAATGTCCGACCTGCAAGTCCAAGGTCAAAAAGCTGATGTCGAACACGGCATTCCAGCTGAAGGGCACCGGCTGGTACGTGACCGACTACGGCAACAAGGGGTCTTCGAACCGTGCCGAGAGCGGCTCCTCGTCCGAGAGCGATTCGTCCGAAAGCAGTTCGTCCGAGAGTTCGGACAAGAAGTCCGAGGGCAAGTCCGACGACAAGCCGAAGAAGTCCAAAGGCAAAGGCAAGGGCGAGAGCGCGGCTGCCTGAAACGGTCGCTCTCCGGATTCGTCGCGACTGGGAACTCTGCCTGAAGCTCGGCTTGGTGCGAGCCGCGCCGGCGCGGCTGGTTCGCCTCGCGCGCCAGCGGGAGCCGACAAAGGGGCTCCCCGGCTCCTGGCAATCACGCAGATTACCAGGAGCCCCTCCTCCACGGGATGCGCCGGTCTGGCTGTTGCGCTCTCGCGCGACAGCTCGGCAACACGCTTCTCGAGGTTGGACAGCTTGCGCCGCAGTGCGTCGACTTCGCGAGTGGTCGCGATATCGAGCGACTTGGCCACTGCCTCCACCCCTTTGCGGACCTGCTCTTCGATGGTCTGAAGCTGTGTCCGCACCACCTCGGGGAGCTTCCCGAGCTCAAACTCGTTGCTCTGCTTCTCGAAGTTCTTCTGCGCCTCTTCGATGTTTGTGCGGACCAGCTTGAGCGTGCGCTCGGAGCGGTCGCGGACATCGTCGGCGGTCTCCCGCGCAAACTGGACGGCCTTGTCGTTCAGGTCACGAGCCTGATCGAGGGCCTTCTCGAGGGGCGTCCAAACGGTCTCTTGATTGCTTTTGCTCATGATCACATCCTCCATGTGCGATGTTAACACATTGCGTCATCTCCGCAAGGGTTCTCTTACGCGGTGCGTCGATTTGTTGAAAAGCCCTGGGTTTGCTAGCAACATTAGGTGCTTCCGTATGCCCGCCCGACGATTACCGAGGCCGAGATTCGGGAAGTCGAGGAGTGCCTGAGGTCGGGCTGGCTGGCTACGGGGCCCCGGACCCAGCGGTTCGAGGAGGCACTTGCTGCATACACCGGCACGTCGCACTGCGTCGCGACGAGCTCCGGCACGGCCGCTCTTCACCTGGCTCTGTTGGCGGCGGGAGTTGGGCCCGGAGACGAGGTCATCACCACGCCGATGACGTGGGTCTCGACGGCAAACGTGGTTTTACATATCGGGGCCGTCCCGGTGTTCGCGGACGTGGAGCACGCGACGCTCAACATCGACACCGAGCGGGTCGAGGCGCAAATTACGGCGAAGACCCGCGCCATCATGCCAGTGCACTACGCCGGCCTGCCGTGTGACGAAGACCCGCTACTCGGACTGTGTCGAGATCGCGGCATCGCACTGGTCGAGGACGCGGCGCACGCTCTCGGAGCATCGTACAAGGGCCGCCCCATCGGTTCGATCGGGGACGCGACGATGTTTAGCTTCCATCCGGCGAAGAACCTCACGACCGGGGAGGGGGGGGCGCTCGTCACGAACGATCCGGATCTCGCCGCGCATGCGAGGCGGCTGCGCTACCACGGAATCGATCAGAGTCCCGAGAATCGTTTCGGGGGCCGCGGGCCCGCCAGTTACGACGTGGTCGAGGCCGGTTTCAAGTACAACATCAGTGACCTGCAGTCGGCGATTGGACTGCATCAGCTGGCAAAGCTCGACGAGCGCAACCAGAGACGGGGCGAGTTGGCCGGCTTGTATCGCCAGCAACTTGCAGGGGTCGAACACGCCGAGCCCATGGGGGACGCGCCCTACACGTACGATCACGCGTGGCACATGATGGTCGTTCGGGCCGATACTGACGTGCTCTCGTTGGACCGCGACGGACTCGTGCAAGCCCTACGGGACCGAGGTGTGGGCGCCGGCGTTCACTTCGTCCCTCTTCACCTCCAGACCCTCTATCGCAACCGCGCTCGTGATGAGGATCTACCCGTGGCCACCGACGCCCACCGCCGCATCTTGACGCTTCCGCTGTTCCCTGACATGCGCGACGAAGACGTCGCCTTTGTCGTGGGCGCACTTCGCGACGTGATCGACGGATGCATTCGGCGGACCTGAGGGGCGCGGCGTGAACCAGAAAGCGGTGGCAGAGAACGTGAGAACCCAGGCGCTGGATCAGCCGGAGGTCTCGATCGTCGTTCCGGTGTTCAATGAGGAGGCGACTCTCCGCCATCTCTCGAGCGAGTTGTTTCGAGCTCTGGCGAGTGAACGCTTCGAGCTGATTCTGGTGAACGATGGTTCGAAGGACCGCACGGGCCAGATCCTTATCGAGTTGGCAGGGGCGCACTCGGAGATTGTCGTCGTCGAGCTTTCGCGAAACTTCGGTCAGCACCCTGCCGTCGTCGCGGGCTTCTCGGTCGTCCGCGGCAAGTATGTCGTTACGCTCGACGCCGACCTGCAGAACCCGCCGGAAGAGATCCCGCGATTGCTCGAGCAGCTTCGCAACGGTCACGACGTGGTTGGCTCGGTGCGCGAGAATCGTCAGGACCCCTGGCTGCGCAAGCAGGTCTCTTCTCTGGTGAACACGGTGACGACCGCCAGCATGGGCGTGGGCATGAAAGACTACGGCTGCATGCTGCGAGGCTACACGCGCGAAGTGGTCGAAGAGATCGTAGAGCTGGCCGAGCAAGCGGCCTTCGTCCCCGCGCTCGCGATGATGTTGGCGAGCAATCCGGTCGAGATCGATGTGCGCCACGTCGAGCGCGAGGAGGGGTCTTCGAAGTATTCACCGCTGCGGCTGATGCGACTCGGCTTCGACCTGATCACGGGCTTCTCGCTGTTGCCCATCCAACTCGTCAGTGTGGTGGGTCTGTTGATCGCAATCGCTGGGGGTGCGCTCTCGGCGCTGTTGTTCGCTCGGCGGATCATCCTCGGTCCGGAGAGCGACGGATTGTTCACATTGTTCGCGATCCTGTTCGCGTTCATGGGCGTGCTGTTGCTCGCGGTGGGGCTCGTCGGCGAATACGTCGGCCGGATCTACGCCGAGGTTCGGCGTCGGCCGACCTACCGAATTCGCGAAGTGATCTCGCAGTCGGTCGACTCCGGCGAGACCGACGGTTCGCAGTGAGGGCGGTCGTTTGCGCCTACGGTGAGGTCGGGCACGCGTGCCTCGATGCGCTGCTCGACCTGGGGGCGGACGTTGCGTTGGTCGTCACACACGACGATTCCCCCAACGAGAAGATCTGGTTCGCTTCGGTTCGTGATCGAGCTCTATCGGCGGGCGTGCCGGTCATCGCTCCTGGTGACGTGAATGCGGCCGACGTACTGGCCAGGATTCGCGAGGCGTCGCCCGACTACCTATTCTCATTCTACTTCAGGCAGATGATGCGTGCGGAGTTGTTGTCGATTCCGTCGCAAGCGGCGCTGAACGTACACGGCTCGCTGTTGCCAAAGTATCGGGGGCGCGCGCCGGTGAATTGGGTGTTGGTGAACGGAGAGAGGGAAACCGGAGTCACGCTGCATCACATGGATGAGAAGCCCGACCACGGCGACGTGGTCGGGCAGCGTAAGGTCCCGATTGCACGTGAAGACACCGCTCGGATTCTCACCGAAAAGCTTGCGGCACAGGCATCGATTCTGGTGCGCGAGACCTATCCGCAGCTCGAGGCGGGAACGGCACCGCGACAGAAGCAGGATGACTCGGCAGCGACGTACTTCGGTGGCCGACAGCCGTCCGACGGTCGGATAGACTGGACGCAATCGGCCGAGTCGATCCGAAACTTGGTTCGTGCCGTGACCGATCCTTGGCCGGGGGCGTTTGCCCACATGCAGGGGCGCAAGTTGTTCGTCTGGGCGGCCGACACCAGACCGGCTTGGGCCGATGCCGCGCCCGGTAGCCTGCTCATCGACCGGGAAGGGTCTCCTCTGGTAGCCACTACGGAAGGCGCTCTCGATCTCCTGGAAGTAACCTGGGACGGCGAGTCCCGGCGGAGCGGTCGGGAGTGGGCCCAAGGGGCGGCGATCGACGCCGGCTCGAGATTCGACGAGCCGCAGGATGGTGCGGCAGGAGGTGGGACGTGAAGGTCTTGATCACGGGCGGCGGCGGGTTCATCGGATCCCATCTCTCAGAGGAGCTGCTCTCGCGTGGCCACGAGGTGTTCATCCTCGAGCCTGGCGGAACGACGAAGATTCGTCACCTGATCGGCCACCCGAAGTTCCGGGTCGTGCACGACAGCGTGATGGACATGGGAATCCTCGACTCGCTGATTTCGCAGGTCGATCTGGTGTATCACCTAGCCGCAGTAGTGGGCGTCGAGCATTACGTGGGCGACCCCTATCAGGTGCTCAACGTCAACGTGAACGGCACGCAGAACGTCCTGAAGACGGCGTTCAAGTATGGACGAAAGGTCGTCTTCAGCTCTACCTCGGAAGTGTACGGTCGCAATCCGAACCTGCCGTGGTCCGAAGACGACGACCGCGTCCTCGGGTCCACGCGCATCGACCGCTGGTGCTACTCGACGTCGAAGGCGGTCGGAGAGCACTTCTGCTTCGCGTACCACAAGATGGGTCTGCCGATGACCATCATCCGGTACTTCAACATCTTCGGCCCGCGGCTGGACAAGCTCGACGCGGGTCGCATCATCACGATCTTCATGGGGCAGCTACTCCGAAACGAGCCACTCACGGTGATCGGTGATGGGCTACAGACGCGTTGCTTCACGTACGTATCCGACGCGGTGACGGCGACGGCGAATGCCGGCCTCCAGGACGACACGAACGGTGAGATCTACAACATCGGCACCGACGTCGAGACGTCCATTCTCGAGCTCGCCCGGAGGATGATCGCGATCTCGGGAGCCTCGAGCGAGATCGAGTTCGTGAAGCAGGAAGACGTCTACGGTCAGAGCTACGAGGACATTGGGCGCCGAGTGCCGAATGCCACGCGGATGAAGGAGCAGCTCGGTGTTCGCGAGCTCGCGCCGCTCGACGAGGGCCTGCGGCAGACCATCGAGTGGTTCCGCGAAGAACACAAGTGACGTTGCCGGCCGCCTTCGTTCTCAAGGTCGACGTGGACACGCATGTCGGCCTTCGCGATGGCGCGCCTCGTTTGCTCGAGCTCTTTGAGAAGCACGGGATTCGTGCGAGCTGGTTCGTCACGATGGGGCCAGACCGCACGGGCCGCTCTGCGTTGCGCGTCTTTCGACAGAAGGGATTCCTGTCGAAGATGTTGCGAAGTGGCGCTCCGCGTCTGTACCCGATGTCGACGATGCTGAGGGGAACCCTCCTTCCCGCGATTCCCGTCGTCGCGGGGCAGCCCGAGCGTCTCCGAGCGATCGAGCGTGGTGGCCACGAGTTGGGAATCCATGGTTTCGACCACGTTTACTGGCACGACGAGCTGGCGGCGATGAATCCAGGTGAGGTCGAGGCAGAGGTCGAGCGTGCGGCCAGTCTGTTCGAGGACATCCTCGGGCGTCGTCCAGACTGCTTCGCGGCGCCGGGCTGGCAGTGCACTGCGGCCAGCCTGCGCGCGACCGACGCGCTCGGCCTTCGACACCGCAGCGATACGCGCGGAACGAGACCGTACCGCCCCTCGATGAGCGGGTACGACTCGCCCACTCCGGAAGTGCCGACGACGTTGCCGACCCTCGACGAGATTCTCGGTCGTGTCGGTTCATCCGCGACCGAACTCAACGCCGCCTATGCCGAGTGGATCGACGACGACGGATTGAACGTCCATACGATCCATACGGAGGTCGAGGGGGCCGCCTATCTCGAGCAGCTCGACGGCTTGCTCGAACGCGTTCGCGACCGCGTGCCGATTCGAACGTTGGGCGAGGTCGTCGAGGAACTCGGGCCGCCACAGGATCTGCCGCTCGAGTCGGTGGCGCCCGGGAGGTTGCCGGGGCGGGGCGGTACGGTCGCGTGTCAGGGGACAATGTGACGGCGCACAACGGACGATGGATCGCGCTGCTTGGGCTCCTGGTTCTCTCCGCGTTGTATCTCGGCGAGATCGGTGGCTACGCGCTGCAGGACCCCGACGAAGGGCGCTACGCCGAGATCCCGCGTGAGATGATCGAGAGCGGCGATTGGGTGACACCGAAACTCAACTACGTCGTCTACTTCGAAAAGCCGCCGCTCTTCTACTGGTTGGTCGCGATGTCGTTCGAGGTCTTTGGATTGACGGAAGGGGCGGCCCGCGCCGTGCCCGCGCTCGCGGGAATCTTGACGGTCGTGATGACGTTCTTCTTGGGGCAGCATCTGCTGGGCACGCGAGCTGCCGTATACGGTGCCGGCATTCTCGCATCGAGTCCGATCTTCTTCGTGCTCGCCGAAGCGTTGACGATCGACATGGTGCTGACGGCCTGCATGACGGCGACGATGGCCAGTTTCTACGCGGCGCACCTCAGCGAGAAGAAGGGCCTGTGGGTCGGGCTCGTGGCCGCGTCGGCGGCGCTCGGCGTCCTTGCGAAAGGGCCGGTTGCGCTCGTCCTCCCGGGGCTCATTGCGCTGGTGTTTCTGCTCTGGCGTCGGGATTGGGGCACGTTGGGGGCGCTGCTGCGTCCTGTGCCGATTCTGCTCTTCGTCGCGGTTGTCGTGCCGTGGTTCGTTCTCGTGTCTCGAGCGAACCCCGACTTTCTGCACTTCTTCTTCGTGCGCGAGAACTTCGAGAGGTTCACTGCCGAAGTGGGGCACCCGGAGGGGCCGTTTTTCTACATCCCGGTGTTGCTGGCGGGGCCGCTTCCGTGGACTGCGGTCGCGATCGGGCTGGCGTGCACGCGCGACGGCCGCGCGGCATTGGGTGAGGTCCCGCGCGACGCGCGTTCGTTCCTCCTGCTCTGGGGCGGCTTGATCATCGCGTTCTTCACGGTCGCCAGCTCGAAGCTTGCGACGTACATCCTTCCGGCCCTGCCGCCGCTCGCACTGGTCGCGGGTGCATGGCTCGATCGCGTCGTAGAACGGACCCGGCTCACCGCGGGGGTCGCGCGCTGGCTCGGGACGACGATGTTCGCTCTCGGGCTCGTCACGCTGGCCGCCGCCGCGATCGCTTGGCCGCTCGAGTCGACTTTGGCCCAGGCGTTCGGTGGCGACGCCGAGGATGTTCGGGCGATCGTAGGCGCGTGCACCCGCACGGGGCTCGCCTTCGCCGGGGTTGGATTCTTCGTGGGCCGGTCACGGCTGGGTGGCCGGTTGACCGCGGCGACGGCGATGCTGGCGCTGATGCTAGGCATGGGCCTCGGCGTGTTTGGTGCGCTGCCTGGCCGTGCCGTCGTGAAGACCTCGGAGCAGTTGGCCCGTGCCGTCGATGCCGAACGTCGCGACGGCGATCTGATCACGCTCTACAAGAAGCTCTGGCAGGGCATGCCCTTCTACACGCAAGGGCGGATCGGGATGGTGCGAAACTACGACGAGGTCTGGCACGGCGTCTCGATCTCACCAGAGCGTGAGCAGTACTACTGGGACGACCTTGCGCCCCTGATCGAGCAGTGGGACTCCGGGCGGCGCGTCTTCGTCTTGACGAACCGCGAGCTGGTCCCGGAGATCGCCAAACGGGTGGATGTAGAGCCTCGGCTGCTGGCCCGGGATCGGCGTCGTGTCGTGATCGTGAACTTCCCGTCTTCCGGGGATGGCGAAGGCGACGCGCCGGGTGTACCAGAGGGAAATGGCACGGCTTCGGCGGTGCCCAGCGGAGGATGAGATGGCCAACCTGAAATGCCCGGTTTGTGGTTGCATGATTGCGGTCGACCGCGGCATCCGCCTTGGCAGCGTGGTCTACTGCTGCCAGCCGTGTGTCGACGGCGAGCCCTGTGAGTTTGGTTGCACCGGTGAGATGGATCCGGCCAAGGGCGCGGGGGGCGCCGGCAACATCGTCCACGAGCCCGGCTTCACGCTCCGCAACATTCAGTAGGGGGACTAGGTCCATCAGCGCCATTCCCGTGGGCGTGAGATCCATGTGCCCCGCAGTCCCTCGTGGTCAGAGAAATGCCGGAGATTCAGCGACGTCCCCAGGCACAGGCGATGCGTAGGTCGGGAAAATCGACCGCCGGTGGGAAGATTCCGGCGACGGCTCCGCCGGCTCGGGTGGCGAATGAGTCCGCTCGTCGCTAGAGTACCCGGGCTGTGACGATCAGGTAGAGGGGACCATGGCGACCGAAACCAGAGAGCAATTTCTCCACCAGGATGGCCGTCCGGGCGGGTCCGATCTGAGGGACTCGTTCTTCACGTCGCGCTACGAGGATGCTCTGGCGTGGGCGCGGAAGTTCGCCTTCTTCCAGTACCCATTCGTCACTGCCTGCTGCGGCATGGAGTACATGTCGGTGACGGGTCCGCGCTTCGACACCGACCGATTCGGGATGACGCTGCCGCGGTTCACGCCGCGCCAAGCCGATCTTCTTCTCGTCGTCGGCACGATTACCCACCGCCAGGCTCCCATCTTGCGCCGGGTGTGGGAGCAGATGTCCGACCCGAAGTGGGTCATGTCCTTTGGCAACTGCACGAACACCGGCGGCCCGTACAACAACTACGCCGTCGTGCAGGGGATCGACAGTATCGTTCCGGTCGACATCTATATCCCGGGTTGCCCCCCGCGGCCTGAGGCCGTGATCGACGGGCTTCTGAAGTTGCAGGAACGCATCCGCCGCGAGCGGAGCGATCGGCCGGTCGAGAACATTCACGGCAAGCAGCCCGCGCTGGACTTCCAGGCCGGAGAAGCCGGGCGTCTCGCGCCTGGGCAAGTCAAGATCCACGATGTCTGACGCGAGCACCGGTCAGAAGTTCGAGAACCCGGTCACGGTCACCATCGACGGGCGGGCGATCGTGGCCGAGAAGGGCGACATGCTTCTGCAGGTGGCTCTCGATAACGGCATCGAGATTCCGCACTATTGCTACCACCCGAAGCTGTCGATCGATGGCAGCTGCCGCATGTGTCAAGTCAAGACCGGCGCGCCGAAGCTCGCGATCGCCTGCAATACTCCAGTCGTCGACGGCATGGAGGTCGACACCCAGTCCGAGGACGTCGCGAAGGCCCGCCGCGGCGTGATGGAGCTACTGCTCATCAATCATCCGCTCGACTGCCCGATCTGTGACCAGGCCGGCGAGTGCTACCTGCAGGACTACTCCTACGGATATGGTCGCGAAGAGGCGCGCACCGCGAGCCCCCGACGCAAGGGCCTGAAGCGCCACCCGATTGGTCCCCGAGTCGTGTTCGACCAAGAGCGTTGCATCCTCTGTCGTAGGTGCGTGCGGTTCACGAACGAGATCTCGAAGACGGACGAGTTGGCCGTCTTCGGTGCCGGCGACCATTCGCACATCGGCACAGCACCGGGTGCGCCGCTCGACAACGCCTACTCGGTGAACACGGCCGACATCTGTCCGGTTGGTGCTCTGTTGTCGAGCGACTTCCATCACAAGCGTCGCGTTTGGTTCCTGGAGGAGACGCAGAGCGTTTGTCCGAGTTGCTCGAAGGGCTGCAACGTAAAGCTGGGGATGTTCAAGAACGAGATCCAGCGCCTGGTCCCTCGTCGCAACGACGATGTGAACGAGACGTGGATGTGCGATCACGGGCGGCTGAACTACGCGTTCGCGCAAGACGAGACTCGCGCGCGCGATGCGGTCGTTCGTGGCGAGGCGGCCAACGGCTCGTCGCCGGTCGTCTCGACGGACGACGCTCTCAAGGAGGCGTCTGCGAAGATTCGCGCGACGATCGACGCGCACGGTGCCAACGCCGTCGGAATTCTCGGTTCCGGTGCCCTGACGAATGAAGAGCAGTACCACCTTGCCGCGCTTGCCCGCGATGCAGTGGGGACGTCGAACCTGGACGTCATCGTTCCGACGGGCGAGGCGGACGGCTTCCTCATTCAGGCTGAAAAGGTCGCCAATGCGCGTGGCGCTCGCGAGATGGGCGTTTCGCCGGGCGAGAGCGGCAAGGACGTCGCGGGCATGCTCGCTGCCGCTGCCGCCGGTGAGATCAAGCTCCTGTACGTGATTGGCAGCAACGCCTTGGCGGAAGCCGTCGAGGCCGACGCGCTCCAGGCCGCGATGGACAACGTGGATACGCTCATCGTTCAGGACACGAATGTCGGCCCCTGGGCGGACAAGGCTACGATCGTCCTGCCCGGACAGGTTTGGGCCGAGAAGGACGGGACGTTCACGAATCACCAGGGGCGCGTGCAACGCGTTCGTCGGGCGATGAGCCCGACCGAAGGCTCGTATTGTGATGGTGGCCTGTTCACGCGGCTCGGGGCACTACTCGGCGGAAAGGATCCGGCGGGTGCGCGCTTCGATGCGCGCGCAACACTCGCCGAAATTTCCGAGAAGGTATCGGGCTACGAGGGGATGAGCTTCGAGCGGCTCGGCAGCCTGGGCGTGGTCCTCGGCGAGGCTGCACCGGCCTCGGCGCCCGCGGAAACCGAGGAGGGTTCGGCTCCCGCCGAGCCAGCCTGAGGCGAGCGAAATGGCATCCCGAGTCGTCAAGGTAGATCGCGAAGCTCTCGCAAAGGCCGCGGGGCCGTTTTCGGTCCGCGCCATCATGGTCGGGCTGCGTGTCACGTCGCGGCACTTCTTCAGGAATCTCTGGGGGTGGATCATCGGCAAGCCGACCATTGCCACTGTGATGTACCCAGAGGAAGACGTCGTGAAGCCGCCCGCGTTCCGTGGGATGCCGGTCCTCGTCGAGATGGACAACGGCAAAGAGCGCTGCGTCGCGTGCGGACTGTGCGAGTGGGCCTGCCCGGTCGACTGCATTCACATCGTTCCCGACGAGACAGAGGATGCGATCGAGCGCTATCCACAGCTCTTCGACATCGACATGGGGCGTTGCATGTACTGCGGTCTTTGCGAAGAGGCCTGTCCGGAAGAGGCGATCGTGATGAGCGATCGGGTGGAGATCGCTGCGTTCAGCCGAGAGGGAACGTTGTGGCACAAGGACGACCTGCTGGTGCCGGTCGACCGGTTGGCCCGTCGTCTCGAGTACGTGCGGCGCAGCTACGAGCGGTGAGTCGGAAGGAAGTGAAGTCCTTTGAGTGACGTCGACGAGCCGATGGTCGAGGAGAGCGCGCAGCCAAGCGCCCCCGAAGACCCGTTGCTGCAGCGCTTACGCGACAAGTTCGGCGAGGCGGTCGTCTCGACCCACTCTTACCGAGGGGATCGTACGGCCATCATCGATCGGGGGTCTCTCGTCGCGACGTGTGAATGGTTGCGTGATGATCCGCAGAATCAATTCGACATGCTCATGGATGTGACCGCGGTCGACTACCTCGGTCGGCGCCCTCGGTTCGAGGTCGTCTACCACCTCTACTCGATCGAGAAGAACCACCGGGCGCGAATCAAGGTGGCGCTCGAAGAAGACGATGTGAAGGTCGCCAGTGTCGTGTCGGTGTGGTCTGGCGCGAACTGGCTCGAGCGCGAAGCCTGGGATCTTTACGGCATTCAGTTCGACGGGCACCCCGAGCTCAAGCGGATCTACCTGTACGAAGAGTTCGAGGGGCATCCGCTCCGCAAGGACTACCCTAAGGAAAAGAGACAGCCACTGATCGGTCCGGGAGCACCCGAGGGTGCAGCCGACGGCGGCGAGTCCAGCAGCTAGCGCGAGCCCGAGATCATGGCAGAGCAGGAACAGAGCACCGCAGAGGAGAGCACCGACCGACTCGAGATTCCGTTCGAGCCGCTCGAGATGAAGCTCGGTCCATCGCATCCAGCTACGCACGGCACGGTCCGGCTGAACCTTCGCCTCGACGGCGAAACGGTCGTGACGGCGGAAGTCGAAGTGGGCTTCCTCCACCGTGGCTTCGAGAAGGAGTGCGAGAGCGGTCTGTACTACCAGGCGTTCCCCTACACCGATCGGCTGAACTATGTCTCGCCGATGATCAACAACGTGGGCTACGCGCTCGCGTGTGAGAAGCTCTTCGACGTAGAGGCCCCAGAGCGCTGCCAGTATCTGCGCGTGCTGGCGAGCGAGGCCTCACGCATCGCCGATCACCTGACGTGCATGGGTGCGTGCGCGCTCGAGTTGGGCGCGTTTACGGCGTTCCTCTACGCGGTCGAAGCCCGCGAAAGTGCCTGGGATATCCTCGACGCGATGTGTGGCGCGCGGGTCACCTGCAACTATGTGCGGATTGGTGGGGTTGCGAGCGATGTCGGCCCAGAGTTCGCGGCGCTCGTGCGCGAGAAGCTGGCGGAGGTGGCGCGTCTCCACAAGGACTTCGAGGATCTGCTGCTCGCAAACCCGATCTTTCGCGATCGCATGGAAGGCACCGGCATCCTGCCCAAGGACGAGCTCGTCGCGCTCGGCGTAACGGGACCTCTGCTTCGCGCCGCGGGTGTGCCGCTCGATCTTCGGCGGGTGGATCCGTACCTCGTTTACGACCGGATGGATTTCGATGTTCCGATCGGCGAGTCGGGCGACAACATGGATCGCTTCTTGGTCCGCTGCGAGGAAGTGCGCCAGAGCGCCCGGATGGTCGAGCAGTGCCTCGTCGATCTTCCGGAGGGGCCAGTCGATCTGGACGACCCGCGGGTGCGATTGCCCGCGAAGGGGCAGGTGTTCAGCCGGATGGAGCAGCTGATCTCTCAGTTCAAGCTGGTGACCGAAGGTCCGAGGCCGCCGGTTGGCGAGGTCTACCAAGCGGTCGAGGGTGGAAACGGCGAGCTCGGCTTCTACCTGGTCAGCGACGGGACGGGAAAGCCCTACAAGTGCCGGGCCCGCTCCCCGAGCTTCTCGAACACCCAAGCCATGCCGCCGATGGTCGAGGGCGGCATGTTGGCGGATGTGATCCCGACGTTCGACATGGTGAACATGATTGGGGGCGAATGTGACCGCTGAGCCCGCCGTCGTGGCGCCCGTACTTCCGGCAGCGCTGCGCGAACGCATCGTTGCGGAGTTCCCGAAGTACCCCGAAAAGCGCGCGGTGCTTCTTTCTGCACTGCATTTCGTGCAGGACACCTTCGAGGGCTGGATCCCGCAGGCCGTCGTGCCCGAAGTCGCCGCGCTGCTCGGTCTCAAGCCGATCGACGTCTGGGAGGTCATCCACTTCTACGCGATGTTCAACTCCGAGCCCGTCGGACGTTGCCACTTGCGCGTTTGCACCAACCTCTCGTGCTGTTTGCGGGGCGCCCGCGGGATCATGAGGCGTCTCGAGGAGACACTGGCGGTGCGGCCGGGCGAGGTGACCCCTGATGGGAATTTCTCGGTTGGCGAGGTCGAGTGTCTGGGCTCCTGCGGGACGGCGCCGGTCATTCAGGTGAACAACGAACGATACCGCGAAGGGTTGAGCGAGGACGATCTCCCCGGCCTCCTCGACGAGCTGAGAACGCGGCTGGCCGAGCAGGATGCGGCCAAGGACGAGGAGTAGGGCCGATGACCGAGCAGCTCCGACTCCTTCTCCCGCCCGAGGGCGACGATTGGTCGCCGATCGAGAACTACAAACAGAACCAGGGCTACGAGGCCGCGGCCAAAGCGCTGCAATCCATGAAGCCCGAAGACATCGTCGAGGAAGTGAAGGCCTCTGGGCTCCGCGGCCGCGGCGGTGCCGGTTTTTCGACCGGCATGAAGTGGAGCTTCCTTCCGAAGGACGGGCGGCGGCCTCGCTACATCGCCTGCAATGCCGACGAGAGCGAACCGGGCACGTTCAAAGATCGTCAGATCCTCGAGCGCAATCCGCACAAGCTGATCGAGGGCCTTCTGATCGCGGCGTGGGCGAACACCATCGACGCCGCCTACGTGTACATGCGTGGTGAGTACCGCGGGGCGTTCGAAAACCTCGTCGCGGCCGTGGATGAAGCCCGGGCTGCGGGATACCTCGGCAAGAATGTCCTCGGCAGCGGCCTCGACTTCGACGTCTATGTGCATCGCGGCGCGGGAGCCTACATCTGCGGAGAAGAGACCGGCCTCATGGAGTCCCTCGAGGGGCGCAAGGGGCAGCCACGCAAGCGGCCGCCGTTCCCCGCGATCTCCGGCCTCTGGAAGCAGCCGACCGTCATCAACAACGTCGAGAGCATGTCTCACGTGCCGCACATCGTCTTGAAGGGCTCCGAGTGGTTCAAGACGATTGGTAAGGAGAAGAGCACCGGCACGACGATCTTCGGCGTGAGCGGTCAAGTGATGAACCCGGGCGCGTTCGAGTTGCCGCTCGGTCTGCCGCTACGCGAGATCATCTTCGAGCACGCGGGCGGGCTCCTGCCTGGGCGGTCGCTGAAAGCCGTCATCCCGGGCGGCGTGTCGATGCCGGTTCTCACCGCCGAGATGGCGATGGAAGTCGACATGGACCACGACACCCTTCAGAAGGCGGGCACGCTGCTGGGTACGGGGGCGATCATCGTGATGGACGACAGTGCGTGCCTGGTGCGCGCAGCGACGGTGATCGCGCGTTTCTTCCGCCATGAGTCGTGTGGACAGTGCACGCAGTGTCGAGAGGGCACCGGCTGGCTCCACAAATTGATGAAGTCGGTCGAGGCTGGTACCGCCACGATGCAGGACCTCGACACGATCGACGAGGTGACGAGCTTCATGGAAGGCCACACGATCTGCGCGCTCTCGGACGCGGCCGCGTGGGGCACGGGCTGGTTCCTTCGGCGTTTTCGCAGCGAGTTCGAGGCGCATATCGAGCACGGCGGGTGTCCTCTCGAGGGCGCTTCCTTCGAGATCTGAGCGGGGGACGGAGTGATGGACGAGACCGAGCAAGGAGCCCAGTTAGGGCGCAACGACATCGTTCGCCTCTTTGGGACTCCCGACCACACGATCGGGAGCGTCAACGAGCCGCGGCTTACCGTCGAGCACGGGATCGAGTTCAACGAAAAGTGGGTGTATGAGAAGCCCCCCAACGAGCCGAGCCGGCCCACGCAGCGCCTGATCTATTGGCAGCGCTACGATCTGGTCGGCGCGATGCGGGTCGAGCAGGATGGGCACCTCGTCCCCGAATCGGCCCCAGAGCTGCGTTCCCGCAGCTGAACAGGCCCGTGAGCCGCGGCCGCCGCACCCGGCAGACCTTTGAGCAGGCGCCATGTCGCTTGTGGCGGGAATTCCCGCATCTGCCCAAGGCTCTTCCAGATCCCTCTTGCTGAGATCGTGAATCTCCCCGTACCCTGATCGCTCCCTCCACGCGAAGGTGATGCTGATGAAGATGACGATGAGAACTCCCCTGCGACGTATTGCTGTATTCGGAATGGCCCTGGCCGCCCTCGGCTTGGCAGCGGAAGGTTGCGGCGGGGGTGATGGCGGTGGTGGTGGTGGTG
>JAJCZO010000252.1 GCA_029262355.1 Deltaproteobacteria bacterium
TACGCCTTCAGATCGGCGGGGGTCGCTCCAAAGTGCGCGTCCGGGTTCTCCCACACCTCGACCTCGGTACCGTCGAGATAGAGCTTCTTGCGCTCCGGCAGGGTCTGATCCAGCTGTTCCATTGCTTTCATGAGAGTCCTCTCGTGTCGGGCATCAGGCAGCCACGCCGGCCCAGTCCATGCGGCTGATGTCGAAGAGACAGTCCTGGAAGTTGCCGTTCAGGCGGACACGGCCGCTGTTGACCATGTAGACGACCGCAGCGATGAGTTCGGCTTCGGACTTGGCTTCCTCTGCAACCGCGGTAACCAGATCGAGCATCGTGACTTTCGGGGCCATGTTCGGTTCCTCCTCGCCACTGCTTCACCGCAAGGCCTGTGCCAGGGTCAGACGGGTCGTCCGGAGGCCTCTCGACAGGCCTGACAGACTTCGATTCTCTAGATAATCTAAAGGGTTAGATCGCCTCCTCAAGTGCGCTCCGCGTGCGCCGCAGCCTGCGGCCAACCGCACACTCCGATTTGCACCCGACTACTCTAGTTCACACCTCCGTCGCCCGGAGATGGCACTTCGCAGACGGTTCGCTGCGGCAGCCGACCTGCGCCGCGCACGGCGCGTGGCGGCTAGACTGAGGGGGTCGCTTCGACGCGAGCCTCGTAGAGGCCGCGGAGGCGGACAGCGTGCTCAGTCCTCGGTTCGCTCAAAATGCCTCGCCGGCCCCTACGAGTGAGAGAATCCCGAGCGTCGCCGCGAAGCACGCAGGAGATGCGAAGAGCGGCGCACGGGCATGTCAATCAATGGCCGCACGCGCGCGCACCACGCGCAGCGCGCCTGAGACGCCCGAGATCGAGCTCAATCCGCCCAATGCGTTGGCCCCATGGATTTCGGTTGCAATTCCCGCCGTCATTCGAAATGACGGCGTTCGAGGTCCCCCTCCCATGCAGTCCAACGAACGTCGGCCGCTCGATGACGAGCTCGCCGCGCTGCGCCCGAGTGCTCCAGAGCTTGGAGGCGGTGCGGACGAGCCGATTCTCCCCGTTCGTCTCGAGGACGAGCCTTCCGGCTCGATCGCTCTGGCGAGGATCCAGCATGAGCGAGACCTTTACTTGCGACTGCTCGAACTCGCCACGGTCGAAGAGATCGAGCCCTTCCTTCGCGAAGCGCTCCAGTTCGTGTGTGAGATCGCCGGCGCGCATCAGGGCTACCTGGAGCTTCGCGATCGCGACGAACATTCCGACAACCCCCGTTGGTGGTCGTCGTACGGCTTCGAGCACGGGGAGATCGACGAGGTTCGGAGCACGATCTCGCGGGGGATCATGTCCATGGCCGTGCAGTCCGGCGAGATCATCGCGACCAACTCCGCACTACTCGACCCCCGCTTCGACCAGAACGCGAGCGTGCGCACCGGGCGCATTGCGGCTGTTCTCTGCGCCCCCATCGGTGGCGACGTGCCGGTGGGAGTTCTGTACTTACAACGACGTATCGATCCAAAGCCGTTCCTCTCCAGCGATCGCGACCTGATCGAGATGGTCGCGGGACACCTGGGCCGCGACGCGAATCGCTTGCTCGCACGTCAGGCAACGATCGACGCGCAAGACGCGACGCGGACGATCCGTGAACAGCTCCGAGCCGAGGGCATCGTGGGCTGCAGCGAAGCATTGGCCGGCGTGCTGCGCGAGGCGGCCATGGTCGCACCCCTGGACGTGAGCGTGCTCATCACCGGCGACTCGGGTACCGGCAAGAGCCAGGTCGCTCGCGTGATTCATCACAACGGCCCGCGCGCCCGCCGCCCGCTGATGGAAATCAACTGCGCGTCGATCCCCGAAGCCCTGATCGAGAGTGAGCTCTTCGGCGCGCTCCCCGGCTCTCATTCAACGGCGCGTACGAAGATGGAGGGCAAGGTCTCTGCCGCAGAAGGCGGCACGCTCTTCCTCGACGAAGTCGGCGAACTGCCGCTCGCAGTACAGGCAAAGCTCCTTCAGCTCCTGCAGTCCCGCATGTACTACCCGCTCGGGGGTACCAAGCCAGTGAAGGCAGACGTGCGCATCATCGCCGCCACCAACTCGGACCTCGAGCAGGCGGTGAGCGACCACCGCTTCCGCGAGGATCTCTTCTACCGCCTGCAAGTCGTGCCGCTACGCATGCCGCAGCTGAACGAGCGCCGCGAGGACATTCCGGATCTGGCTCGCCACTTCGTCGATGCCGCGGCCGAGCGCCACCGACTCCCTCGCGCCTCGATCTCGGGAAACGCGTTGCGCGCGCTCGTCGCCGCCCAGTGGCCGGGCAACATCCGCCAACTCGAGAACGCGGTGGAAACGGCGACGATTCGCGCGGCGAGCCAGCAGGCAGAACAGATCGAGATTGCACACGTCTTTCCCGCAAAGAGCGGGCCCGCGAGCAACGAGCCGATGACCTTTCAAGAAGCAACGCGAGAATTCCAGTCGAACCTGCTTCGAACGGCACTCGCGGAGGCCAACTTCTCGGTCAACGAGGTCGCCGGGCGCCTCGACCTGGCGCGAAGCCACGTCTACAACTTGATCAAAGCGTTCGGGTTGTCCACCAAGCGCATGAGCTAAGAGGCCGGTCGCTCGAGCGCTGCGAGCGAAAACCCGTCGAGAACATCGAGCCTGTCGACCCGGCCGGCCAGGTACTTCGCGCGCTGCTCGTTCGCAGTGAGGTGCTCGGCCACCCGCCACCCCTCCGTCGTCGCCCAACGCGAGAACTCGTCGATCGAGAAGTACGACTGCAACGGCTCGCCCTGCCGCCTCATACCCGACTCGACCTGGTTGCCCTCGGCGGTTCGGCCAGACGTCTCGGACGGCTCCGCGTAGTCGAACACCATCTCGCTGCCCGGTGCCGCACAGCCGCTGATCTGTTGCAGCGTACGCAGGACGGTCGTCCTCTCCATGTAGTGCATCAAGCCCAGCCACGAGAAGAACGTCGGCTGCGACGGTTCGAAATCACTTCCGAGGCGGGGAAGCAGCGACCCGGTCTCGAAGTCGATCTCGACGTAGTGAACGTCGGCCGCCACGCCGCGCCCCAACTCGCGGACTCGTGCGGCCTTCTCCTTGCGGTCACCACGGTCGAGCTCAAAGACTCTCAACCGGGGATCCGTGACGGCAGCGCGCAACGCATACGAGTCGAGACCGGCGCCGAGAATCACATACTGCCGAACGTTGCGGGCAATCGCGGCTTGCAGACGGTCTTCTGCAAACCGCGCACGGACGAGAACCTGGCCGCGAGCAGAACGAATCGGGTACAGCGCTTCAAAGAGCCGGAAGAGCGGACGCACCTTCAAGAAAACCCGACTCTGCGACCCCAGGAGATCGAAGGCGTACGGATCCTCGAAGACCTTCGGCGAATCGTCATAGAGGAGGTGCGCCGCACGAAACATCGCCGCGAACTCCGCCGTTCGACTCCGAGGGCTGTCCGCCATTAGATTCGCTCGACCATGGCGGTCTCGCCACCGGGGTAGAGTCGCCGGACCGTCGCACCGCCGAGCCTGGGGCGACGCGAACCCAGACCGTCGGCCGACAGCGGGACACGAGCGAACCGCAGGAGCTCGGCAAGATCGAAGTCGCGGCCGCGCGAACCGAAGACCGGCTGCCATGCGGGCTCGCGGCTGAGAAAAGACTCTGGGTCCGTAGCAATGACCCCCACCAACACCTCGGCCACGATTCGAGCGCCGACGCCGACCAGCTGAAGCCCGTCGTTGGGCGGATCCTCTGCCTCGCTCAGCACGTAGACCCATAACGGATCGCTCCCGGGCCGAACGGGGACCAACCCGAGCGCGCGAGCGACATCCTGCCCCGAGGGAAGCCCGCAGTGCCAAGCACGCGCCAAGTTGCGCGCGACCATCGAACCGCCACCGAGCTCGGGCGGAAGCACATGCACCCACGACGGCAACATCGTGTTCAGCCGCCGACACCGCTTGGGCACGGACCCGTCGATCGACACCAACCGGTCCCATTGCACTCCGCAGCCGTCAGGCAAGACCCGGCCGCCCCGCAGATCCCACCGCGGCGTGGCGGCGGAGCGGAGTGGCGACCGCCCGCGCGGATCATCGTTCAGCTCGTCGCTCGAGCGGAGCAGGCTATGGCGGGCAAGAAAGGCGCCCAAGGAGAACTCGAGCGGAACCATCGCTCGTGGTTCCGGGCCGTACACGGCCATACGGGCCGTCGGCGCCTCCTCGGACCGGGCCAGAAGGGAGAGAGAGAGATCCCGCCCGACGAGTCTGGGCAGGAGGTCGTGCAGTACGACCCATTGGTAGTGCCAGCGAGCGAGTCGACGTGCCTCTTCGAAAGTCGCCCGGCCAGGACCACTCCGCCCCGCGACCCAGGTCACGGCAGCATTGTGGAAGAGCATCAACGCCAGGTGGAGCTGGCTCATGATCAGGCTCCGGTCGTTCCTGGGCTCCCCGATCAGGGCTCGGCCCTGCCGGTTCCGCGGGAGGTCGATATCGCCGGCGGCGCCCCGCGGTCGGTCGACGAGGAGCCGCGCCCCGTCGGACTCGTCGTAGAGATAGCTCTGCTCCGGCCCCCGGCCGTAGATGCTCGCGAGGTCGAGGCGCGGCGCCTCCCCGGGGCCCCGTGCCGTGGCCTCCCGACCAACGTCTTCCCGTGTAAGCTCGTGCTCGACGAACTCGGCCAAGCAAGCGTAGCCCGCGGCGAGAGTCGGGTGATCGAGCTCCGGGTCACGCCCCTCGGCGCGCGTTTCGATGAGACTGTCGGCCAGCTCTTCTAAGTACGCCGCCTGCTCGGCCCAGGTTCGCCCGGGCGGCTCGTACGGGTCGAGCCAATGGAACAGCCGTGCGTGCGTGGGATGTGAGCTGCGACGACGTAGAACGGGACAGGCGGCCTGCGGACCTCCAAGCAACATCCCGAGCCCTCCTTGGCGTCTTCTTGTGGGTGTGGCGCTGTGATGACAGCACCCCCCTCGCAAGCTTGGTGCCATGCTTACGCGCGCGGCGCGCAGGAATGCTCGACACTTCTCGTCGCGCATACAGGACGGCGAAGTCCGACAAAGTGGACTTCGCCGCCACTGTTGCGCTGCGGCGTGCGTCTACTTCGGCGCGCGCATCTGCATGCAGAACACACCGTCGCTGTCGGTTTCGACCGCCTTCGGCCGCTCTTCGGCAATGTAGTCTTCTTGAATCGCCGCCAACCGCTCATCGGTGCTGATCAGCCACAGCCGCTCGTCGACGTGCGGCAGAGTGTTGCTCTTCGCCATTTCCGGCGGGGCCGGCGTCATCAGAAAGACGGTCACCTGCGCGTCGCTCTCGGCGACCATGACCTCGAAGTTCTCGAGCCCGTTCACCCAGTATGTCACGACCGGCTTCGACGGCTCCGACGCCACCGCCAACTCGGTCGCTTTGATGTATCCCTGCCGAATGATGTCCTGTTTCTGGGCGTTCTTCGGCCACCACGCCGCCGCTTGGTCTTCACTGCCGAACCATTCTTTGGACGTGTGGTCGCGTTGGGCCTGTCCCTCGAGAAGGCCGCGCGACTCACCAAGCTTGTCCAGGTTGAAGTTCGCCGGGATCCTCAGTTCGTCGACGAAGTTCTGCTGGGGGTTGGACATGTACTTGTCGAGCTTGCGGAAGATGCTCCCCTTCGAGAGCGGACCGGGTACTCGTGGCATTCGCTTGTCTCCTCATCTCTCGGGCGATGTGCCCGATGTGGAAGCGCTCACGACGCGCCGTCAGAGCGAGATGCCAGCCGAAGCCCCGAGCTGTGCCGCGCGCCGTGCGAAGCCAGCGAGGCCTGCGTCGCGCAGATGCACGGCTGATTCCCTCAGGATACCAGCTGCGCCCGGGATGCCTCCGCTGGGCTCCCGAGCCAAGAGCATCGTTGCGTAGTCCAGCCTGCTTCGCCCCATCTCCGGCACGATGCGCTGCTCGTCGGCAATCTCGATCGCCCGAACGAAGCTACGCTCCGCGTCGCCCCACCGTTTCTCCAATGTGGCCGCGATCCCCCGCACGCGCGGGATCAAGAATGGCCAGGCGGTGGAAAAGAGCATGCCGCGGTGGTCCGCGAGCGCGAGAGCGCGGTCGGCTGTGGGCGAGATCGTGCCGGCGTTGCCGTACCAGGCGATCTCCACCTCCACACACAGCGGAGTAATGAATGCGAAATCCAGGCCATCGGGCCCAGGCTCGAACGGAGACAAATCGGACGAGATGTTCGACTCGATCGAGTGGCCCGCATAGGCCGCAATGAGGAGATGATAGCGAGACATGGATTCGACGAAAAAGGAGGGATCGTCGAAGAAGAGGCCCGGCTCGGTGATTTGTTGGATTGCGCGTAGAGCTTCGGCTTCCTCCCCGGCGAGCGCGTGCGCGCAGGCGAGTGCCGGGAGAGCCAGGAGGCCCGACCACCCGTAGCGAGCCTGTTTCGCCACTTCGACGCATTCGGCGGCTTGGCGCGCCGCGTCTTCTGTGTCCGCACCGAGGGCGGCAAGCATGGTCTTGTTGGCCAAGGTGAGCGAGAGGTTCGGAGCGTTGTGGACGATCCGGTTCAGGCGCTCGGCCTGGGCAACGGTTTGTCGCGCGCGGTCGATCTCGCCGAGCAGGTGCAGAACCATCGGGACGCGCTGGAGTGCAGCCTCTTCGCGAACCGGGTCGCCGGCGCCCCTCGCGGCCGCCACCGCCGACTCGAAGGTCGCGAGCGCGGACCGGGGCTGCATCTTCTGAAGCTGCGACAGAGCGAGCTGGGTGCTGACGTCGGAGGCAAGGCGCTCGTCGTGCGACGCCCTCGCGAGCTCGAGGGCCCGCGCGGCCTGCGCGAGGGCTTCGTCGGGGCGCTGGGCGGCCCAGGATGCCAGAGCGAGTGTGCCAAGAAGGCGGGCGCGGAGGCTCGTTTGTGTGTCAGGGAGCCCATCGAGCGCCCTTTGGACGGGCTCGACATCGAACGTCTTGCCGTAGGCGACGCCCCCTAAGGCGACCTGCGTCGCGAGCCTGCCTTCGAGGGCCTCCGCGATGCCGCTCAGATCATCCGCTTCTTCGAAGGCCGCGATGGCCTTGTCGTACTGCTCGAGCGACAGACCCGCATCAGACGCGTAGCGATGAACCTCGGCGCTCCGCCGGTGCAGCTCGGCGTGCGCGACCCTCGACAGACGGCCCGTCTTGGCGGCCGCATCTATCGCGGCCGCGTAGAGGTCGGAGGCTTCGCTCCATGCGTAGGCGGCCGTTGCCTGATCGGCGGCCGCAGCAGTGTAGTGAAGGGTTCTCTCCGGATCGGCGGCGACACCAGCCTTCATCAAGTGGCGGGCGATCTCTGGCGTCGCTCGGTCGAGGCACTCGCCGTGGATCTGCTCCAGCCGCGCGGCGATCTGGCTGTGGATTCTCCTGCGCCTCGCGTGACTCGGCCGGTGATACAGCGCCTGGCGGATCAGCGGGTGTGCGAACCGGAAGCCCTCCACCTCTTCGGTGAGAAGATCGTGGCGAACGGCTTCTTCGATCAGGTCGAGGAGGGCGTCTTCCTCGGTGCCAGCAACGGCCGTGAGCTGGTTCAAGTCGAAGCGATCGCCGATGAAGGATGCGATCGTGAGCAGGCGGTGACAGGGTTGGCTCACCGCCGTGGTACGGTCGAGGATGGCGGCGGAGAGGGAGCCGGGCAGATCGATGTCTTGGCCCGGCGCGATCGTGGTCATCCCGCTGCGGCTCTCGAGGGCGTTCTGGCGCTTCAGGGAATCGACGGCCTCGATGAGAAAGAGCGGGTTGCCGTGGGTGACCTGGTGGAGCTCACGCACGAGGCGGCTCGACGGCCGATCGAGGCCCAGCGACCGCAGGAAGCCGAACGTGCTCGCTTCAGACAACGGCTCGAGTTGGAGTCGGGTGATGGACGGACTGGCTTGCAGGCGCTCGAGGACGGCTGCGTTCGGACAGCCCGGGGCCGGCCGTCCGAACGCAGCGGCGGGCAGGGTCATGACGGGTTAGTCTGCGGGGTCGA
>JAJCZO010000253.1 GCA_029262355.1 Deltaproteobacteria bacterium
CAGTAGAGCTCGATGCCCCGCTCCAGAAGCTCCACGTGAGCGGCGCTCCAACCGGTTCGTGCGGCCAGAAGCGTCGCGACGTCGACGTCGATCCCGTCCGAGGCGAGATGCTCGGTGGGGATGAGATCGAGTCGGGGATCGTGGAAGTAGAACTCGCCGAGCAGGGCACACCTCCGGCAAGTGCTATAGGAGACCGGTGCGGCGCGAGCTAGGTGGAGCGGTTGGTGGCATACGACTCTGAGGCGCACGTTCGACCGATGCAGGGGGGTGACCTCCCGCACGTGGCGACGATTTTCCGCCGCGCCTTCAACGAAATGTACCGTCGGCGCGGGTTCGGTCCGGTCGTTGCAGACCAGGCGGTAGGCGCGGTCATCGCGGAGACGTACCGGTCGCTCGACCCGGACCATTGCCTGGTCGTCGTGCGCGGCGACCGGGTGGTTGGGAGCGGTTTTCTTCACATCCGAGGCGAGACTGCGGGCGCCGGCCCCATCACGATCGACCCCTCTCATCAGTCGGCGGGGTGCGGCCTCCTCCTGATGCGGGAGATCTGCGCGCGGGCCGATCAGGCCGGAGTGCGTTCGTTGCGGCTGATCCAGGATGCCTTCAACGAAGTTTCGTTCTGCCTTTACGGCCGTGTGGGATTCGTCGCGCGTGAGACGCTGGTCCGAGGTAGCTTTCGATCGCGCCCCGACGTGGGCGTGCGCAGGGCGACCCGGCGTGCGACCAAGGCGGATCTGTCCTCGATCGTGGCCCTCGAGCGAGAGGTCGTCGGTGTCGATCGCCCGAAGGACCACGAGCTGTTTCTCCGCATGGGAGAGACGCTCCTCACCGGCGACGAGCAGGTCGACGGAAGCCTCTCCCGGCTCGTGCGCGGGGGGGTTGCGGTGCTGGGGCCCGCCGTGAGCCGCGATCTCGACACGATGCTCGACCTGATCCAGGCGGCGACGCGAGATCTGCCTACGCAAACCGATACGCGGCTGCTCGTTCCGGCGACCCACCATGACCTGCTCACGGCGATGTACGAAGCGGGCTTCGAAGTCCATTCGCTGTGCACCTACATGGTGCGCGGTGACTTCGAGCCGTTCCGGGGGTATTACGTCCCGACGCTGTTCCCCGAGTCCGGGTGAACGCTCAGGCGGGCTCGGCGATCTGCGGGGGGGGCGGTGCGCGGGTTGGCGCGGACGAGCCTTCCACTCGCCGCATGAGCGCGCGGAACTCGTCGGCATCCACGAAGCCCACCACGCGATCGACCTCGCGGCCGGCGCTGTCGTAGAGGATGATCGTTGGTACACCGAGAACGCCGAACTCCTCGAGCAGCTGGTCGTTTTCCGCGCTCGACTCGGTGACGTCGGCTTGGAGCATCGAGAATCGGGCGGCGTCGCGCAGAACTCTAGGGTCGGTGAACGTCGAGTGCTCCATCTCCACGCACGGCAGGCACCACTCGGCCGAGAACTCGACGATGGCAGGCCGGCTCGACGAGATGGCCGTATCGAGCGACTTGGGGGTGAGCGGCTGCCAGCGGATGCCCGCTCCGGCTTGGGCCGACGAGAGGCCCATCCATGCGGCGAAGACCAGGGCGGCGACTCCGGCGAGCCGGCGGCCCATCGTGAAGCCGCGCAGGCTGCGCCCCGAAGGCTCGAGGAACCCGAGATAGATGGCACCGGCCGCGACGAACAGGGGGAGGAAGAAGCGCATGAAATCGTGTCCGAGCAAGGGCGCGAGGAAATACATCGCCATGCCGAGAAGGAGGACTCCGAAGAATCGATTCATCCACGACAGCCATTCGCCAGAGCGGGGCAGCTTGTCGAGCGACCCGGCGGCCGAAGCGAGGAAGACGTAGGGCAGCCCCATGCCGAGTCCCATCGAGGAGAACAGCAGGAAGCCCTTCCACGCGTCGCGCTCCGAGCCCACGTAGACGAGCAGTCCGAGGACGACGGGCCCGATGCACGGCGCAGCCACGATCCCCATCGTGAGACCCATCAGCAGCGCGCCACCCAGCCCCGTCGAGGATCCGCCGAAACGCGTCATCAGAGCGCTTGGGGCTCTCAGCTCGAAGAAGCCGAAGCTCGACATCGAGAGCGTGGCGAGAAGGAGCGCCAGCGATACCAGAACCGCTGGGTGTTGAAGGGGGGCACCGAACAGCCCTCCGGCCAAGGAGGCCGTTACCCCGAGGGCTGCGAAGCTAAGCGTGATCCCGATCACGTAAGTGATCGCGAGCGGCCACGACTTCCGACCGTCGTTCGACTGGGTTCCGAAGAAACCGAGGGTGACGGAGATCAGCGGGTAGACGCACGGCGTGAGGTTCAGCGTGAGACCCAGGAGGAGCGTCATTCCGAGCGCGGCCGGTAGACTCGCGCGCTTCAGCCAGCCGAAGAGCCAGGAGTCATCGTCCGGGCGCGTGGCGAGGGAACCCGCGCTCCCACCGAGCGCGGCCTCGTTCTTGTGGCCGAGAAACGCCTCGACCGTGGTCGGGGGCAGGCACCGCTCGTGGTTGCATGCCTGGTAGCGGAGCTTCGCGTGCACCGCGCCGTCCGGGGTGGCGTCGGCGGTAGCGACGATCTCGATCGTGCCGTCGTAGACGAGCATCGGTTTGCCCGGAGCGAACGGAAACTCCTGCGACTCGGGCTCGGGATACGTGGGTTCTGCGAACTTGACCTTGGGTGCATCGAGGCTCAGGACGGTGGGGATGAGGAAGGGCTCATCGGGCACATGGGCGTTGATGTGGTAGCCCGCGGCAATCTCGACGATTCCGCGCACGACGGTCGCACCGTCCGGGGCTCGTTCGACGTGGCCGCCCAGCTTGACGACGTGGCCGGCCCGCGCGACAGGCGGTGCCACGACGAGGCCCAGCGCTGTGATCAAGAGCACGCCAACGACGCGGCTCGGGATTCGGCGGACACCCTGCCCAATGCTTGGGAGGTTGCGGGGGCTGGGGTCTCGCGATACTTCCGGAGCGCTCATCTGTCTTGGCGAGGTTAGCATGCGACGAATTTCCGGGCTCCTTCTCTCGATCTTGTTGGTCACTGCCGATTGTGGTGCGCTGCCGGCGCTTGCCGAAGACCGCACCGGCGTCCAGGAGTGGGGGCTGCTCTCCGGATATGGGCCTTCCGACGACGATATCTTCCTGGTGCCCTTGTTTGGTAGGGCGGCGTGGCTCTTGCCGGAGATCGTCGACAAGCCGCTCCACGAGTACGACCTGAACCTGAAATGGGCGGTCGAGGGCTGGGTGGCCGGCGTCTTTGATGCGCCCGGCGACGCGTTTGAGGCTGGCATTGCTCCCATCGTTCTGAAGCTGGACTACGATGCGGGGCAGCGATTTGTTCCATTCGCAATCGGCGGTCTCGGCGCGATGTACACGGGATTGCAGGGCCACAACCTGGGCGGGCCGTTCGAGTTCGCGTCGTTCTTTGGTGTTGGGCTCCACACTTTCCTGACCGACAACGTCGCGCTCACGCTCTCCTGGCGCATCCGGCACATCTCGAACGCGGGCATAAAACAGCCGAACGCAGGGCTCAACACGAACTTCTTTTTGATCGGCCTGGAGTCGTTCCCGAAACGGTAGCGTTCCCAACTGTCGCTGCGGTCCGTAACGTACCGTGCGGGCAGGCCCCGGGAGTATGGGAATTCCAAGACAGTGCCGTCGCCCGGCTACCGGTCAGCCGCTCTTGGCGTCAGTCTTCGCGGGCGACTCGACCTGGTCCGCGGGGGGGTTCGGGTCGAGAGGGATCGTCTCGACGATCTCGAGCGCGTAGCCGGGGAGGTTCACCAGCCGCCGGCGGAAGTTGCTCAGCAGGCGGATCTTGCCCACACCCACGTCGCGTAGAATCTGCGCCCCGATTCCGTACTCCCGGAACTCACTGAGTCGTTCGGATGACATGGTGCTCGGCCGTGCCTGGTCGGTGCCGTCTTCCTTCGTGGACGCGTCGCCGCGGGGGGCGAGCATCTCGGAGCCGGGATCACGCTTCAGGTAGAGCACGACGCCGCAGCCCTCATCCGCGATGATCTTCATCGAGCGGTGCAGCAGATCGCCGGTGTTGCGCTTGATCGACGCGAACACGTCGCCGGGGAGGTACTCCGCATGGGCGCGCACGAGAGTGGGTTTGTCGGGGGTGACGACGCCCTTCACGAGCGCGAGGTGCTCGCTGCCGTCGACGTCGCTGCGGTAGACGCAGGCCCTGAATTCGCCTCCGTACGCCGTTGGCAGAGGTGCCTCGGCGATGCGGTGGACCAGCGAGTCGTGCCTGAGCCGATAGCCGATCAGGTCGGCGATCGTGACGAGCTTCAGGTTGTGCTTCTTCGCGAAGATCTTCAGATCCGGCAGACGCGCCATGGTTCCGTCGGTCTTCATGATCTCGCAGATGACGCCTGCCGGCTTGAGGCCGGCGAGGCGAGCGAGATCCACCGCCGCTTCGGTCTGGCCGGTGCGGACGAGCACGCCACCGTCGCGCGCCCGCAAGGGGAAGATGTGTCCCGGAGTGCGGATGTCGGCCGGCTGCGCGCCGTCGCGGATCGAGGTGAGGATCGTGTGCGACCGGTCGCCCGCGGAGATCCCGGAGCCGATGCCGTGCCGAGCGTCGATCGAGACGGTGAAGGCCGTCCCCAGCGGTGCGGTGTTCTCCGAGACCATCATCGGCAGGCCGAGCTCCGCCAGCTTCTGGGCCGTGACCGGCAGGCAGATCAGCCCGCGGCCCTCCTTCGCCATGAAGTTGATGGCCTCGGGCGTGACCTTCTCGGCCGCCATGCAGAGGTCGCCCTCGTTCTCGCGATCCTCGTCGTCCATCACGATCACCATTCGCCCAGCGCGGTACTCGGCGATGGCCTCGTCGATGGTCGCGATCGAACCGTTCTCGGTTTGCTCGCTTGCGTCCGTATCGGGGGAAGTGCTCGACATTTCGAGCAAAAACCGTAGCCCTGCGCCTCTGGCCCGCGCAAGCCGCTTGCCTTCGGCGCAGACTTGCTCGACGACTCTCCACCATGTCTGGGCCACTGGAAGGCATCAAAGTCGTGGAATTGGGTTTCTGGGTCGCTGGACCGGCTACGGGCGGGATTCTGGCGGACTGGGGAGCGGACGTCGTAAAGATCGAGCCCCCGAAAGGCGGCGACCCGATGCGGGGGATCTTCGTCTCGGCGGTGGGGATCGACCTCCCCTTCAACCCCCCGTTCGAACTCGACAACCGGGGCAAGCGCTCGATCGCTCTCGATCTGAAGAATGAGGTGGGCCGCGAGATCGCTCGTGAGCTGTGCGACGAGGCGGACGTGTTCGTTTCGAATCTGCGGCCAGGAGCGCTCGAGCGAATGGGGCTCGACTACGCGACCCTTGCGGCGCGCAACGAGAAGCTCGTCTACTGTTCGGTCACGGGGTACGGCGTGGAGGGGCCGGATCGGGACCGCGCCGCATATGACATCGGTGCGTTCTGGGCACGAGCTGGCGTTGCCGGAATGTTGACGCTGCCGGACGGCACGCCGCCGATGCAGCGCGGTGGCATGGGCGACCACACGACCGCGGTCTCGGCCTCGTCCGCGGTGTGTGCCGCCTTGGTGGCTCGTGGGCGGACGGGAAAGGGCCAGCATGTTGCGACGTCGCTCCTTCGCACCGGCATGTACGTCGTTGGCTGGGACGTGGCGACGAAGCTTCGCTTCGGTGCGGATGTCCCGCCTCCGAGTCCACGGGAGGCGGCGCCAAATCCGATTTCGAACGCGTACCGGGCTGCCTGCGGGAAGTGGTTCTGGCTGATCTGCCTGGAGGCCGATCGGCATTGGCCCGACGTCTGCCGAGCGATCGATCGGCCAGATCTGCTCCAGGACGAGCGCACGACGAACATCGTGGCGCGCCGAGCGAATGGACCTTGGCTCGTCGGGCTCCTCGATGAGGCCTTTGGTGCCAAGACGCGCGACGAGTGGAACGCGATCTTCGAGCGCGAGAACGTCTGGTGGGCACCCGTGCAGACGGCCAACGACGTTGCCAATGATCCTCAGGTTCGCGCGAGCGGTGGGGTCGTCCCGTTCGATGCCGCAGTGGGAGGCGAGCCCGAACAGCTCGCCACGCCGGTCGACTTCCTGGGGACGCCCATGGAGCCCGGGCGTCTCGCCCCGGAAGTCGGGCAGAACACCGAGGAGCTCCTCCTCGAGCTGGGGTACGACTGGGAGAAAATCGGCAGCCTGAAGGAGGCCGGCGTGATCCCCTGACGAGCGCGTCCTCGCCGCTATTCGACGGTCACGCTCTTGGCGAGGTTTCGGGGCTGATCGACGTCGGTGCCGCGGTAGATGGCGACGTGGTAGGCGAGCAGCTGAAGCGGAATCGTGAGGAGGATCGGCGCGAGAAGGTGGTTCGCCTTCGGGATCGTGATGACCTCCCACGCGATCTCCTCGAGCTCGGGACTCGGAGCGTCGGTGATGGCGATGATCCGACCGCCGCGGGCCTCGACCTCCTTCAGGTTCGAGAGCGTCTTTGCGTACATGGGATCACGCGGCAGGAGCACCACGACGGGCAGCTGCTCGTCGATGAGCGCGATCGGGCCGTGCTTCATCTCGCCCGCCGGATAGCCCTCGGCGTGAATGTACGAGATCTCCTTCAGCTTCA
>JAJCZO010000254.1 GCA_029262355.1 Deltaproteobacteria bacterium
GGTTGAGGGCATCCCGCATCGCAGCTTCTCCGGCCACGCGGGCGGCAGCGTCGCCCGCATTGCGGTACTGGTCGATCGCGGCGTTCACCGCGTCGCGGCCGGGACCGAAGTCCTCCGCGAGGACGCCCAGAAAGCGCCGCCGTGCCTCGCGCCGCAGGCCGGTATAGGTCGCGGCCAGGTCGGCCGCGCGGGTGCGGGCCGAGACTTCACCGCCAGGCCCCTCGAGGCAGTCGAGGATGCGACGGGACCAGATTTCGCGTTCGTCCGTGGTCAAGGTGTCCGCCCGTGACACTCCCTATCGGACTCGCCTGCCGCCTGGCTTAGGCGAGACCCTTCGTCTTGGCGAGCTCCAGCAGGGACGTTTCCGGTCGCGCTCCGTAGTGCGAGATGATCTCAGCAGCGGCCATTCCACCAAGCGCACCGCATCGCGGCAGGTCGAATCCACGCGTGTATCCGTACAGGAAGCCCGCGGCGTACTGGTCGCCCGCGCCCGTCGTATCCAGCGGGCGATCGACTTTCTCGGGCGCGATCACGTGGACCTCGTCCCCGGCCACCACGACCGAGCCCTTCTCGCTTCGGGTCAGGGCGGCGAGCGTGGCTTTGCCACGCAGGCGCGTTACGGCGTCGTCGAAGTTCTCGACCTGATAGAGCGAACAGATCTCGGCCTCGTTCGCGAAAACGATGTCTGTACCCTTTTCGACGAGTTCCATGAACTCGTCGCGGTATCGTCCCACGCAGAAGGCGTCGGACAGCGTCAGGGCGACCTTGCGCCCGGCCCCGTGGGCGATCTTCATCGCCTTGCGGAAGGCTTCCTTCGCCGCGGGCGGGTCCCAGAGGTAGCCCTCGAGGTACGTGACCTCCGAGTTCTGCACGTCGGTCGTGACGACATCTTCCGGACCGAGAGTTACGCACGCTCCGAGATAGGTGTTCATCGTACGCTGCGCGTCTGGCGTCACCAGGATCAGGCAGCGCGCAGTCGAGGGGCCGCCTTCGGCCATCGGTGTCTCGAAGTGGACCCCGAGGGCGCGGACGTCGTGCTGGAAGATCTCGCCGAGCTGATCGCGTTTCACTTTCCCGACGAAAGACGCGCGTCCACCCAGCGAGGCAAGGCCGGCGATCGTGTTGGCCGCGGATCCGCCGGACGCTTCGATACCGGGGCCCATCTCGCGGTAGAGCTGCTCGGCTGCCTCGGCATCGAGCAGTTGCATGCCGCCCTTTGCGAGGCCTCGCTCGGTGAGGAAAGAGTCCTCGGTGCTTGCGAGTACGTCGACGATGGCGTTTCCGATTCCTAGGACGTCGTATTTGGCGTTCGGCATGAGGGTGTTGTGGGTACCACACGACCCAGCGTCGGGCACGTGGAACGGGGTCGAGGCGTCGCGTAGACTTCGCGCCAACGATTGCGACGGAGGACGACGTGGCCGAACGACAAGCAGAGATTCGAGCAGGTGTAGAGGCCGTGCGCGCAGCTGCCCGCATCTGCGTGGACGTACAGAAGCGGCTGGTTACGGCCGATACGCTGGAAAAGAAGGACAAGAGCCCGGTTACGGTGGCCGACTTCGCGTCCCAGGCCGTGGTGTGCGCGCTGCTGGCCCGTGCGCTGCCCGGGGACGCGGTGGTTGGAGAGGAGGACGCCGCGGACCTCCGGACCGACGACAACGCGACGTTGCGCGCGGCGGTGGTCGAACGGGTCGCCTCTCAGCTTGGCGGCAGCCCCGGAGAGGCCGAGGTTCTCGACGCGATCGACCTCGGCGGCGCGGCCGCGGAAGGCGAACGGTATTGGACCCTCGATCCGATCGACGGCACGAAGGGCTTCCTGCGCGGCGAGCAGTACGCGGTCGCCCTCGGTCTCCTCGAGGGCGGCGAAGTCACCCTCGGGATTCTCGGGTGTCCGAACCTTCCATTCGCCGGCGGCACGGGAGCGCTGTTCGTCGGAGGGCGAGGCGTTGGTGCGCAGGGATACTCGTTGGCGGACGCCGCGGCGGGCGGTGTTTCGATCCACGTGGCCGAACCGCCGAGTGTCGCCGAGGCGCGTTTTTGCGAGTCGGTCGAGTCGGGGCACTCCGACCAGGGCCAGTCTCAGGAGATCGCCCGTCGTCTGGGTATCACCGCGGAGCCCTATCGAATCGACAGCCAGTGCAAGTACGGTGCGGTCGCTCGCGGCGACGCTTCGATCTACCTGCGTCTCCCCACCCGCAAGGACTACCGGGAGAAGATCTGGGACCACGCGGCTGGGAAGGCGGTCGTCGAAGCGGCCGGTGGTCGCGTGACCGACGTCGATGGGCGCGATCTCGACTTTACCCACGGCCGTCAGCTCGAGCGGAATCGTGGCATCATCGCAACGAGCGGTCCCATTCACGACCAGGTGCTGGCAGCGGTTCGCGCTACGCTGGGCTAGGAAGTCTCGCGTGCCCACTGCGAGCGAACGCCGAGCCGACCGGGTGTGGGCCGCGGCCCGACGTCTGCACGGTCGGCTGAAGCCGCTGTCCTTCGGCGATCCGGTCACCCATGTCTACGACCCCCTGGAGTACGCGGCCGCCGGCCATCGCGCATACGTGAAAGCGTTCGCGCAAGGGAAGAAGAAGGTCGTCTTTCTCGGGATGAATCCCGGCCCGTTCGGGATGGCGCAGACCGGCGTGCCCTTCGGCGAAGTGGCCCACGTTCGCGATTGGCTCGGCATCGAAGCGCGCATCGGGCGTCCGAAGCACGAACACCCCAAACGGCCGATCCTCGGGTTCGCCTGCACGCGCAGTGAGGTCAGCGGCACGCGCGTCTGGAGTGCGATCGCAGACCACTGGGGAGCACCGCAGCGGTTCTTCGCGGACCACTACATCGCCAACTACTGTCCGCTGTTGTTCATGGAAGAGAGCGGGCGCAACCGCACCCCGGACAAGCTCTCGGCGGCCGAACGCGAGCCGCTTTTCGCCGCATGCGATCGCCATCTCGCCGACGTCGTGCGGATTCTCGAGCCCCAATGGGTGGTCGGGATTGGCGGCTTCGCAGCCAATCGAGCGCGCCTCGTGCTCGGCGACGACGGGCCGCGCCTGGCGCAGGTGCTGCATCCGAGCCCGGCGAACCCGCGCGCCAACCGGGGCTGGGCACCGGAAGTGGAACGCCAGCTCCGCGATCTCGGCTTGTGTCCCCCGAAGACGCGCCGCTAGAGCGTTGCCCGAGGCGTCGTCGGGTGAGTCCGGCCCGGGAAGGCCCGCCGCGAAGTGGGGACGCCCGAGCGTTGCGCTCTTCCCACGTTCGCCCTTCTTGTCTCGCTGCGCTACGTACGGCGCGATGGCGAGCTTCTGCGGATTTCCGTTGACCCGCGCGCCGCACGTCGTTCGGAGCATTTGGCGTCAATGCGTCGTGCGGGAACGGAGGCCGGGCAGATGAGCGTCGATGTTCCGGTTCTGATCGTCGGGGCGGGCCCCGCGGGGCTGATGGCGTCGCTTCTGCTGGAGCAACTGGGTGTGTCGACGCGAGTGATCGATCGTCGGCCGACGCACAAGCGCGCGCCCGCCGCGCACGTCGTGAATGCCAGAACGTTCGAGCTCTGTCGCGCTGTCGGCGTGGACATGGAGGCGGCCAAGGCGGCGTGGCGTGAGCCGATCGAGGCGGGGTGGGCCTACTTCGTCACGAAGCTTGGTGGCACGGTGCTCGGCCGGTTGCCGTTCGAACGACAGGGAGACGCGCAGAGAGCCGTCACGCCGACCCCGCTGCGCAACATCTCGCAGGACCGGTTCGAGCCGCTTCTCCTCGATGCTCTTGCCAAGACCGGGCGCTCTCCGGACTGGAACACGCAATGGGAGTCGCTCGAGGATACGGGAGAGTGCGTTGTGTCGCAGATTCTCGACCGCACGACCGGCGAGACCGAGGTCGTGCGCAGCCACTACGTGCTGGCTGCGGACGGCGCGTCGAGTCGGATTCGCCGTGGGCTGGCTATCGTGCTCGACGGCCCCGATCAACTCCAGACCTTCCGGATGATCCACTTCAACGGATCCTTGCGCGAGCGCGTGGGAACCCCGGCGGGCCTGCTCTTCTTCCAAGAGCATCCAGATGCGTCCGGGGTGTTCGTGATCCACGACTTGGACTCCGAAGCGGTCTATATGCACGCGTTCGATCCGGAGCGCGAGTCGGTGGAGAGCTTCGACGAGGAGCGCTGCCGGGAGATCGTGCGGGGTGCGCTCGAGGATCCGGATTTCGAGTTCGAGATCGCCTCCCTCAGCACCTGGACGATGACGGCGCAGGTCGCGAAGGCCTACCGCAAGGGGCGCGTCTTTCTGGTCGGCGACTCCGCGCACCGCTTTCCCCCGACCGGCGGGCTCGGCCTCAATTCCGGGGTACAGGACGCCCACAACTTGGCGTGGAAGCTGGCCTTCGTTCTCGATGGTCGGGCCCGTCCCGAGATCCTCGACACGTTTGAGAGCGAGCGTCGCCCCGTGGCCCAGAACAACGCTGAGCAGAGCTTGCGGAATGCGACGAGGCTGCTCGAGGTGCCCCAGGCGCTCGGTGTGATTGGCGCGCAGGATCCGGTCGCTGCGATGGAGCAGACTCTGGCCGACCCCGAGTCGCGGCTGCGCGTCGAAGAAGCCGTGCTCGCGCAAGCCGAGCACTTCGATCTCGAGGGTCTGCACTTGGGCTTCGTGTACACGGATGGCGTGCTTCATCGGGGCGCGGGGGAACCGGCACCGGTCCCCGATCCTCCGCGCGCCTACCAACCGTCCGGAGCTCCGGGGCGCCGTTTCCCGCACGCGTGGCTGTCCGACGGCACGTCGTCGACGCTGGATTGGATCGCGCTCGATCGATTCCTGCTCTTGGCGGGGCCCGACGGCGACGCCTGGGTCGCGGCGGTGGAGTCGATGGGCGACCCCCGGTTGAGCGCACGCAAGGTGACGGGGGAGGACCTTCCCGGCTTGTCCGAGTGGCTCGCGTCTTGCGGCATCAAACCGTCGGGAGCGTTGTTGGTGAGGCCTGACCAGCACGTCGCATGGCGGGCGCCTTCATCCTCGGGTGAGGCCGTCTCCGAGTTCGGCGAGGTCTGGGAGAGGATCCTGCCGGTCGCGTGATCCTGAGCGCGCCTCCAGCTCCGCGCGCGGTGCTACACCTGGGAAGCCCAGGAGGCTTCCAATGCCGAGGGCCGGCGCCCGTCGAGTTGGCGATCCAGAAAGGTGCGCGCGCTTGATTTTCGACCAGCCGCGATGAGGCTCACCAGAAATGTTTGTCGGAACAGGTCGTCCTGTGCGTCGCTGCCCCCCACGCAACCGACCTCACCGATGACCGGCTCGAGGAGTGTCGCGCTTCGTACGGGGTCGCCATCCGCAAAGGCCGCGCACGCATCGACCAAGGCCAGTCCGGCGTCGTCCCAGACGCGCCGGCGTTCGCCGCCGAGCGCGTCGCGGGTTCGGCGGCAAGCGGCCAGCTTCCGGGCGACCGCATCGTGTCGACCGGCGCGGGTCAGCGCGAACACCTCGTGGGCGGACACGAACGGGACGAAGCACTCGTCTGCGCGGGGCTCGAGATGGTCGGCGATGGCTGGCCACACGTGGTCGAGTTCGCGGCCGGCCAGCTCGATGCGCCACAACAGGGAGATCGCATCGACCTGCTCCCCGGTGGAGTCGGGAAGCGGCCCCGATACGTCGGCCCGGTGGATTCTCAGCGTCTCGTCAAAGTCGAGTCGGGCGAGGGCGAACAGTGCCAGGTGCCACGCGTTGTGCCCGTGAATTGGCTGGCCGCTCTGTGACCACGTGGGTTCGAGATCGCGCAGCACGGCTTCGCCTCGCCCGATCTGTCCGTGGCGAATATAGACATGCGCAAGGCAATGGTGCGCCCAGGGCGTGACGCGCTCTTGGTCGATCGCTCGTTCTGCCAGGGCGCGTGCCTCGTCGAACCGTCCCGATAACTCGAGGGCGAAGGCATGCATGGCGAGAAAATGGCTGGAGTCCTGATGCGCCGCGGCGATTCGCTCCATGTGGGACAGAAAGCGGGCTGCCTGCCAGTGCTGGCCGGTCGCGTAGTAGTGGAACTCCGCGACCTTCGCGGCGAGCAGGTCCTGGGGCCACTGCGCCGTGATGGCCTCACACCGGGCCATCGCCGCCTCGTAGTCGCCACGGAGCCAGGCGTCCACTGTCGTGAACCAGAGCTCCTCGCGAGCCCCGGCCGGCCCCGCGTCACGCGCTCGGGCGAGGAGCTCGGCGGCGGCGGCCGAATCCTGGTCGGTCATCCCGTAGAGGTGGAGGACCGCGGCGTGCGCCTGCAGCAGGCCGCAGCTGCGGTGTTCGTCGGCATCTCCGAGCACGCGGAGGGGGTCGGGGCCCAGTGAAAGCATCTGGTGGGCGAAGTGATCCAGGGCGACGATCGCGGCCGGCGACGCGCCC
>JAJCZO010000255.1 GCA_029262355.1 Deltaproteobacteria bacterium
ATCCGGCGTCGCTTGCCGCGCGAGAGCACCGCTTCGGTATTGCGCCGGCGACACCGACGTCCAACGTCGGAAGGCCCGGGTGAAGTGCGCCTGGTCCGAGTAGCCCAGGGACAACGCGACGTCGATGATCCTGACACCTGGGTCCCGGAGGAAGTCGATGGCCTTTTCCATCCGCAACCCAGGCGGTATGAACGGCGCCAACGGACATCGCGGAGCGCAGGTGATCCACGCCGACCAGGATGTCTACGGGACTCCGCTGAAGCAGTTGATGAGCGATGGGGCCCCCAATCTGTTCCGCCATCAGACGCCGGACGGACGCAACGACGACTCCTCTCTGTTCCTCCTGAACCTGTGGATCCCGATCCAGCAGATGACTCGCCCACTCGTCCTGATGGACAGGCGCAGCCTGGACCAACGCCGCCATCAACTTCGGTACGGACTTCCGGTGACCCGCTTCCTGGCTCGCGACGAAGCGACCGAGGTCAACGACATCTGGGCGTTTCTGCCGGACCCGGCCCAACGGTGGTACTTCCGTTCGACCATGGGGCCCGATCAGGCCTACGTCTTCGACACTCTCGGCGAGCCGCACGGCGCATGCATCCTACCGGGCGAGGATGCGCTGGACGGGCTCTTCGCCTCCCTGGACCGGGCATGCTCGGCCGTCGCAGCGGCCGATGCGAGCGCATTACGCGAGATCACGGCCGGGCCGCCGCCCGCGCTCCCCGAGGTGACGACTGCAGCCATCCGCGAAGCCTGGCGTCACATGGTCGCCCTGCGAGCCGAGGCCAACGGCGACGCGGACGAGACCTGCGCGGCTGCCGAAGGTTGGAGTGTGCGTGCCCGTGCGGCGATGGACGCGGTGATTCGCAGGTCGCTCGAGCTGCGGCTGGTTGCGACACTCGTTGGGCCGTGAGCGGATCCGTTTCCCTGTGCGTTCTCAGAACCCGTCCGCGACCCGATCACGCAGCCTCCGGCCACGTGTAACGATGCTGAAGGCCACCGACACGTGGCAGGGCGATCACCCGTGCCGTCGAGGAGAGACGTGGCTCCGTCGGTCGCCCGGACGGAGCGTTCGGGTGCGCGTAGGAACACGGTCCGCGTTGTAGGAGTCCACGTAGGCAGCGAGGAGTCGCCTCAGGTGTCGCTCGTCGAGCACGATGACATGATCGAGTAGCTCGCGACGGCACGTCCCGATCCATCGCTCCGCGTAGGCATTCTGCCACGGGCATCGGTAGGCCGTGTAGGTCGGCTCGGTGTCGAGTCTTCGGGGAAGGATTCGCGGAGCTGTTGGATGACCCACGCCGAGGTCGGGTTCTTCGTGACGTTGAAATGGACGATGCGACGGGAGCCGCGCTCGATGAGGAACCAGACGTAGAGAAGCTCGAAGCGAGCTGTTGGCGGAGGGCGAGTTCGAGGAGGACTGGTTCGTGCTTGCTGCCGACGAGCGCTGGGAGGAAGTGGGCGATCAGGTTGAGGTAGGGCAGGACCGAGGCCATCGCGAGACAGATCCTGCTCGATCACGGATGGTGCGACAAGCCTGCCACCGATTGGGCCGCACCGAATAGTCGAGTGATTCCGGCCCGGACGAGTTCTGAGAACAGACAGGCGTATCGAAGAACTCACGCCGCGCGGCTGGCGCGCTCAGCAACTCGCCGCGAATCCTGCCTGACCGTCTCGGCTCCAAGCCACCAGTCGATCACCTCTCGTGATCGCTGGCCACGTGTGGATCGTCGGACGCGTACGGTTCGTCTCCGGCGACGGCGTCCGAGCACCGTTACCCTCTCAACCGACGTT
Organism: Deltaproteobacteria bacterium; assembly: GCA_029262355.1. Taxonomy (GTDB): domain Bacteria; phylum Desulfobacterota; class Binatia; order UBA12015; family UBA12015; genus VGTG01. The sequence goes on from JAJCZO010000255.1 coordinate 1,795, forward strand.
CATGCTCGTCGCGTCGCCGTACTCCTATCGTGACTTCAGCGGAAAGCGCTGCGGGTTTTCGATCGTCTCGATACCGAGATCGACATCGAGGTCGGGCCAGCGGAGGTGGCCTGGTGTCGGCTCTTCGACCTTGAGGATCTTCGCCACGGGAGCGTCCGTGAACCACGGGAAGTCCTCGAAGGACATGAACAACTCCCGATCACCAGCAAGGACCCACACGCCGTTGCTGGTGATGTTCGTCACTTCAACTCCCGAAGTGTGCCTGCCAGGCGCTTCTGAACTCACCCTGTCGCTCCTCTATGATCGTCTCCGCGTCGCGCAGCTGAGCACGTGAGAGCCCGATGTTCCTCGCCAGCTCGACCTGCGGGTCGAGCCAGAACTTCGCCTCGCCATCGGCACAGATCACGTGAACGTGGGCCCGCGGCTCCTCTCGCGAGAAGAAGAAGAAGCGGTAGCCTCGCTCCCTGTAGATCGTCGGCGCCACGTCCACCTCCCTGGGAAGGATCGTTCGTCGCCCGACGCTCCCGCTCAGAACTCCGTGCCCTCACCCTCCCTGCACCATACGCTGACCGAGCCCACAGGAAAAGTGACGGATCGCCCTCCAAACGAACGAGCCCGCCATCCTGAATAGAATGGCGGGCTCAGAAGTGGAGGCGGGGGGAATCGAAAATCCCCTGGCGAGTAGGTCTCGGCGCTTTTCGACTTCACGAACGCCCGAAAAGTGCTCCAGAGCGCCAGGTGGTGCCCGCCTGGTGCCCGCCACGGGCACGACTTCGTCCGTCCTACATCGAGAGGTGCCCGAGACTTCGTAAGCCGAGTTTCCGGACACCACGGCGTAGCCCGGATGACGGAAGCAGCCGGTACGACGCGCTGCTTCCGGCTTACCACGGGCGCTACGGGCCGATCACCGTGTCGCAGGCCGTCTGCACGGTTGCCGACTTGACGGTCGTCCCAGTCAGATCGCAGGTCGAACCCGCACCAGCCGCAACCGAGAAGATGTGCGTTCCCTTAATCCCTTTCACGGTCCCGCCAAGGAACTCTGCCGCTATCCCAGCCGTCGTGACGGCGACATCGGTTGCTGTAGTGAGCTTCAGCTGCTCGATCGAGATCAAGTCGGTGGCCGAGATGTTCACGGAAGCCGCTGGCTGCTTCTGCGAGATTCGCGAGGTGCGAATGACGCCGTTCCCATCCGGCAAACCGATCGCGACGTTCGTGCCGGAGATCGTTGTGTGCATCTCGGTGGTCGCGATGATTCGGTCGATTGAGACATCGCCCGAATTCGCGAGAACTTGAAGCAGGGTCGTAGACGTCTCCTTCGACTTGGCGACGAATTTCGCCTTGTCGTGGATGGTAACGTTCGCACCCTCTAGGCTGATCCTCCCAGAGTCCTGGTCGGCCTTTGCGGTCATCTTTGGGCGAGTTAGTTCGAGGTTGCCGGTCGCCGTGATGTCGATCAGCCCGTCCGGGATGGCCTTGATTGCAACTGAGTCACGCAAGGTGATGTTGCCAGCCGCCGCCAGGCTGAAGGATGAGGATCTGAACCGCGCTTTCGACTCAACAGTGATGTCGCCGCCCGTCGTCGCGATCTCGACCGGGGGGTTGGATTTTGTTCCCATGAGGATGCCCCTGCCCAGCGTTATGTCAGCCAGGGCTTGGAGGGCGACGTTTCCGTTGTCTTCCCCCTTCATTAGTCCGCCCAGCAGGAGGTCTCGCCCTGAGTCGAGGTCGAGTGTTTCGATCGACGTGATGGTGGCGCTGTACAGCAAGATGTCGCTACCCGCCGACGTTTACAGGAAGATGTCGGGCACAATGCCCGACGGGGCTAGGCTACTCACGCTTGGGGGGCATACGATCGATCCAGGAATCGGGGCTGACGGCGTGGAAGATGCCTCGATTGCTGCCGTGATCGGACCAACGTCTGTGCCGGAGTCAAAGCACCCGTCGTTCCCGATATCTCGGTAGCAGAAGCCGGGGTCCGACGGACACGGATACTCCGCAGCGAGGGCGAGCGTCGGCATGAGCAACAGCGCGAGTACAGCTCGAATGAACTTCATGAATGACCTCCTCGGGGACGGCACGACTAGATCCCAGCCGCTGAGCGCCGGTCAACAGTGCGGTGCACTCACGGGAGTGAACCCGAGGCCAACTACAGTGGAGAATGCCGGGGAGCCGAGGAGTGCGGCCTCCGCTCCACCCTCTGGGCCAGACCATCGCTCACCTCCGCCCAAGAACCTCGACGGCGGACACTCAACGATCGCCGCGTTCTTCCCCTTGAACTTCTTCCCATTGCTGCCATCTACACCATCGGGCGGTAACGACGAGCAGAACCTGTACAGCCCCATGTCGAGCACCGCGTGCACCACCCCCTCAGCCGTCCCGACATCGAGGGTGCCCGGCGCTAGTTCCATTCAGCTCGCGCACCCACACCTAAAGCCATCCCGTTAGCCCGGCGCTCGGGCTAGCATCGCGACTGCTCGGTCTTGGAGATGCACGTAGCGACGGGGGTGATTGACGTGTCCCAGCTCAAACGCGGCCAGAAGAGCCGCATCATGTACATCGAGAACAAGTCGGAGAGCCTGCGCGGAGACGCTCGTATCGGCCGCGTCACGTTCTCCAAGACCGGCAAGACGATCTACTACGGCGGTCGAGCTTTCGAGACTCTTGCGGGAGGTGGCTTCAAGGCGAATTACTTCGACGTCGAGACGCGGGAGCATTTCTGGATCTCCGGTCCTCGGCAAGACGGAGACGACCGCTTGTACGGTGAGGCAAAGCCGGTCGAGATCGACGGCGACGTCCGGGAAGAGTACTGGGCCGAGGTTCGTTCCCAGCCCGAGCGGCGCGATGATCGAATCGCCAACAGCTAGCGGACGGAGCCTCCCATGATCTCGGACCCCGATCTGGCCGCCAAGATCACGGCGCTGATGCTTGAAACAAGCAACCGGCTCAACGAGTCGCTCATCGAGGTCAGAGACCAGGGCCCGGAGGACGAGTTTCGACGCTGCCGGCTGGCGATCGGCAAGATCATGGGCGAGATGCTGCTCAAAGTGCTCAACCCGTCGGGTCCGGAAACGTGGCCGAGGCAGTTCTTCTCGCTAAAGCCCCTCCCGTGGGCGAGCCTGCAGCCGAGGACTCGGCTCGTCGATGTTGCTCGGGCCCCGCGTCTCGGGGATCCTTCCGTCCGATGCCGCCGACCGCATTGCACTTCCTTCTCCTGACTTTCGCCGCCCTGCGGCTACGCCGCGGCCGCTTGAGCCCAAAAACTCGACCTGGCTCGAGGCTTCGCGGTGGCGGCTACCCGGCGACCTGGGCAGATAGGCCGTTCATGCTGCCTACAGCCCCGCTCCGGCTTGGAGGAGGACGAGGACTCCGGCGAGCCCGGCCGAGATCGCCTGGGTCGCGGCGCCCCAGGGCAGGATGAAGGCCACGATCAACGCGGAGCCCGAGGAAAGAATCGCCGAGGCGGCGACGTTGCCCATCATCCATCCGACGACGAGTTGCCAGGCGTGGACCCCGAAGACGGCGACGACGGCGGCCAGGCGCTCGCGCCCGGGCCGCGCGCGCACATACGAGGCGGCGATCCACGAGACATCCCAGAGGATCTGCGTCAGGTAGACGGCGCGGGACACAAGTTGACGGCCTGTCACGGATCGCAGTACGCTCGGTCCCGTAGGCCCCAACCAAGATTTGCTCCCCACCCGCGGAGGTCCACGTGAAGCACCGTCTTCCCTTCCTAGTTTCGGTTGCTCTTCTCCTCTTCCCGCTGACGGCTCGGGTGGGTTCGGCTGCGCAGCAAGAGCAGCAGTTGCAGCAGATGCACGAGCCGGCGCCTGCACACGCGACGCGGATCGTGGTGAAGTATCGGGCCACGGTCGATGACTGTGTGCACTGCCTCCTGGAGAACGGCCAGTCCATGGCCGCGGCGACGGGGAGCGACTCCCTCGACCACCTGCATGGCCGCTTCGGTGTAACGGGGGCCCGCTCTCTGTTTCTGCCTGCGCACACTCTGCGCGGTGGCCGTGGCAAGACCTTCCGAGATCGCGTCGAGGCGACGCGCCAGCGGTTCCCGGTGCGCTCCGCGCGAGTCCATCCGGGAGCCCTCACGCCGGATCTGTCGCGGATCTACGTTCTGAACCTGGAGGAAGGCACTGACGTACACGAGGCGGCCCGGGAGTACGCGCGCGATGCCGACGTCGAGTACGCGCACCCCGACTTCGAGGTGAGCGCCGACTTCGTGCCGAATGACCTGTTCTTCTCGAGCGCGGGCACGTGGGGGCAGAGCTACCCCGATCTTTGGGGGCTGCACACGACGCAGGCCGAGCTGGCGTGGGACACCTCGATCGGGACGGGCGCGATCGTCGCGGTCATCGACACCGGGGTCGATCCGGCGCATCCCGACGTCTCGGCCAACATGTGGACGAATCTCGGGGAGATCGACGGCAACGGCCTGGACGACGACGGGAACGGCTTCGTCGACGACGTTCAGGGTTGGGACTTCAATGAGGGCGATGCGGAGCCGGACGACGAGCACGGCCACGGCACGCACGTCGCCGGTACCGCAGCCGGAGTTGGAGACAACGGTCTCGGCGTCGTTGGCATGGCGTGGGGTGCCCGGGTGATGCCGGTGAAGGGACTGAGCGACTTTGGTTCGGGATCCGAGGCGGATCTGGCCGAAGCGATCGTATACGCGGCCGAGAACGGCGCCGACGTGTTGAACAACAGCTGGGGAGGCAACCACGCGCCCGGGCAGGTCATGCTCGATGCGGTAGCCACCGCGACCAGTCTTGGCGCCGTGGTCGTCGCTTCTTCCGGGAACAATGGGGGGAGCGTCGACGCGCATAGCCCCAGTTCCATCGCCGAGGTGATTGCCGTCGGCGCTTCGGATCCGGACGGCGGGATCGCGGGGTTCTCGAACTTTGGGCAAGCGCTCTCGGTCGCTGCGCCGGGCGTCGACGTGTTGTCGCTGCTCGGTCCGGCTTCGACGCGGCTCGAGAGCCGTCCAAAGGTCGGTGATGACTACGTCCGGCTGTCGGGCACGAGCATGGCAGCGCCGCATGTATCCGGACTCGCGGCGGTCATCCTCGCGGCGATGCCGGGGCTCACGACCGAGCAGGTTCGTTGGCAGCTGGAGATGAACGCAGACCAGCCCGGCTACGTGGGCTGGGAGAGCAGGCCCTGGAACCCCTTCTATGGTTTCGGGCGCATCAACGCCGCGCGTTCGTTCGACCCGGTGGGGACCCTCACGCGGCTGCGTAGTCCCGTGATCGAACTGCACGAGTTCGCCGGCGTCGTGCGGCCCGACGCGGCCAACGTCGATCTATCCTTCACCACGTTCTCCTCCGTGCCGTGGACGGCCTCGGCTCCGGCCTGGCTCACGCCGGCGACCGGCTCTGGCGCGGGCAACGCCAACATTTCGCTCGATGTCGACACGACGAGCCTGGTGCCGGGGAGCTTCGCGGCCGATATCGCGGTCGATGCCCCCACGGCGGATGACGGCGGCTCGAGTGTCCCGGCGATCCTGCATCTCCACGCCGACCAGAGGATCGGCGACGACATCTTCCTGCTCGACACGGATGCGCGATTCCCCGCCGCGGCGAGCGACGGGCTGGGCACGGTCGTGTTCTACCGCGCAACGCCCAATGTGAACTACTCGGTACACATCGACGGAGCGGGGAACGCCGGCCCGACCATCGTAGACTACGTCAGCTCGCGCGGCCATCCCAGCCGCAACGACATTGCGACGGACGGTCGCAGTTATCTCTCGGTGTGGGTCGAGGCCGACATCGAGCGCGATTGGATTCTCGTACAACGGCTCTCGGGCACCGGCGAGCCGCTGGATCTGGAGCCGCTGCTCCTGCAGCAGAAGAAGCTCGGCTACGCGAAGTTTCTGCGCAACGCCGAGGTCGCCTTCGACGGCGAGGCGTACACCGTCATCTGGAGCCTGATTACCGACAACGTCGACAGGATCTACGCGCAGCAGGTGGGCGCGGACGGGAGCATTCGGGGGAAGCCCCGGATCATTCATAAGGAGCGGCGTATCGCGTCGGGCACCGGGCGGTCGATCGACATCGCCTGCAACCAAGGCGAATGCCTGGTGGCGTACCGGGTGTCTTCGGAGGACAAGGACGGCGACGGGGACGGCGATGTGCCCGATCGAATCATGGGCGTCCGGGTCGTCGGGAACCGCCCGGTCGACGAACCGCGCGAGATTCTCGTTGCGGAACCCGGCAGTGACGTACGGCTGTACGAGGTGGTGGCGAACGGCAGCGGCTACTTCCTCCTCGGGCGCAGAGACGGGATCTGTGGCGGGCTGTTCACCACATGCGACGGAGACATCATCGGCGTCCGAATCGATTCGGACGGTGTTCCCCTCGATCCAGGCGGCATCCTCCTCACTCCGACGTTGCCGGCCCACTTGAAGCCGGTCCCCCACAGCGTCGTCTTCGACGGAACGAGCTATCTGGTCACGGTTCAGTTGCCACTGACACGGACCGGCATGTGGACGCCGAGCGCACTCTTTGGGATCCATGTCGGTCTCGATGGCTCGCTTCTCGGGACGGAGGATCCGGGAAGCTTGCTGTTGCCCGGGGGGGTCCATCCGCCGTCCGACATCGTGGTCACCCGCGAGCATGCGGTGCACGTGTGGCGGCAGATCGACGGTGAGGGCGACGACGAGGTGCGCTCGGTTCGGGCCCAGAGAATTCTCTCGACCAGCCCGCCTTCCGTGCCGGCGCACGCGGTGGGGGCGATCGGACCGCAGGCCGCGAGTGAAGGCCATAAGCTCTCGTTCACGGTGGAGGCGCCGGGGCTCGACCCGGCCACGACGACGTTCAGTGCGAGCAATCTTCCGCCGGGCGCGGTGTTCGACCCGTATTTCCGCACGTTCCAATGGATCCCTCTCGGCAACGAGGTCGGCGCGTACTCCTTCGTTCACTTCGAGGCGGCCGATGGCACCCAGACGCTGAGCGAGGACATTTCCATCACGGTGGCCGAGGGGCGCCTCTCGGTGAGCGGCCAGACGCGCACGGAGAGTGGGGACCCGATCCCGGGCGCCGCCGTCAAACTGAGGGGGCGCGGCGCCAAACGAAACGGCTTCAGCGGCGCGGACGGGCGTTATCTGTTCGACGGCCTGGTGCCCGGGCCCTACACGGTCCGTCTCGACAAGCCCACGAAGAAGGAATACCGCGCCAAGGGGACGAAGGTGTTTCTCGTTGACGTCGACGCCACCGTGGACCTGATTCTCAGCCCGCGGTGAGCGGACGGCGGCCAGGCCCTGAGGCCGCCGCCCGGATATTTCGGCACGACTGGGCCTTCGGGCGGACGAGATTGCCGAACTCACGGCTGAGGCGCGGAGCCGGCTCGACGACGTGCTCTCGCGCTACGCGGGTAGGCCGGGCTACGCAGCGGCCGCCTGGTAGAACAGGCCCAGGCAACACCCCCAGCCGATCAGGAACAGCAGGGTGCGCGCGGGGGGAATGTCGGCGAGGTACAGCGCCCCGTACGCGACCCGTGCGACGATGAAGCTGATCGCGAGCGTTGCCGACGTGCCTTCGGGGTCCGCGCCTGCGACGTGCGCTGTGAGCACCGCCGCGGTGAAAACGGCAAGCGCCTCCCACGAGTTCGCCTGCGCGCCTAGCGCGCGTGCAGCCGTCCCCGTCAGGGAGAGCGCCTGAATGTGCGGGTGGTTCGCCGCCCCGCGGCTACGCCGCCGCCGCTTGAGCCCAAAAACTCGACCTGGCTCGAGGCTTCGCGGTGGCGGCTACCCGGCGACCTGGGCAGATAGGCCGTTCATGCTGCCTACAGCCAGCCACCCGACAGGAATCCTCTTCTAGGCGTGATCATGGATGCGATCGGACTGGGCGGAGATCCCGACCCAGGCGGGCTGCCCGAGGGGCCCGACTTCTTCGAGTACGCGGAGGAGACCCACTGCAACCAGGTCCTCGCCGAGGTCGGCTTCACACAGGTCCTCGTGCGCCACGAGCAGCTGCGTTTCCCCGTCGACGATGGCGTGCAAGGCCTCGTTCGATTCATCACAGCCGGTGTGCGCACGAAGGCTCTCTACGATGCCCAAACCGGGGAAGCAAAGGCACGAATCGGAGAGAGCATGTTGGAACTCATGCGTCCCTACGAGAGCCGCAATCGCGTCGTACTCCCTGCACACATCGTGGTCGTCTCGGCGACGAAGGGCTGAGCTTGGTGTGCTCGCCGCCCAACAAAGCGTTGCAGCGGACCATCAACAGCTCGGATCAATTGACCTTGATTGCCATCTGGCAGCATACTTCTCGGGCAGGGTCGAGTCCGGTCAGCGTTGTTGCTGGCCGCTGAACGCCGGTCCGTTGGGCGGCGGGGCGACTCGGCGCGCGGCCACGCTCGTGATTCCGTCTCCTCGCGAGCAAGATTTGTGAAATGGAGCTCCGACGATGCCGACGCTTCCCCTCGAAGGCGGATGCCATTGCGGTGCCCTGCGCTATCAGGTCACTGCAGCCCCGTTGATGGTCTACAACTGCCACTGTAGAAACTGTCAAAGAATCGGTGGTGGAGCGTTCAGCACGAACGTCACGATTCCGCGGGGCACCCTCGAATTCGTTCGTGGCGAGCCGGCGAAGCTCACCTGGAAATCAGATGCGAGCGCCGAGCGGTTCGGGTGGCTCTGCGGGGATTGCCACGGGCGCATCGCGCACGGGTGGGAAGAAGCGTCGCCGCCGATCCTCAACGTTCGCAGTGGCACCTTGGATGATTCGAGTTGGGTCAGTCCTGTCGTCGACATGTGGGCTGCCAGCGCCCAGCCGTGGATCACATTTTCAGCCGATCGTTTCAGGGTCGAGCAGCAGCCAGCCGAACTCACCGCCTATCAGCCATTCTTCGAGGCGTTTCGAGCACAGAGGAACTTTCCGGAGTAGGAAAAGAAAGGTTCGTTCAACTGCGAACGTTTACTCGCCGCCCAACAAGCAACCGTGGCTCCACCGAGCGACTAGATGGTGGCCGCGACCCACGGTTGTTGATCGCGGACGATCGCGTTGATGGATGTGAGGAGTTTTCGGGCGACCGCAACTAGCGCGACCTTCGGTGGTTTTCCATTCGTACGCAGGCGCCTGTAGAAGAGCTTCATGTCCGGGTGGAAGCGGCTGCCGTTCAGCGCAGCCACGCCGGGGCACAGAGCCCGCTGCCAGAACGGTACCACGGATCGCCAGCCGACCCGTGATAGCGTTTTGCAATGAATCCGGGAACTTCGGCCGGATCGCATGCGGCGGCCCCGCAAGACTCGGCCACGAGTTCGGATCACGCGCCGGTGTCGTCGAGGTGGTCTACAACGGCCGGGTGCTCCAAGAGGTTGATCCCGTGCCCGGCGAGGCCCATGAGTTCGTGCCAGAGGGCTTCGCCGGAGAGAGCTTCGCGACCTTCGGTGAGCGAGGATGGTACGGCGGCTCGCTCGATCAGTCGCCGTCGATCATCTCCGCCGACCAGGGCGCGGAGTGGACCGTGCAGCACGTCGAGTTCAGGGGGCAGGCTCACATCCGCTCAATCGACTTCCGCGATCCGTCGAACGGGGTTGCGTGCGGCGCGGGCGCGGCTCCGGGCGAGTTCGAGGACCATCTGGTCTGCGTCACGAACGGCGTTCCGCTCAGCCCGTTGGCGTCACTACGCCGGGAGAACAGGCACTTCTCGTCAATCTGGCACGAGGGTGCGGTGTACGTCTCGTCGCCCGCAGTATAGCTGACCATGAAGTTCCCGGCTGCGTCGGCAGCTACGCTGACGTTGCCGGTCGAGGACAAGAAGATCGGCGAGCTGACGGTGGAGCGTGATTTTTTGTCCAACGGGCTCGGGCGACTCCGATGAAACAGCGACGAGCCCTGGTCGAGCCGAACACCGGCCCGTCGATGCGTCGGCAATGCGAGTTGCTGGCGGTCAATCGGTCGAGTCTTTACTACGAGCCGGTTGGGCCGGACGAGGAGGAGCTGGCACTGATGCGCCGAATCGACGAGCTGCATCTGCAACGCCCGTTCTTTGGCAGCCGGATGCTGACGCGGGCGCTCAAGGGCGAAGGCGCGGCGATCAACCGCGCGACCTCCCCATTGGAGCCAACTGCTGGCGCCAGGTCCCTCGACAAGAAGCCGGGGCTACAGCCGAGATCGAGGACGTGCTCGTCCGTTCTCGGGGCGAGCAGGCGCAGAACCTCAGCCCG
>JAJCZO010000256.1 GCA_029262355.1 Deltaproteobacteria bacterium
CCCTCGACGTCCGTCGCCGCGTCTCGTCTCCTCGGAAGATTGCCTATATTCCTGCGTCGCCGTTCCTTGCGACGAACGCCGATAGACGGCAATCCGTTAACCCTATGTCGACGGCGGTGCACTAGTCAATCTAACGACGGGGCTGGCTGCTCTCTCCTCTCTGCGCTTCCACGACGGTTGCTCCTCACGGGCTCGCACACTCAACCCCTCGACCGCGTAAGTTAAAGTCCACACGGACGTCCGTGTCGAAAGTGTCCCGCAGCCGACTTCTTGCCCTCTCATCGTCGGCGTCGTCCGCCATCGTGATTCTCTCGGTCATCGCGCTGGCGCTTCGCCTCGGGTTCTTCCTCACGACCTACGACGTTCCCGGAGACGGGCCGACGCGCGCCATCGAGTCATACCGTTGGTCGCTCCACCCATGGCTTCCGACATCCGGCGTCTGGCCTCCGGGCTTGATCCTCCTTCACGGCCCCGCGAATTGGCTCCTTCCACGACCGGACATCGTGGGGCGTCTCGTGAACATCATACTCGGGACTCTGACGATTCCGATCCTATACCTCTTGGCATATCGCAGCTTCGGATCGATCCCGGCGCTCGGCGGAGCCTTCGCCGTAGCGGTGTGGCCGCTTCACATCGAGCTGAGTGCAAGCTCGCTCTCGGAAGCTCCGTTCGTGTTCGAGATCCTCGCCGGACTTCTCTTCGTAGACGTCGCTCTCGCAGCCCGCCCACGCCGATGCGTGCTCACCGTTGGCATCGCGCTCATCGGATGGGCGTCGATGACCCGCTACGAGGGGTGGTGGTTCCTCCCGGCTCTGCCGCTCTACGTCCTCTGGAGAGGCCGAGACCTCCGCTTGGCCGCAGCAACCGGCATGACCTTGGCGGCGTTTCCCGGGCCGCCGCCACACGGCTAGGGTGGCCTCCGCCTCCTCACGCCCCTGGAGAATCTGTCGCTGTACCAGTGGCACACAGAGACGGCGAAGGACTACTTCTGCCCCGCCTGCGGCATCCTTCCGTTCCGGCGGCCAAGAACGGCTCCCGACATGTGGGCGGTCAACGTCCGATGCCTCGAGAACGTAGACCTGGAGGCGATTCCGATCGTGTACGTGTACGGGAGTCGCCTGGAGTAACGACGCGCACGTTGCTCGGCTCGGCCAGGCCCTCAACCATCACCACGAGGACGGGTAGTCCGCCCACGCCCAGTTCACGGTCTTTGACGCTACCGGCTGTGCGCGGACTGGGCGCTACGCTTCCGTCCGGGTACCGCCGACCAACCCACTGACAGTCTCGCTGGCCTCATGTACGTGAGCGCACACCAACGCGCCGTCTGCCCCGCGTTCATCTAGACATGAAGCGGTGCACCTGGTCGATGTTGAGCAGCCAGCACGAAGCGTTGCAGCGCGTGGACAGGGCGTTCTCGTTGGGCGATCGCTCTGACGGCCCCGTGCTCCCCACACGCATGCGTATGGCGCGGCTTCGTGCTGACCATCGAGATCCCGATGCCGTCTGGCAGCGCCTGCTCCAGATCCGGCCCGGAGCACGGTGAGCGACTATGTGCGCGGGATCGCGATGGCCAGGCTCGTGTGGCCGCTGCCGCCGGAGTTACGTCGCTCGTGGCCTTCTGGGCCGCAGCTTCTTCAGCCTCTCGTTCGCCTCATCCGCGTCGAACACCTCGGGATCGAACGGCCAGCCCACCCAGATACCAGTGCGCGCCTACTTGTTCTTTTTCTCCTTCTTCACTTTTCGTTTCTCCTTCGGACTAAGAAGGGCCTTCTTCTGTTGTTCCCTCTTACCCTTGTCCTTGCTTCCCTTGTCACCCATGTCTGGTTCTCCACGATCGAAACGAGCGCTTCTCAGGTGAACGGGGTCGACCCCCGTTGGCGAAATCTGGATTCTACACCCGGGCCCCGCCGGAGCAAGATCCTCCGCCAACCGGATGCGGACGAGGAGACTTGGCCACTCCACTCGCAGCACCTTTCACGAACAAAAGAGCGACGCCGGCCAGCTCCTCGCCCGGCCCACCGCCCGTAGACCTTCAGCCCCACGACGCCCCGACGCGAGCCACGTGCGCCTCGCGCGCACGGCCTCCCGCACCCTCACGCCCCCAACCCACCCATCGACCGCGAACGGGCCGCTGGTGCCGTTGCGCCGCTCACTCGCGGAAGACCCAGAGCAAGAGGGTCAATGCGCTACCGATGATGAAGATCCAGAGTGCGCGGTCGACGAACCACGGAAAGATCATCAAGGCGATCCCGAGAACGACCGGCGGGATCAACTCCATTCGTCTCCCGAATCGGTACGCGACGAAGCCGATACCCGAGAAGACGATTCCGAGGAACAGAGTAGCGGGGTCGTAGTCCATGCCCCCTACCGTACCTCGCGCCAAGTGTCGTTGACCAACCCGGATCCGCCAGACACGTCGACCGATGTGGCCGACGAGCGAAGTCTACTGCGAGCTCAGGTGACGCGGGGACGACTCTTCGTGTCGCCGAGATGTCACGTCCTGGAGACCGAGAGGTCGCAGTCGTCGGATACTCTGGCACCAAACGCGACTACTACGAGGATCGAGAAGCCGGGTACGACGCTTCTTCTTCCTCGGCGTAGCTCTGCACGGGAAGCAGCACGATCGCCGCTTGCTGTCCCAGCACTCTTAGTCCTGCCGCAGTCGGAGGGGCGCATAGGATGCGATGCCCCGACAGCCCCTCGACTCGTCGGGCGGCACCAGCGTCAGGGTTGGCAGCGTGCGGCTGAGAGGCCCGTTCGGCGTGCACGCGATCGCGGAACGGGACTGTGTCGCGCACACTTACGAGGAACCGATGGCAGCACTATTCTGTTCTCTGGCACTCGGACTTGCGTGCGCTTCGATGCTCTTCTCGTGCGAGCAGACGGGCAACACGCCGCCCAACCTCATCGTCGTCTCTCTCGACACACTGCGGGCAGACCACCTCGGCACGTACGGCTATCCTCGGCCAACTTCGCCGACCCTGGACGCACTCGCGGCAGACGGGGTCGTATTCGAGAACACGACCTCTACGGCTCCCTGGACCCTGCCCTCGCACGGTTCGATGTTGACAGGGCGCTACCCTGCCAACCACGGCCTTCGCGCACTGGGTCGGAAGCTGCAAGACGAGGTCCCCACGCTGGCAGAGATCCTTCGCGAGAACGGCTACTCCACCGCCGCCTCCACGAACTCGACCTACTTCTCGCCCCGCTACGGTATGCGTCGAGGATTCGCCCTCTTCGAGAACATCCCCGAAGGCCGGAGTCAGGTTCAGGCGCGGCGATCAACCGCGCGACCTCCCCATTGGAGCCAACTGCTGGCGCCAGGTCCCTCGACAAGAAGCCGGGGCTACAGCCGAGATCGAGGACGTGCTCGTCCGTTCTCGGGGCGAGCAGGCGCAGAACCTCAGCCCG
>JAJCZO010000257.1 GCA_029262355.1 Deltaproteobacteria bacterium
ATGTCGGCGACGTCCTTGCCGAAGTAGTCGCGCGCGGCGGCTTGTACCCCGTACGCGCCACTGCCGAGATAAATCTGGTTCAAATAGAGGTAGAGGATCTCGTCCTTCGTGAGCTCGTGCTCCAGCTGCAGCGCGAGAACGACCTCTTTCAGCTTGCGCTCATAGCTTCGCTCCGGCGTCAGCAGCAGGGCCTTGACCACCTGCTGGGTGATGGTGCTGCCTCCCTGACGCGTGGCTCCTGCCCGGTAATTCTCGAGTGCGGCGCGGCCGATGCTGATGAAATCGATTCCGGTGTGGTCGTAGAAGGTGGCGTCTTCGGCCGCGACGAAGGCCAGCTGAACCACCCGCGGGATCTTGTAGATTGGCTCCAGATACCGCTTTTCGACGAAGAACTCGGCGAGCACCGAGCCATCGGCCGCCAGAACCCGCGTGGTGACGGAGGGCTCGTACTGCAGGAGCTTCTCTACGGACGGTAGGTTTTCGGCGAATTGCGTATAGAGCACCAGCGTCCCGCCGCCACCCACGACCAGCAGCAGCACCGCGAAGCCTACCAAAAACGGTTTGAACGGCCGTCTCGGAGCCTTGCGCTTGGCAGTCTTACGCTTCGCGGTCTTGCGCTTCGCCAACGTCCCTCACCTCGGCCACCCCGAGAAAAACCTACACGATTCGGGCACGCGCAGCCAATCGGGGTCGTTGCGGCGCTGTGGTCGTCGTTGGACATGGCTCGGGTCTGACGTGATACTGTCGCGCCATGGCTGGCCCGTTATCACCTGCAGATCCAACGTCCGCCGCCGCGGGCGAGGGCACCCGTGAAGGCCAGGGTGGGCCTGTGCGGTCGTCCCACGGGCTGCGACTGCTCGAGAAGGTCAGCGCACTCACCGGGCAATCGGAGGATCTCCAGGAGACGCTCGACAGCGTCGTTCAGGTCGTTGCGGAGCGGATGCGCACGGAGGCGTGCTCTCTCTATCTTCTCGAGGAAGACAGGGAAAACCTGACCCTCTGGGCGACCACGGGCCTCGATCGGGGCGCCGTCGGACGGGTCCGGATGCGGACGACCGAGGGGCTCACGGGGCTCGTGATCGAGACGATGGAGCCGGTGGGAGTGCAGGATGCGCCCGTGCACCCGCGCTTCAAGTTCTTCCCAGAGACGAGGGAGGAGCGGTACCACTCGTTCCTCGGCGTGCCGGTGTTCGAGCGCAAGGCCCCGCTGGGCGTGTTGGTCGTCCAGACGCTGCGTCGGCGCGAGTTTACCTCGGAAGAGATGAGCCTGTTGAAGACCATCGCCGCCCAGCTCGCGGCGGTGCTCGTCCAGGCGCGCTTGCTCGAGAGTCTGAAGATGAAGGAGCAGGAGCAGGCGGACTTCCGGCGTCGCACGCTCGAGTCGCTTCGGCGGCTGCAAGCCTTCGAACGGCAGGCCACGGCGCGTGGCGCCCAGCCGGCGGCCGATCGGGATCCGGGCGAGAGGCTCCGCGGAATCGGGGCCTCGCCGGGATTCGGCATCGGTCGCGTCCACATCCTGCGCGCCCCGGTCGATTTCGCGGAGATCGAGGATCTGCCGGCCAAGGACACGGGGGCTGAGCTGGAGCGCTACAACCATGCGCTCGACGTCGCTGCGCGCGACATCGACAAGCAGCGGGCGAAGATGGAGGAGGTCCTGCCGGAAGCGACGGGCAAGATCTTCGACGCGTACTTGATGATGTTGCGCGACGAAACGGTTTCCAATCGGATCCGCGCGTTGATCGACGACGGTGCGGTTGCCGAGTACGCGCTGCGCCAAGTCGTCGAGGAGTACCTGAGCGCCTTCGACAACGTCGAAGATCCGTACCTGCAGGAGCGCGCACTCGACATCAAGGACATCGGTCAGCGACTACTGCGCATCTTGCTCGGGTTGGACGCGGCGGACGCGCCCTCACCGGAAGACGGCAGCGTGCTCGTGGCCCTCGAGCTCACGCTCACGGACTTGTGCGAGATCGATCCGGCCCATCTGCGCGGGATTGCACTCGCGACCGGTGGCGCCACGTCACACGCGACCATCCTGGCGAAGTCGTTCGAGATTCCCACCGTGGTTGGCATCGAGCACCTGCTCGAGCACGTTGCCGAACGCGACGAGATGATCGTCGATGGCAACGCTGGCATCGTGTATCGGCGGCCTGGACCCGAGGTCATTCGGGAGTACCAACGGATGGAGCGCGACTATCGCGCTTTCAACGAGAACCTCGAGGCGCTGCACGACCTCCCGGCGGAGACGACCGACGGCCGGCGGGTCGTTCTGCACGCGAACGTAGGACTCGTGGGTGACGTGGTCTTGGCCAATCGTCACGGCGCCGAGGGCGTCGGGCTGTATCGCACCGAGTTTCCGTTCATCTCGTTTCGCGAGTTCCCCAGTGAGCACGAGCAGTTCGAGATCTACCGCAAGGTGATCGACGGAATGGGCGAGAAGCCCGTTACCGTTCGTACTCTCGATCTCGGCGCGGACAAGTATCCACAGTACCTGCACATCCCGCAGGAGGAGAACCCATTCCTGGGGTGGCGCTCGATTCGGGTGTCGCTCGAGATGCCGGAGTTCTTCGATTTGCAGCTCCGGGCGATTCTTCGGGCCGCGACCGCTGGCCCGACGCGTATGCTCCTGCCGATGATCTCGTCGCTCGAAGAGCTCCAGCAGGTGCGTGAGATGATCGTCGACACCGAAGATGATCTGGAGAGGGAGGGGATCCCTCACGTGAAGGATCTGCCCCTTGGAGTCATGATCGAAGTCCCGTCGGCGGTGTATCTGGCCCCGCAGCTCGTGCTCGAGAGCGATTTCATGTCGATCGGCACGAACGACTTGATCCAGTACATCCTTGCCGTCGATCGGAACAATCGGAAGGTCGCGCCGCTCTATCAGCCTCTCCACCCGGCGGTGCTCGGCGCGATCGCGCATTGCGTGCGCGCTGCGAAGGACGCCGGCAAGCCGATCTCGATGTGCGGCGAGATGGCGGCAGACCCGATGTCGACCTTGGTTCTGCTCGGCCTGGGCCTCGACGAGCTCAGCATGGAGCCGTTCTTCATCCCGGTGATCAAACAGCTCATCCGGACGGTGCCGTACGAGTCCGCGAGCAAGCTCGCGGAGCACGTGCTCACGCTCAACACCGTGCGAGAGGTCAAGAGCGCGGTCTTCGATTCGATGCGCGAACACGGCGTCATCGAGTTGCTCGACATGTATCAGTAGGGGGCCAGGGCGCAGGTCAGCGCTGGAGAATCGTGACCGACGCGTTCGCGCCCCGGCCCACCGTGTGTCCGAGCGCGGTGCGTGCCCCTTCGACCTGACGGCGGTCCGCCGCGCTTCGCAGCTGCCAGGTGAGCTCGACGATCTGACCGAGCGCCGACGCCCCGAGCGGCTCGCCCTTCGACAGGAGGCCCCCGCTGGGGTTCACGGGGAGACGGCCGTCGCGTTCGCCGATGCCGTCGGCGACGAACGCGCCGCCGTCGGCTCGGTCGCACAATCCGAGCTCTTCGATCGACAGGATTTCTCGCCCGGAGTCCGTATCTTGAACCTCCACGACGTCGAGATCCGCTGGCCCCACGGCTGCCTTATGGAAGGCCTCGCGGGCGGCAAGCTCGGTGGGACTGGGCGGGTCGTCGGCGATGCGTCCCGCCATCGGCGTGTGCTCGCCCAACGCGCTGCCGGGGAGGTGCGACCGGACGACGGACGCTAGCACGCGTACCGGCGGGCCGACCGGCCCGGGTGTCGCGCCGAGGACCACGCACGCTGCGCCTTCGTTGGGCGAGCACAGCATGAAGAGCGTGAGCGGGTCACACACCATCTTCGATGCCAGGACCTGGTCGATCGTCAATGGCTTGCGATACATCGCGAACGGGTTGTCGACGCCGTTGCCATGGTTCTTCACGGAGACGCGCGCGAGGTGTTCCCGTGTGACGCCGCTCTCTTGGAGCAGTCGGCGCGCCCGCAGCGCAAAGTAGGCGGGGGCCGGTGTCAGTCCGGCCTTCTCGCACCATGGGGGGAAGAAGCTCGATCGGATGATGCCACGCGGCATCTTCTCCATTCCGAACACCAGAACGGTGTCGCACTCGCCCGAGGCGACCTGCGAGACGCCGAGGGAGAGCGCCGCGCCGCCGCTCGCGCAGCCGGCCTCGACGTTCACGATCGGTGCGCCGGAGAGGCCAAGGGACGTCAGGACTTTGTGGCCCGCGGCGACTCCGGTGTACACGGTGCCACAGAAGGCCGCCTGAAACCCGCCGCGGCCGACCTCTGCTTCGCGCAGCCCCGCCCGCACGGCATGTTGGCCGAGCCGCGTGACGTCTTTGTCGTCAAAGCGGCCGAACGGATGAAGCCCGACGCCGCGTACGTATACCGCGCGTGCGCTCATCGCCTGGCTTTCGTCGCGGGCCCGTATGCCCAGCTCAGCACGTCGTTGCCGTCGTCATCGCGGTAGAGCGGCTCGACGACCAGGCGCACCGGCAGGCCGGAGCGCAACTCGGCGAGATCGGGGGCGACGAGCCTCGTGACGACCCGCAGGCCTTCGGGCAGATCAACCAACCCGAAGCCGTACGGGACGGGGCCGTCGTACCCGGGCGGGGCGCTGTTCACCACGGTGTGGAGGTAGAGGGTGCCGGTGGCACCGACCTCGCAGATCGAGATCGCATCGTGCGAGCAGTAGGGGCAGAAGTCGGCAGTCGGGAAGTGCCGCTCTCTGCAGCCGTCGCACTGGCCCGCGAGGAGCCGGGGCTGCGGGGGGGCGGTGAAGAGGCCAGGTTGGATGGCTACCTGCGCCATGAGCTTCGATTCCTACCATCCTCCACACAGCAGGGACAGGGCGTGGCGGGCGGCCGGGCCGTCGTGTAGATCGCCAGAGCCATGCCCGAGAATTCCAACGAGGGGACGCCGCGGCCGTGTTTGGTCTGTGGTGAATCGGGCGCGAAGTCGCTTCACGGCGGCGGTGGGCCGCTGTGGCGATGCCGCTGCGGCCTCGTGTTCGTCGATCCGATCCCGACGACCGAGGAGATCTCGACCCGCGAGGATGAGGCGTTTCATGGCGGGCTGATCGACGAGACGACCGAGATGTTCTCGGCCTACTATCGTGACTATCCCGATGATCCGGTTGTCCGCGGATTTCGCGCAACGGTGAGGCGCCTTCGCGAGATGACCGGTGGCGGCCGGCTCGTCGACGTTGGGATCGGAACCGGGCTCCTGCTGCATCTCGCGCAGGAAGGGGGCTTTCGGGCCGTGGGGTGTGAGATTTCGCCAGGCGCGGCGGAGAAGGCGCACGAAGAGTTCGGCGTCGAGATTCGCGTCGGAGACTTTCTGGAGGCGGAGTTCGACGAGCCTCTGGACGCGATCACCATGGCGGACGTCGTCGAGCACACGCCCGACCCGCGGCTCTTCCTCGAGCAGGCGGCGAAGGTGCTGCGCCCCGGGGGAGGGCTGTTCGTCGCGGTCCCCAATCACCGGTCCACCCTGTATTGGGCCGCCGACCTGATCGCGCGGATCCCAGGCATGTCTGCGATGGCGCAGCGGCTCTACGTGCCCAACCACTACTGGTACTTCACGCCGGACACCTTGGCGCGGCTGGCGTCCGACTGCGGTTTCGAAGTCAAGGAAGTCCGTGGCGAGAGCCCCTACCTCGGGCGATATTCGTTCTCGCCGCTGGTGAAGCTCGGTCTCGCCACGCTGATTCGGTTGGGAGAGTGGACTGGACTCGAGGCCCGAGCAGAGGTCTACGCGGTTCGGCGGGACTGAGACGAAACGGGGCCGACGGAGATCCCTCGTTGACTGAGCTTCGCGCGCGGTGCTACCAGAATCCGTGGGAAAACGGCGCTTTACCTGCGCCTTCTTGCGCCTCCTCACGCGCGAGAGCGGGCTTCAGGCCACGCCCACGAGGGTGACATGAACCTCCGCTTGGCGCGTTATATCGACCGATGGGTGGGCCTGGGTGTGTGCTTCGTCCTTTGGGCGGCGGCGCGCCTTCTGGGTGCTGGCCGAAAGGTCCCGACCTTGTTCGGGACGACGCCGCCGGCACAGGGCGAACTGAAGCGGCCGCGCCGCGTACTCGCCATCAAGTTCTATGGCCTGGGTAACATCGCGATGATCCTGCCGACGCTCGCCGCGATGAAGCGACAGGACCCGGATGTCGAGATCGATTTCCTTACGTTGCCCGGCAATGTCTCGTTGCTAGAGCAAAGCGGGCTGGTGTCGCGGTCGCTTACGGTGGAGGTCGCCGGCTTCGGCGAGTTCGTGACCTCAGCGATCGGGCTCTTCAATGCGCTGCGCACGGCGGACTACGACGCGGTTCTCGACTTCGAGCAGTTCATGAAGCTCTCCGGCATTTTCGCGTTCGCGACCGGATCGGAGGCGCGCATCGGGTTCAACACCGACGGGCAGGCGCGCGGTTGGCTCTATTCGCACCGTGTGGCCTATGCGGACACCGATCACATGGCCGACATTTTCATGCGTCTCGCAATGCCCTTCGGCCTCGCGATTCAGCCGGCGCCGCGCGTCCGGGTCTCGATCGCTCCGAAAGATCGTGACACGGCCTTGGCTGCCGCGGGTATCACGGACGGCGATGGGCTCGTGGCGATGCACGTCGGCACCGGGCCCAATTATGGCAAGGTGGCGCTCAAGCGATGGAGCGTGGACAGGTTCGCTCGCCTCGCCGATCACTTGATCGAGTCCCGCGGGGTGCGCGTCGTCTTCACGGGGGTTGGCGACGAAGAGGGGGCCCTCGTTCGCGAAGCGCTCGAGAGAATGGAGCACGCGGATCGCGCGCGGTCGCTGTGTGACGTGCTCTCCGTAGGCGAGCTCACTGGGCTTCTCGACGTTTGCACCTTCGTCGTGTCGAACGATACTTCGGTCATGCATCTCACCGGTCTGGTCGACACGCCGGTCGTGGCGATCTTCGGCGCTACCGAGCCCAGACTCTACGGACCGCGTGGGGCGGGTGACCTGGTCTTCTACAAGGGACTGTTCTGCAGCCCTTGCCTATCCAACTACAATCTCAAGATGAGCCGCTGCGTGGATCCCGTCTGCATGAGGGAGATCGGCGTAGACGAGGTCGTCGCGGGCATCGACGCCCGTTTCACCGCCCCTGCGAAGGCTGTCTGAGGGGATCGCGAAGGAATTCATGGAAGCGCTTGTAACCGGATCCTCCGGCGTCCTCGGCCACAGCCTGGCGCCACTGCTTGCTGCCCGCGGAGACGACCTGCGGCTTTTCGACATGGTCGCTCCACCCGAGAGCCTGCGCGCGCGTCTCACCGACGCGGGTGTCGATCGCGTTCGGCTGGGCGAGTTCGATGGCGATATGCGCGACCGCGGGGCGCTCGAGAAGGCGGCCGATGGAGTCGAGGTGATCTATCACCTCGCTGCGGGCCAGCGGATGAAGCCGCAGTTCTCGAACTACTCCGAGGAAGAGATCTTCTCGATGAACCTCGCCGGCGTGAAGAACGTTCTCGAGGCGGCGAAGACGTGCCGCGTGCGCAAGGTGGTCTTCATCTCGAGCTCGGCCGTGTACGGGCTGCCCGAGGATCGTCTCATCGGCGAGGACAATCACGACCTCGAGCCGCTCGGTGCGTATGGCGATTCGAAGCTGGAGGCCGAGGTGGTCTGCCGTCGCGCGATGGAAGACGGTCTCGACGTGACGATGCTTCGTCCGATGAGTCTGTTCGGCGACGGCATGACCGGCGTCTTCGTGTTGCTGTTCGACTGGGTGCGGCGTGACCGCCGGGTGTTCATGCTCGGGGGCGGTCTCAACCGGGTGCAGATGGCCTCGGCCGATGATGTCGCTCGCGCCGCAATTCAGGCCGCGGTGGAGCCGGGGACGGGCGGTCTCGCGATCAATATCGGTTCCGCTCCGGAAACCGTCCCTTCGGTGCGTGGGCAGGTCGAGGCGCTGATCAAGCACGCCGGCGCGACCTCGAAATTCACTGGATTTCCGGCCGAATTGCTCCGAATGGCAGCCCGGGTGCTCAACGTATTCGGCCTCTCGCCGATCGTGCCGGAGCACTATCTTCTGGCGGATCGCAACTTCGTGCTCGATATTTCGCTCGCGCGCGAGCGGCTGAAGTGGCAACCCGAGAGCGACAACATCAAGATGACCTGTGATGCGTACGACTGGTACTGCCGGAATTGGCAGGATGTGGCGCCCAAGCCGAACCCGGCGCTGCGGCTCCTGGAGGCTCTGACGTGAAGCTGAGCACGTACGCCGCGCTTGCGAAGAAGGCGTTCGAGGCAAACTTCCGACGCCTCGATCATCCGTTCAAGCTCACGTTCTGCATCACCTATTGGTGCAACTACAAATGTCAGACCTGCAACATCTGGCAGATGAAGCCACGGGACGAGCTGCGACTCGACGAGATTCAGCAGATCTTCAAGAAGTCGCGTGATTTCCTGTGGGTGGATCTCACCGGCGGCGAGGTCACGCTGCGCAAGGACTTCGTCGAGGTCGCGCACGCCGTGATCGAACACTCGCCGCATCTCCTGCTGCTTCATTACCCGACCAACGGGTATCTCAGTGACAAGATCGTCGAGAACACCAAGGCGATCATGGAGCGTCGCCCGGAGAAGCTCATCATCACCGTCTCGATGGACGGGGACGAGGAGATGAACGACGAGATTCGTGGGATCGAGGGTGGTTGGCAGAAGCAGGTAGAGACATTCCGCCGGCTTCGAGAGATCCCAGGGGTAGAGGTCGTGCTTGGTATGACGTTGTCGCGAAAGAACGTCGACCACTTCGAGCAAGCGTACGCGGCTGCTTCGAAGGTGATCCCGAATCTCGAGTACGGCGATTTTCACGTGAACATCGTGCACGAGTCGGCGCACTATCTGGGAAACACCGAGTTGGGCCTGCGCGAGCACACGCCGCCGAAGGCGCTTCTGTCCGCAGTGAAGAACGTCGCCCGGCTGCGCGGGGCGGCGAGCGGGCCGGTGGGCTACCTCGAGCGACAGTACCTCGAGCATGTCGAGCGCTACCTCATGACGGGCCAGACCCCGGTGCGTTGTCATGCACTCTCCGCGTCCTGCTTCATCGACTCGTGGGGCAACGTGTTTCCGTGCACGATCTACGACAAGAAGATGGGCAGTCTGCGCGACGTCGACTACGACCTTCGTAAGATCTGGGCCGAACCGATCTCGGTGCAGACCCAGAAGGAGATCTGGGAGTACGACTGTCCGCAGTGTTGGACGCCGTGCGAGGCCTACCAGTCGATCATGGGCAACTTCCTGGTCCCGGGGCGGAAGACACCGCAGCCGCGCGTCGCCACGCCGGATTCGTCGGCACCCGAGCAGGCCTGAGCGCTATCTACTTGACGGCCTCGCCCAGCCACGTTGCGTAGGCAGGGTCGACCGCGTGGGTCGGCAGGGCGACGATCTCCGGGACTTCGTACGCGTGCAGCTCGCGAATCGCCGCGGCGAGCGCCTCGAAGCGGGCGGGGGTCGTCTTGCTGATCAGGAGGAACTCCATGTCGTCACAGATCTCGCCTTGCCACGCGTAGATGGAGCGCACGCCGGGGACGACATTCACGCAGGCCGCCAGTTTTCGTTCGATGAGAGCGCGGGCGATGCGCTGGGCTTCTTCGTCGCTCCCGGCCGTCGTGAGGACGACGATGGGGGCGTCGGGAGCGGCGTCTTGCATCGAGCCTGCGACTATCGCACGGCGGTGTCCGACGTCAATTCACAGGCGCGCGGGGCCGGACGCGCACCTCATGCGAGGTGCCGGGGCCTCGGTGCACGAGGAGGCGCTGGGTGTGCGCATCGAACGTCCACCTGCCCGGTGGGTCGAGCTCGACCTCGAAGTCGTCACCGTACACTCGATTGGGAAGAAAGATCTCGGTGGGGTCGGGCGGCGCGTGCTCGGCATCGTCTTCGAAGCGAAGCGTGAACTCGCGCGCCGCCGGCAAAAAGGCCATTGCGGTAGGAATGCCGGCGATCCGGCGGGCGAACGGTCGTGAGAGAGCGGTCTCGAGCCTGCCAAAATCGGCCACGGCCACGGCCTGGCTCTTCGGCCGCAGAGCGTAGAACGCGCCGCTCGCGAGATGGCGGTCGAGCGCCGCGAGAGAGTGAAGCAGGAAGGCCGCCGAGCTGGGCCGAAACCCATCCGGGGTCGCGGGAAGGTCGCCTCCGTACTCTCCGACGAGGAGCGGAGTTTCGAGCTGCGCGGCCTCACGGCTGGCAGTGGCGTACGCGGCGGCAAGTGCGTCGGGGGTGTTGCCCGGCGGCGGGCCGATGCGCTGGCTCCAGATGTGGGGGGAGAAGACGAGGGGCGCGCCGGGCGAGCGGGGCGCCGCCGGGTGGGCTCCCGGGTTCAGGGGCGGCTGATACAGAAGCGCCCGACCGGGGGCCGCATCGCGAATCTTACGCTCGAGGAGCTGGTAGTACGGCCGGAGGTGGCCGGCCTCGAATGGCGTGGCGCCGAAGCAGGTGCCGGCGGTCGGCTCATCGAGGACGTCGAAGCCGACCACGCGCGCATCGTGGCCGTACCGGTGGGCCACGAGCGACCAGATCTTTGCGTAATGGGTCCGCAGGGGAACCTTGTTCGGCCCGCGCGAACGCCAGAACGCGCAGGACGGATCGGAAGGTTTGGGGCCGGGGGCGGTTTGCAGAGCCGTGCACACCCAATCGGGAATCGTCGGGTCGCTGCCGTCGCAGGGGCCACGCGGCCAGGGGCGCATGCTGAGCACGACGGAGAGGCCGTGGGCGGCGGCGAGCCGCACGACGGGGTCGACGCGCATCCGTAGATACTCGATCGTCGGGCGGTCGGGCTGGGGCTCGATCAACGCCCAGGACAGAGGGAGTCGCACCAGGTTCATGCCCAGCCGCTCCATCTCGGCCAGGGTGTTCTCCACGGGTCCGCCGAAGCCGCCGCCGTCCATCCCCGTCTCGGACACGGTGTACGTGGCGCCCCGCAACAGAACGACCCGGCCCCGGCGGTCGCGCAGCCAGCGCGAGCCCACGCTCACCTCGAGCGGCTCGAGAGTCGGCGCGGAGGCTGGCCCACGCTCGAGGCAGCCCGCGAGCGTGAGCAGGGCAGCCAGCGCGGCGAGAGTTCGAACGCGACCGTACACCCGCCCGACCCGAGCAACGTGGGCGGCCGAAATCAAGGGCCGGCTCTGCAGTTTCCTTCGCGCCACGGGGCGGGGTTGAAGACCCCGACTTGGATGTGAGACGTGACGGATCACCATGAGAAGTCTCTTTTCGACAGAGAACGCCGAGTGCCTTGGAATCATACTCCTCGTCGGCGGAGTCGCCGCGGCCATCATTGCGCGTCTCCTCGGCTCCAAGACGACGGATATCGGCGTGTTCGCTTGGGGGGCGGCAACAACCTGGCTAGCTGTGTACATCCTGATTCTGGCCATGACCGGCGAGCCGTCCTCGAAGTACGAGCGATTGATCGCAGCGGCGCCGATCGTTGGCGGAATCGTCGCCGCGAGCACTCTTGCCTGGTCCCTCTTCTACAAGGAGGCAACAGATTCGAGCCTGCGTGAGGAGTTCAAGGCGCTCGAGCGGAAGGTCGTACAACTCGAGAAGAAGTACGCAGCCAAGGAAGCTCCGTGATGAGGGCCCGCGCTCGGGTTCGACAAGGACTCTGACGGCAATCCGCTTGTCCGACATCGCACCCTCGCTCTCGCCGCCCGCTTGCCGTCTGACCGCTCGTCGAACTGGGGCTAGCTGAGAGTGTGGAAGGGACGCCGCGAGAGAATCCGCTTGCCCGGGTCCGCCCTCCAATGTATTCGACGCCGGAGACTGGGAGAACCCAGTCCATCTACGCACTATGGCGCGTTCGGATAATAGTAGTGGTCGACGGAGGTAACCACGGAAATGCCAACGATACGGATCAGTGTGCCCTTCGCCGTTGACCTAACAAAGGAAGAGGGCTGGCGCCCCTCCGACAAGAACACATTCTCGATCGTTCGCGCTCATTTTCAGCTTCGCGAAAGACAGGCGGACGATTCGATACGAATGGGCGACAAGCTTGCCGTCATTGAATCACCGATTGGGGTCAAGCAAGAGCACGTGCGTTCGATGACAACGGAGCTGACCTCAGTGCAGTTTCGGGAGTCCTTTCAGGAATCCATGCGCCAAGATGAGTCTCTGCAGGAGTTCGCCGCCACTATAGCCAGCGAGCTGGGTGCGACCGGGGTTGGGAAGATCAGCTCGGAACTCAAGGCCTCCGCTCAGAGTAAACTGGCGGAGTCCTTCAGGGAATCTTACCGAATTCGCGATGTCGTAACCAAGCGGGTCGAAGAAACGTATGAGCTCAAGCACACGGTTGATCCAGCCGTTACGGCACGACTGGTTGCCGTGGCGGCCTACCAGAAATACGCCTACGACCTAACCCTCGCTTGGGTAGACTATCTTAGCGTGCGGTATCGAAGTACGGCCATGGGCCTCCGAAAGAGGCGAACGAAACGGCCGAGTGGGACCGGCCCGAGGCCTTTCAACTGGCTAAGGTTCAACCTGCCTCTCGCCACTGCCCATTTTTGGAAACCGCTTCCAAAGAGCTCTCTCATCGTCAAGGAGGACGACTACCGCCACGAGGTGCAGGACCCCGAAGAAATCGAGCTTCGTCCTCCAGAGGATCTTCATCAATACGTGGCCCCTCGGCCAGATGTCGCGACGCTGTATCAGCTATCGAATGTTGCCTTCCCTTTGAAGTGGATCCATCGCAAGGGCGACTGGACCGAGGACGATCTCAAGAGAATCGAGGAAGAGGAGGCAGCTGGAAGCGCGTGGTTCTGGACGTATGGGCCGGGCCGAAAGTCAGACACGGATGGTTCACCGCGGGGCTCGGACTGAGCAATGGAGCCGTAGACAGATGAGTCCCGATCTGGCAGCTGAGCTCCGAGCTTCGCTGGCCTCCGCAGTCGAGAAGCACTGCCGTTCGCCGCGTCGGTCCTCTCGAGAGCCTCTGCTGCTGCGAGAGCTTCCCCCCGCGCAGCGTGAACCGAGCGGAGAGGAGGCCGCCGCGTGTGAGTGGCTCCTTGGGGCGGCTCAGGGGTGAAGAAGTTCGCGGGCCCAGGGTGTCTTTCGCAGTGGCCCTTCTCGGATATCGCTGTAAAGCCAGACCACGATACAGACCGATCGGACCGTTCGCCGGTCGCCCCGGTCCTCGGGGGAGAGCACTTCCTCATAGAGCATCTTGACCTCCTCGGTGCGAGCCGAGTTCGGTTTGTCCCGTGCGAGTCTGGCCATCTCGCATCTCGCGGCGAGGCTGCGGGCCCAGAAGCACCCGTCCGGATCCCCCTGTGCGCGCTTCACGTCGTACGCGGACTGGGCCAATCTTCGACACTCGAGGAGCAGTGGCTCATAGGACCGCCGTTGTTTGCCCATGGAGCGAGCTCTCATGGCCTGACAGTAGAGCGCTTTCGCGATGACGTGTGCGCAGGAAGCCTCACCGAGTGTTCGAGACGTGTAGTCCACGACCGCTCTGTAGCGGGCCTTGAGAGTCGTGGCTGATCGCAGGCTGTGATCGAAATCGTCCTGGGCGACTTCGTGCAAGCTCACGAGCGCGCGTTCGATCGCAGTCTCGGCGATCTTGAGTTCGATCGGAAGGGAGATCGTGCGTTCGGCACCCATCAGCTCCTCGTTCACGCGGAGCGCGTACTCGAAGGCGGAGGCGGCATTGTTGAAGCTTCGCATCGCCTTCTGCCGCCAGTTGCGCTTGCGGGCATTTGCGTCGGGCTGTGTTCGTGTCCGGGCTACGAGCCCGAGGACGTACTGGATCTTTCCGAACTCATACCGGGCTCGGGCCGCGTGGTAGGGGGATTGGCTGTTCCATTTCTGCTCGAGGCTTCGGTAGCGGTCGGAGATCTGCTCCAGGCCGTCGACGAGCTCGTCGTCGAGGGTCTCGGGCACAAGGACTCCATGTGCATGTAGGCGACGCACCTGCTCGGTGATCTTTTCTCGGGCTGATTGGATCTCTGCCAGCAGGGTCGAGTACAGCTCCAGGTGTTGGCTGAACTCGTCGTAAGCGGTCGTGGAGATCTTCGACTGAAGGACGACGCGTTCGCACAGCCTGCGCAGATCTTGTGAGGCCAACCTCGGATCGCGACGAGGTCGAGCGGCCGTCAGCACGTCCATCGGGGTGCCTAGCGTGTCGGACAGCGCCTTGAGCGTTTTCAGCCCGCCCGCGCTTCTGCCCACCTCGAGGGAGGCGATCGTTCCGGCGGGCACGCCGCTGCGGGCGGCGAGCTCCTTCTGACTCAACCCCTGCTCCTCTCGGAGTCGTTTGACCTGAATCCCGACCTGCGCGTCCCTGCTCATCATCCGCCCCCCGGCACGCCCGCTCTGCGACGCCCCGTCAACCAGGTATTGGTAGGCCCTCGATGAGATAGCGGCATCGGGCGTCATCTCCTGTAGCGGAGAAATTCTTGGCTTTCGCTCGCTGAGAACCAGGCAGGTGCAGTGGAGTCAAGCGGTTAGCTTATTAAGGAGGCATCATGGAAGAGGGACTTGACATGATTAAGAGATGTGTAGTCAAGTGAAATCAAGCGTCGCTTGACTAGCCGGTGATTCATCGATTGGAGGCTCCCCATGAAGACTCGATTGCTGCTATTTCCGCTGCGACGAGCAGCGTCGGCTGCACTGAGTGGAGCAGGACTAGGGGCTTTTGGGGACGACGCAGATGAAGCTGGCCCTTCGGGTTCCGTGCCACGTTTCGGGCGATGGGGCGTGCTCCTCGGTCGAAGCGGCTCGCCCGCTGGTCTGCGCGCCGCTTCTCGGCACGCCAGCCGTCGACGCCCCGGTTTCGTAGTCAACGAAGGGAGAATCTCGTGACCCGTGCTCGGACCCCCGACCGCAATCAGGCACCGCAGCGCACACGCAGAGGGGCCAAGGCGCTCGCGATCGCAGCTCTTACCACGGCGCTGGCCGGGATCGTCCCGGGAGATGGCCCGGCGGCGGCCCGAGCGGAAGAGGTCCCGCCGCATGCGGTGAGCACCTTCGACAGCGGCACGGAGGGTTGGCGGGCACCGGCGATTGCGCATGACCCTGCGGGGTTCGCAACCGCGGAGCCAGGTGCGGGTAGCTGGTTTTGGTCAGCGCCTTCGGCGTACCTGCGCGGAAAACGGTCGGCGTACAATCGCACGGTCGAATTCCGTCTTGCGGCTACGGCCGGGTCGGAGGATTCCATCCAGGTCGACTTCGAGGAGGACGTCTATCTCGTGGGCACCGACCTGACGCTGGCGTTCGACCTCGCTGGCGTCGGTGGCAATCCCGGCGCCTCGTTCTCCTCGTACGCGATCCTGCTGAACGAAGCATCGTGGATCAACCAATCCACGCGCGCCGCGGCCACCGAGACCGAGATGCGTGAGGTTCTCTCCGACCTCCAGGATCTCAGGATCCGCGGGGGGTTCTACACGAATGGTGCGGGGTCGGGGCGTCTCGACGACGTCGTGATGAACCGGAACGCGAGCCCGCGGCCCGATTTCATGGTGTCGCCGTCGATCGGCGAGGCGGGTTCTCCAGTGTCGTTCAACGGATCGGCTTCGGCAGATCCCGATGGGCAGATCGCGCAATGGCAGTGGCAGTTCGGCGATGGCGGTACCGCGGAGGGAGTCTTCGCGACGCACGTGTACGCCCGGCCCGGGGTGTACCTCGTAACGCTGATCGTCACCGATAACGACGGACTCCGCTCGCCGGTTAGCCAGGTTCTCGAGGTCGGCAAGTTTGAACTCTCGCTCGAAGCGCTTTCGCTCGAGCCCATCGATGAGCTCGGTCCCGTGGCCCGGCTGAGCTTCGTTCTTTCCCTCACCCGAGGGGGCCTGCCCATCCCGAACGCACCGGTACGCGTGCGTTATCCCGTGGTTTTGGAGTTCCCAGATCCCCAGACCGCCATGGACTTCATCGACCCAGAAGGTCAGATCGGCATCGAAGACCCGGTGGAGGCGCTGTTGTTCATCGACGAGTTCGTAGACGAGGTCCGCGTCGAGATTCTGCAAGACCTGGTCGTCCTGCAGATCGCCTCCCCGTTCCCTTGGGTGGTGGGCACGACGGACGAGAGCGGTGAGATCGGCCCACTTGAGCTGCACATCTTTGGGCCCCCGGAGCAGGTCGGGCCGCATCTCGAGACGATCGATTCGCCAGCGGGGGAGGCGGTCGACGTCGAGATGTACGAGAGCGAGCTCGAATGGTCCGCCGTCGTTGAAGACGGCGCCGTGCAGCTAGACTGCCATCGCGTCGCCACGGCCGGGGTAGAGGATTGGTTCCTCGCGCATCGTCGCCGCTTGGACGACGAGCCGTCTGAGAGCGAGTTCTCTTGGAGGCGTGGGGGCTGCATCTCGTACGTCGCGCTCGGAGATTCGTTCGCCTCCGGCGAAGGCACGTTCAACTACTTCCCGAGCAGGAATCGATGTCACCGTGCGCGCGATGCGTATGCGGCGAACCTTACGTTTGCGGCGGTTGCTCCGGTCACACTAGACGAGGAGCGCTTTCTCGCATGTAGTGGGGCGCGGACATTCAATGTGAAAATTGGTGGCGGCAATGCGAAGAGCCTGGATGATGCGAAGGGCACCCAGCTGGACCGAGCTGCCCGCACCGGCGAGATGGCGACGGTCGTGAACGAGAAGACCGATCTGGTGACGGTCTCGATCGGCGGTAACGATGCCGGCTTCATCGCCACGCTGTTCCGCTGCGCGAGGTCACTGCGGGGGTGCGATTCGGCTGGGGTGAAGGCGGCCGTCGCCGGGCAGATTGACGAAGCGGTCAAGCAGGCTGCCCAGGTGTATTCGGACGTCAGCGAGAGGCTGCGGGCGGAGAACCGTACCGCCCCGGTGCTGGTAGTGGGTTACCCGCAGATTCTCCCTTCCGAGATCGACCCGGGATTGCGCCACAACTGCCACCTTGCCTGGGCGTTCTACGATGATCAGGAGCTGGCGTTCGTACGACGTGCGACGTCTCGGTTGAACGCCATGTTGTGTGCGGCGGCGAAGGCTGCGGGGCACTATTTCGTAGACATCGAGTCTGCTCTCTCGGGGCACGCCGCGTGTTCGGCGGACCCCTGGCTCAACGGCATGCTCTTCCGGCTCCCCCTCGCTCTACAGCCACCGTTTGTTCAGTCTCCCCTAAGGCCGGAGTCTTTCCACCCGTCGGCGCTCGCGCACGAGGGCTACGCCCGAGCAATCAACGCGGGTCTTGCCGACCTCGGCGCGCTGGGCAGCAAGGGGTGTCCGGCGATCGAGACGCTCCTTGAAGGCGGGACGACATCGGTGGGCATCGCGGAGCCGTTGCGGCCCTCGATCGGTGATCTGGAGGTAGCGTTGGATCCCCCTTCGCCGTGCAACGCCACTGAGATGTACGTGCCAGGCCACGGACTGCGAGTACGAGGTGACGGCTTCGGAGCGGGCGAGTTCGTTGTCGTCGAGCTGTCCACCTTCGGCGTCCCGTATGCAGCGGAGCTCGGGACACTCAATGCGGATTCGGACGGGATCATCGACGGCAGTCTTCCGGTCCCCCATGATGCGCCGGCAGGCGAGCTGGGCCTGATCGAGGCACAAGGCGCGCGCGCGGACGGAGGAGCACACCTCTTGATCGCTCAAGTCGGCTCGGCCCCTAGCGCAACGACCGACTTCGACTTGGACGGCGCTCTCGACCTCTGCGACAACTGCCCCCTTGTCCCCAACGACCAGACGGACTCGGATCACGACGGCATCGGTGATGACTGTGACAGCTGCCCGGATGACCCGACGAACGATACTTGCGAATTTTTTGCGTGCGGCAACGGCTTGCTCGAACTGGGCGAAGAGTGTGACGACGGCAACATAGCCGATGGCGATGGGTGCAGTGCGTCATGCGATGTCGACGAGGGCTACGAGTGTTCTGGTCAGCCTAGCGTTTGTGAGCCGCTCGCCGTGATCGGGGAGGTCCTCCTTGAGAAGGCAACTGCCTGGCGAACGCGGAGCAAGGCAGGACGACTCTCTCTCAAGGGCACTTTTCAGACAGGGCTGCTCGGACACAGCGACGCATTCGATCCGGAACTGGGCATGGACCTGCTGGTTATGGACGGCCGAGGTATGAGCGTCAGTGGTGCTCTCGATCCAGGCGACTGCTCGACGAGTCCGCAGACCGGTAAGGTTCGTTGCCGGAGCCGTGATCGGTCGGTGACCGGAAGCTTCATTCCGCTGAAGGCTAGTCCCGGCGCATGGAGGTTCAAGCTGTTCCTACGAGGACTCGAGATCGAACGACCCCAGGGTGGGCCGATTTGGCTCCATCTGCAGAACGGCGCTCTCGTGAGACAGGGGGCGAATTCCAACTGCCGCACCACCATAGCGAAGCTCGTGTGCAAGCGCTGAGTGGCGCATGCGCTGGGCAGCATTGGGGCATTTCCGGCCGGAGCGGCGGTCTCCGCTTGGGTTCGGAGGGGGCGAGCAGAGTACGGCACTCGCTTGCGACCGAAGCCCGAGAACCGGAGAGGCGCGGCCGTTTCACTTGGAAGGATGCGAATCGATTGGAATCGTTGACGATTTGGTCGATGACGCAGATCCCACCCAGACTCGATTCGAGGTGAGTCGCCCCGACGTGCTGATCGCGACGCCAACAGCCGAGGGCGCGCCCGCGAACGGCAATGGCTGTGAATCCTGCCAGCCCTGAGGAGCACACGCACCGGGGTTCTCTTGCCGCGTTGCCGTCGCCACGTGAAGCCTTCTGGGAGGCCAGCTGACGCATCCCCGGAGTTCTTCCCGGGGCGGGGCAGCAATCAGACGACCCTCCGATCGAGCGACCTGTACTGCAAGGCCTCGGCGATGTCCGCAGCCTCGAGGCGCTCGCGTGCGGCGAGGTCGGCGATGGTGCGCGCTACGCGCAGCACGCGGGAGTAGGCGCGGGCCGAGAGGCCGAGGCGGTCGATGCCGAGCTCGAGGAGGCGTCGGCCGGCGAGCTCGAGGCTGGTGTGGCGTTCGAGGTCGTAGGGGCGCATGGAGGCGTTGGTGGCGCCGGGGGTGTGGGCGAGGCGGTCGGTTTGGCGGTGGCGGGCCGCGACGACTCGTTCGCGGATGGTCGCGGAGAGCTCGCCGTCGGCGCCCGCGAGCAGTTCGTCGCGCGGAATGGCCGGGACCTCGACGTGGAGATCGATGCGGTCGAGCAGGGGGCCGGAAAGGCGGCGGTGGTAGCGCTCCACGGCACCCGGTGGGCAGGTGCACTCGTGGGTGGGGTCGCCTGCGTGGCCGCAGGGACAGGGGTTCATGGCGCACGCAAGCATCACGTCGGCCGGGAACTCGCAGGTCTGCCCGACGCGCGACACGACGACGAGGCGTTCTTCGAGCGGCTGGCGGAGTGCCTCGAGCGTGCCGCTCGGAAACTCGGGGAGCTCGTCGAGAAACAACACGCCCCGGTGGGCCAGTGCGATTTCGCCCGGGCGGACCGGCCGCCCGCCGCCGAGAAGCGAGGCCCGCGAGGCGGTGTGATGCGGCGCGCGGAGCGGCCGGGTGCCGATGAGTGAGCGGCCGCCCAGGAGTCCGGCGACGCTGTGCACGGCGGTACACTCGAGAGCTTCGGCGAGCGCGAGGCCCGGCAAGATCGTGGGCAACCGGCGCGCCAGCATGGTCTTGCCCGATCCGGGCGGGCCGACCAGAAGAATGTTGTGCCCGCCCGCCGCCGCGATCTCCAGCGCGCGCTTGGCGGCGCTCTGGCCTCGCACGTCGCGCAGGTCGACGTCGTACGTCGAGCGTGCCGCGGCGAGCATTTGCTCGCTATCGACGCGGCACGGCTCGATGTCGTCCTCGCCGCGGAGGTAGGCGGCGACTTCGCGAAGGTCGGTGCCGCCCAGAACGAGGCCCACCTCGGCGAGGGCCGCTTCTGCCGCGTTCTCGCGCGGTACGATGACCCCGTCCAGTGACGATTGGGCAGCGCGCAGCGCGGCCGGGAGGGCGCCGTGGATCGGCTTCAGGCGACCGTCGAGGGAGAGCTCGGCGGCCACGAGAAGTCCACGCACGCGCTGCGGTGGGATCATGTCCAGCGCGGCGAGGACGGCCAACGCCATCGCGAGGTCGAAGGACGCCCCAGCCTTGCGCAGGTTTGCGGGCGCGAGGTTCACCGTGATCTTTCGGTCGGGAATCTCGAAGCCCGCGTTGCGAAGCGCGGCGCGCACCCGTTCCTTCGCCTCACGGACCGCGCTGTCGGGCAATCCGACGATCGCAAACTGCGGCAAGCCGAGCGCGACATCGACCTCGACCTCGACGAGTTGGGCCGAGACGCCCGAGACTACACACGAGTGAACCTTTGCCGTCATGGGAACGTCGGCCGCTCGGCCGTCTACTGGTCTACGAGACGGGGCGCCTGCCCGTCAGGCTCTCGGTGACGTGCCCGAATGCAATTCGGCCATGTCGGCCCACGGGCTGCGGTGGATCACACCGCGTCGCGCCTCAGCGCCGTCGCAGCACGTCGCGGTATAGGCGCGTGTGGCGGCGCGCGGCGTCGCGCCGACCGAGCCTCGCGTAGATGCGTGCGAGCCGATGGTGGGAGTCCGCGTGGTCTGGATCGATGTCGAGTACGGCGAGGTACCGTTGGACGGCGAGACGCGGGTTCTCGCGATCCTCGGCGAGGATTCCGAGGTTGAATGCGGCCGTCCGCTCGTCTTCGTCGAGCGAGAGTGCCTCGCGGTAGTGCTGTTCCGCAGCGTCGAGATTGCCGCGCACGTGCTCGAGTCGCCCGAGGTTCACCATCGCCGGTACGGCCGTGGGGTCGAGGCGCAGCGCTTCGCGGTAGGCGTCCTTCGCCTCTTCGGGGGCGTTGTCTTCGAGTGCTAGACCGCGGGTGAACGCACGGTATGCGGCTCGATCGTCCTCTTCGTAGTCCGCCGCCAGGGGCTCGACGACTGGCTTCCGCTTCGGCGGGAGGTTGAAGCCCAGCAGGAGTTGGCCGCTTCCGAGCCGCCACCGTCGCCGGCCCTCGGACACGACGACCTCGTCGCCCTCGACGGTAAGGTTCACGCTCGCCACGTCGCGCTCTGGCGGCAGGGCGCGGCGGAGGTTGCCGATGACTTCGGCCACGCGTCGTGGGCCGAGGCGTGCCGCGAGCAGGGTGCGAGCCGCGCGCAGAACCAGGAGGTCGTGCATCGAATACTCGAAGCGGCGGCGCGTCCCTCGCTTCGGCGTCAGGAAGCCGGCGTGGACACAGCGTCGCACGCGCGACGGTGTCAGGCGCGCAAGGCGCGCCATCTCGCGCGTCGTGAAGACCTGGCCGGCGATCGTGGCCGTGGTCGTGCTGGTGTCGTCAGCGCTCAATCTCGATCCGCCATCCGTCCGGGACTTCGGTGATTGCGATCACGACGTGGCCGTGGGCTTCGGCCGCGCGAGGAATGTCGCGCACCGCCTGGGGGTCGTCCACGAGCACGATGAGGTGGGCACCGACGCTCATCTCTTCGAGGCGCACCTTGGCGCGCGCCCAGTTGAGCGGACAGCGAACCCCGCAGAGAATCATCTCCTGTGCCGGTCGCACGTCGGTGGGGTGCGCGGGGTCCATCAATCGGCGCTGCTCCCGGTCATGGCGTCGCCTGCTTTGTTGAAGCCCTTTCCGGTTTCGTCGATCGCATAGCCGATGCCCTTGCCGGTCTCCTGCATGGCCTTCTCGAGGGCGTCGCCGGTCGCCTTGCCAGCGGTGTCGAGTCCGCTCTTGGTCGACGCTCCGGCCCTTTGCATCCCGGATTCGACCGACGCGGCCGCTCCAGAGCCGGAGTCGGCGGTGGATCCGGTGTCGGCTGCCGCGTTCGGGGCGTCGGAAGACCCGGATTCGTCTTGGGCGTGACTCACGGTGTCCAAGGAGCCGGCCAACAGAATCGCTGCGAGAGCAAGGCCCGTCGTTCGAGAGTTGATCCGCAACATGGTGCTCCTTCCCATTTCCTATTGCAGCACGGGCTGTGGCTCGGCCTCTTCGATCGGGCCGAACTGCGCCTCGTAGCGACGAACGTTCTCTTCGAGCGCGCGCAGGACGCGCTTGGTGTGGCCAGGCGACGTGATTACGCGCGAGCGGAGCTGCGCGACGGCCTGGCCCTGATTGCCTCCCTGCGGCTGCACGAACAAGAAGTCGAAGACGAACTCTTCTTTGCGGTGAGTGATCATTGCTAGGTTTGAGTATACGCCTGGGGTGATCGCCGCGTCGGCCTGAATTGTGACGGGCCGCGCGCCGCCGGGTGCTGTCAGCTTCGTTTCATCGGACATCGTGCACGGCAACATGCCACGTCGACTGGGCCATGTCACCGTCGTGTGCGCGTTTAATCGCCAGAGGGTATGCCGGGAGCCGAGATGGCGACGTACACGATCAAGCGCGGTGCGGGTGAGCCCAGTCGCTGGAAGATCGACTATCGCGGGGAGCTGAACGAGGCGCAGCACCGCGCTGCGACGGCGCTCGAGGGCCCGGTTCTGGTCGTCGCCGGCGCTGGGAGCGGCAAGACCCGGACGCTGACCTACCGGGTTGCGCGTCTCGTCGAAGGGGGTGTGCCGTCGCGCTCGATCCTGCTGCTCACGTTCACGCGTCGAGCGGCCTCGGAGATGCTCCGGCGGGCGGAGGGCCTGTTGCCCGGCGGTGAGCTCGACTCGGTCACCGGAGGGACGTTCCACTCGTTCTCGAACATGGTGCTCCGGCGCTACGGTGGTCTGTTCGGCTGGCCGGACACATTCACCATCCTCGACCGGAGTGACTCCGAGGACACTCTCCAGCTGGTCCGGACCCGCCTCGGCCTCGATCGCAAAGAGCGACGGTTTCCCCGCAAGAGCACCTTGGCGACGATCTTCAGTACGGCGACGAACAAGGGCGTGCCGATCGCGGATCTGGTCGAGACCGACCACCCCCACCTCCTCGACGACGTCGAGGACATGCTTCGCTGCCACGAGGAATACGTTTCCTACAAGGCCGAACACGGGCTTCTCGATTACGACGACCTTCTGCTGTCGCTGCGCGATCGCCTGGTCAGCAGTCCGGAGTTCGTCGAGCGGCTGCGCTCGGTCTACCGCTACGTGATGGTCGACGAGTACCAGGACACGAATGCGCTGCAGGCGGAGATCGTGGAGCGAATGGTTGGCGCGTCGGGCAACGTCATGGCGGTCGGGGACGACGCGCAGTCGATCTATGGTTTCCGTGGCGCCGACGTCGGGAACATGCTGCGGTTCCCCGAGCGGTTCCCGGGGGCCAAGATCATCACGCTCGAGGAGAACTACCGCTCGAGCCAGGCCATATTGGACCTCACCAACGCGGTCATCGAGCAGGCGACGGAACGGTATTCGAAGACGCTGTTCACCAGCCGGGGGCCTGGCCCCACGCCACTGCTGGTGCCGGCTCCCGACGAGCGTTGGCAGAGCCTCTTCGTACGCCAGCGCTTGCTCGAGCTGAGAGAGGAAGGTGTGTCGCTCTCCGACATGGCGGTTCTCTTCCGGTCTTCGTTCCACTCGTTCGATCTCGAGCTCGAGCTGGCGCGGTCCGGAGTGCCGTTCGTGAAGCGGGGAGGTTTTCGCTTCGTGGAGACCGCGCACGTCAAGGACGTGATCGCCCACCTTCGCGTGCTCGACAATCCGCGCGACGTCGTTTCGTGGCATCGACTCCTCTTGTTGCTCGAGGGCGTCGGGCCGCGGGCGGCGGAGGCGATCGTGGCTTGGCTTCTCGAGGGCGGGCGAGGCCCAGGAGCTCTTGCCGATCCACCAACCGGACGCTTGATCCGCGGACGCGTGGCCGACGCGCTCCGCCAACTCGGGGTCTTCTTCGCGGGACTCGATCCTGGCCGACACGGCCCGGCCGAGCTCGTGCAGGCGGTGGTCGATCAGTACGCCTCGACACTCGAGCGCGTCCATCGCGACGACGCACCAAAGCGCGCCCGCGATCTCGAGCAGTTCGTGGTTCTCTCGGAGCGTTTCAAGACTCTATCCGACCTACTGACAGACATGGCGCTCGAGCCCCCCAACGACTCGGTCGGCGATACGATGGCCATCGACACGACGGACGACGAGCAGCTCACGTTGTCGACGGTCCACTCGGCCAAAGGTCTGGAGTGGGACGCGGTATTCGTGATCTCCACGCTCGAAGGCCGGTTTCCGTCGGCGTATTCGGTCGACGACGAGGAGATCGAGGAGGAACGCCGCCTCCTGTACGTCGCCTGTACCCGCGCGCGGAATCACTTGTACCTCACCTATCCGACGATCGTGCACGACCGCGCTCTCGGCCCGGTGCCCGCGCGCGTAGCGCGGTTCCTGGAAGACGTTCCCGATGGACTGATCGAACCCGTGCGACTGGTCGAGGAGGGCGAGGACGAGTAGCCCCGCACGAGGGCTAGTCCTCCTTGCGGCGGCGGGCGGAGATCTCCTCGGCCGCCGCCCGCAGCAGGGCGAGCCCTCGCTGTACGTCGGGCTTCGGGGGGGGCGGTGGCGGCGTTCTCTCTGCCGGTCGACTGGAGCTCTTCGTGCGGGTCGGGGCCAGCGTCGTGCCGCGCGTGATGATGCGCAAGAGGCTCGACTCTCGCTGGTAGAAGCCCTTCGAGTGGTACGAGTGGGGGAGCTCGAGCAGTCTCATGTCGATGTGGTGGCCGACCT
Organism: Deltaproteobacteria bacterium; assembly: GCA_029262355.1. Taxonomy (GTDB): domain Bacteria; phylum Desulfobacterota; class Binatia; order UBA12015; family UBA12015; genus VGTG01. The sequence continues at coordinate 24,496 of JAJCZO010000257.1, forward strand.
CGTGGAGCAGCGTGCGTAGAAAGGTGCGGGTGGCGACGACGTCTTTCCGCTTCGCCGTGCGCATCCATACACTGATTTGGTCTCGCTCGGTCCCCTCGGCGGGACGGTAGATGCCGTGGAGCTCGCCGTCTCCATCGGGGGGGCGGCGCCCCTGGACCCGGATCGTGGCGGTCGGAATCGACAGGGATCGGCTCACCCGGTCCATCAGCGCCTGCGACGCCTTCTGGGCGGCGGGGCGGTCGTCGGCGGCCAAGCCCAGGTCGATTGCCCGGACCATCCTGGCGAATGCCGGGTCGAATGGCAGCGCGACGGTCGCGAGCTTCTCGCTCCGTAGGTACTCCCGACGCTCCTCGGCCGGCAGGCGTCGCCACCAGTGTTGAGCCATGGCTTCAAGGGTGGTTCTGCCAGCGTGGGTGGCTGCGGACAAGGGGGGTGGTTGACAGTTTCCCCACCCCTCCTCTTAATTGAATCGGACGCGCGGGCGGCCGTCCGTTATCTGTTGAGAACACCCTTATGTACGAGAGATTCTTCGGATTTGAGGAGGCTCCGTTCCGGCTCACTCCGGATCCGCGCTACCTGTTTCTATCCACCAAGCACAAGGAAGCGCTCGGCCACCTCGTCTATGGGCTTGAGGAAGGTGCCGGGTTCGTGGCGATCACCGGCGAGATCGGTGCGGGAAAGACCACGATTCTTCGGTCTTTTCTGGCGGATCCGCCCCCGAACGCACGCTACGCGTACATCCTGAACCCGGTCTTGAGCGGCGTCGAGCTGCTGCAGGAGATCAACCACGAGTTGGGGTTGCGTGAGGAGGGTACGCAGCGCGACCTGCTGGTCGCCTTGAACGGGTTTCTGCTCGAGCAGAAGAAGGAGGGCAAGCAGGTCGTCCTGGTCATCGACGAGGCCCAGGCCCTGGGGGGCGCCATTCTCGAGCAGCTCCGAATGCTCTCGAACTTCGAGACGGAGACGTCGAAGCTGCTCCAGATCGTGCTCGTGGGCCAGCCGGAGTTGCGCGATTTGCTCGCGCGTCCGGACCTCGTCCAGCTCGAACAGCGCATCACCGTCCGATGGCACCTCGGCCCTCTCGACCGTACGGAGACGCAGCAGTACATCGCCCACCGCTTGGCGACCGCGTCGAGCGGGCGCGCCCGGCGTATTTTCAGTCCCGGGGCGCTGAAGCGGGTGTACGGATACAGCCAAGGCGTGCCCAGGCGGATCAACGTGCTCTGCCATCGGGCGCTCCTGGTTGCCTACGCGAGCGATTCGACATCGATCACGTCGTCCATCGTGAAGCGCGCGATCGTCGAGGTGGAGAGTCCACGTCGGCGTGAGGCTGCGGGTGCGAGTCGCGTCCGGCAGCGAATGGCCATGGCGGCGGGGTTGGTTGCCGCGGCCTTCGTGGGTGGGCTCGGAGTGTGGGGGTTCAACGAGCTACGGCCTCGTTTCGGTGGCGCGGCCGATGGCGACGAGGCTCGCTCGACGGCAAGCCCTCGGGACGTCGCGCGAGCGCTCGACGGCGTCGGTCGGCAAGCGCCGGTGGCAGCTGCCGTGAGCACGGCCGGTCCGCGCGTCGCGCCACGCCCGCTCACGCCTCCGCTGGATCCGTGGCGAGCGGGTCGTGCGCCGGCGCCGGCGTCCGCACCTGCCCAGGCGTGGGCTCCCGTCGCGCGGTATCCAGACGAACCCGTGTACCCGTCCGAGGCGACGTTCGTCCCGGGGGAGGGCGATTCCGCGCAGCAAGTGGCCCTCGCGGCACCACCAGCCGAGCCCCAGTTTGCGCCCGATGCAATCTTGGATCCGGCGTGGGTCGACCGAGCGGCCCTCAGTGACGCGCTCCGGCAGACGACGCCGAGCGAGAGTGCGTATCAGGCCGTCGAGTCGCTCGTGGGCGTATGGGACGCCGATCGGCTTTCCGCCCCCGAGGCGGCGAGCCAGACCGTGGACCTGCCGGTGATCGCCGCACGCCGCGGCCTCGAGTACCTGGAGTTCAGCGGCAACCTCAACGTTTTGCGGGTTCTCGATCTGCCCGTCATCTTGGAGCTCGACCTGGGCGACGGGTCGGGAGTTCACTTCGGGATGGTGGACCGCGTGGACGACCAGCGGGTCCACGTGCGACTCGGCCAGGAGATGCTCGACGTTTCTCACGGCGTTTTGTCCGAAGTGTGGTTCGGGCAGGGACATCTGCTGTGGTACGACGTCGACAAGCTCGGCGGGCTGTTGAGTCGCGGCGTCGCGGGTACGAAGGTGCGGCGACTACACGATCTGCTGACGTCGGCCGGCGTGTACGAGGGCACGGCCGGTGATCATTTCAACGGTGCGACAGAGGAGGCGGTGGTGGAGTTTCAGAGGGCGGTGCACCTCGAAGCAGATGGGAAGGTCGGGCCGATGACGATGATCGCGCTCTATGGTCTGACCGCGGGAGATCGCGTTCCGAATCTACGCGAAGCTACATCCGCTCCAGCTCCGGCCAGCGTGGTGGCGCGCGGAGCGGTGCCGTGAGCACGGTCCTCGACGCCCTCCGCAAGGCCGACGAGAACAACGCGCGTGAGGGGGTAGGGGGCTACGGCGACGAGCCACCCTCCAGGCGTCCGCGTCGACGCGGACCACGCTGGCCCTGGCTACTGCTCGGTCTGGTCGCTTTGGTGGGCGCGTTCGCCGGGGGGCTCGAACTTTCCGGCGACGATGGTGCGTCGACCGCCGAGGTCGAGAACGTCGCCGAGAGCCCTGAGGCCAACGTCGGTCCGGTGCACGTAGCGTCCGCTCCGGAGGCTGGCTCCCCGGCCGCTCCGCCCGCGCGACGCGAAACGAGTGAGGCTCCGGTCAAAGCGCCGGAACCGGCGGTGGGTGCGATCGCGCCGCGAGAGGTGCGGCCACCGAAGGTAGCTCGGCCGGACGCTTCGCAGGCTCCGCAGATGAGCGAGAAGCGTCGGCGGGTGCTCGATCGGGTTCTGGTCCGCCGCGAAGAGCGAGAGGCCCGGCGCCAGGGGCGGTTTGCCAATCGAGAACAGTCGCAGGAGCTGCGCGACGCGATTCGTGCGGCCGCCACACCAGAGGAGCGCGAAGTTCTGCTCGACGAGTTCCGCGAGATCCGTCGCATCGCGCGCGCGGAACGAAGCGCCGCTTCCTCCGAACGGCGACTCGATCGCGAGGAGGAGAACCTTGGGATCGTCGAGGCCGAGCCCGCTGGCGCCGGCACTCCGCCTCCGACCCAGGTCGCAGCCGTCGCGAGGCCGCGACGAGCGGCGGTCCGCGGTGATGCGCCGGCTCCCGTGCCGCCGCCGGCCCAACCGGTCGCGGTGCCGCCGCCGCCCCAGCCGATCGCCCAAGCGGCGCCCGTACCGGCCGACGAAGGCCTGCGCCGACCTCCGAGCAGTGCGCCGCAGGTCCGCATCAACATTCTGCAATGGTCGAATGATCCGGGGCGCCGCTTCGCGTACATGAGCATCGACGGGAACTCGGCGATGACACAGGTGCGGGAAGGGGAGAGCTATCAAGGGCTCACAGTGACGCGGATCTTCCCCGAGCAGGTGGAATTCGCTCACCAAGGCTCGACCTTCCTCCTTCGGGCGAACTGAAGACTCGGGCGCGGGCCGGAAGGCCGAGGCTGTGCCTCGAGTTCGAGACGTCGACCGGCACGAAGATCACCTCGGCGCCGGCCTTGCGAAGGTCCTCGGCAACGGCCTCGCCCTTCTCTCGATTGATGTCGGCAATCGCAACCTTCGCGCCCTCGGCGACGAATGCTCGAGCGTAGGCCTCGCCGATGCCCTGTCAGGCGCCGGTGATGATCGTGACGTTGTCTTGGAGTCTCATGGTTCGGCGAAGCGAAC
>JAJCZO010000258.1 GCA_029262355.1 Deltaproteobacteria bacterium
GGCCTCCTTGCTCAGCTCCAGGGCGGACGCTAACACTTACCGATTCGACGAGAACCCAAAGCCCTGAAGTGACCAGGCAAGGAAAGCACGGAGAAACGTAGAGATGGCCGCCACAATTCGACTTTCGCGACACGGGACCAAGAAGCGTCCCTTCTACCGTATCGTTGCGGCCTCCAAGGAGAAGCCGCGCGACGGCCGCTTCCTCGAGCAGCTCGGCTACTACGACCCTACCCGGACCCCTGCCGACATCCAGATCAAGATGCCCCAGCTCGAGGCTTGGATCCGGAAGGGCGCGCTCCCTTCCCCAACCGTATTACGACTCATGAAACGAGCCGGGTGGAAGGGTCTCCAGAAGGAAACGGAACCTGCCCCGGCATCCGCCGAGGGCTAAAACCATGAAGGAACTCGTCGAACTTCTCGCGAAGCACCTGGTCAACCATCCCGACAAGGTTGAGGTGAAGGAGACCCAAGGCGATACCGCCTCGGTCATCGAGCTTCGCGTCGCGGTCGAGGACCTGGGCCGGATCATCGGCAAACAGGGCCGCACCGCGAAATCCATCCGCACGCTGGTGAACGCCGCTGCGTCGCGCATCAACCGCAAGGTCGTCCTCGAGATCATCGAGGACAAGTAGGAACGTATCACCGAGTCGGACCCCAAGGCGGCGGCCTCGCAGCCGGAGCTTCTGCCGGTAGGGACGCTCGTCGCCGGGCACGGCGTTCGCGGCCTCGCGAAAGTGAAGCCGTACAACCCCGAGTCCCCCGCGTTGGCGAACTGCGATGCCGTGTGGCTGAAGCGCCGTGCGCAAGACGGCGTGACGCGCTTTCAGGTCACGCAGAGCCGCGCCTACAAGCGACTCTTTCTCGTCGGTCTCGAGGGCATCTCGAGCCTCGACGATCTCCAGCCGTGGTTTCGCAGCGAAGTGTCGGTCGAGATGTCGAGCGTGCCCGAACCCGAAGAGGGCGAACTCTATCACTTCGAGGCGATCGGCCTGCAAGTTCGCACGGTCGAGGGCGACGCGGTGGGCAAGGTCGTCGAGGTCATGGCTCTGCCGGCAAACGACGTGTGGGTGCTCGAGTCGATCGGGGAAGGTGCACCCCGGGAGATCTTGATTCCCGTCGTCCCCGAAATCGTGACCCAGATCGATCTCGGCCAGGGCTTCGCCGTAATCGACCCCCCTCTGGGTCTTCTCGACCAAGAGTGATGGCACGGTGCGTATCGATGTACTGACCCTGTTTCCGGAGTTCTTTTCGGGATTCCTCCAAGCCAGCCTCCTCGGGAAGGCCATCGGCAAGGGCCTGCTCACAATCGAGCTCCATCAAATCCGGGACTGGTCGACGAACAAGCACCACACCGTGGACGACACCCCCTACGGCGGCGGGCACGGCATGGTGATGAAGGTCGAGCCGCTCGTCGCCGCACTCGAAGCGGTAGCCCGGCCAGCCTCGCGTCGCATTCTGCTCTCGGCCCGCGGCCCGCGGCTCACTCAAGCTCGAGCCAAAGAGCTCGCCACTCTCCCCCACCTCGTGCTGCTGTGCGGCCGCTACGAAGGCGTGGACGAGCGCGTGGCCGACTGCATCGACGAAGAAGTCTGCATCGGCGATTACGTGCTCTCCGGCGGCGAGGCGGGCGCCCTGGTGCTCATCGATGCGGTGTCCCGCCTGGTGCCGGGTGTTCTGGGAAACCCCGGGTCGCTGGAAACGGAGTCGTTCTCGGAGGACCTTCTCGAATACCCGCAGTACACGCGCCCCGAGGTCTTCCGCGGCAAGGGCGTGCCCGAGATCCTGCTCTCTGGAAATCACGCAGCCATAGACGAGTGGCGACGCGAGCAATCGATCGAGCGGACGAGGCAGATCCGTCCCGATCTGATGAAGGACCCCGGAGAGAAAAGGTGAGCGCGCCAGTCTACCTGGCGCTCCTCCATCATCCGGTCGTCAATCGCGACGGCGAGATCGTGACGACATCGGTCACCAATCTCGACATTCACGACATCGCCCGGTCCGCATGCACGTACGACATCGCCGGGTACTTCGTCGCGCATCCGAGTACCGGACTCCGGGCACTCTGCGAACGCGTTAGCTGGCACTGGCAGGAAGGCTATGGCGCGAAGATCAACGAGTCCCGCCGCGTCGCCATGGAACTCGTGCACGTCGTGCCGGACCTCGAACACGTCCTCGCAAAGATTCAAAGCGAGACCGGTCGAGCACCCATCCAGATCGCCACGTCTGCGCGACTTCATGAACGCCCAACGACCTCGTTCCCCGAGCTTCGCGCCCGGATCGAGAACGGCGACCAGCCCATCCTCATTCTGCTCGGCACTGGCTACGGACTCTCCCCCGACGTCGTCGACGCCTGCGACGCACTCCTCGCGCCACTACGCGGGCCCGGAGAGTACAACCATCTCGCCGTCCGAGCGGCCGCCGCGATCTTGCTCGACCGACTCCGCGCCACCTGAGCTCATCAGGGACAGGTCGGCGGCGCGCTGCAGTTACCCACCGCAGTCTCGCCTCGAAGACGTCGCCCCGCCCACGCGATCATCTCATCCGACGCGGCAACGACCACGCCCGAGTGGCTCTGGTCAGGATATGTGGTGAACTCGACGGTCTCGTCGTCCGCGCAGAGGGCGTCGTTGAAGTAGGTGAAGTTCGTCGAGATTGGGATGGTCGTGTCCTTGCAGCCTTGCACCATCAAGATCGGTGTAGCGATCTGCCGGGTGCCCAGACTGTTTTGACGGATACGATCGGCCCAGGGTTGCGGATACTGGTCGAGGGGCACGAAGAAGTCCCCGGGCTTGTCCGGTCCGCCCGTGAACTCGTTCACCAGGAACGCCACGCCCCCGGTCCCCGCGCAGACGTTCTGGAAAATGGGCAGCCCTTCCGGGCCATTCGGCGGCAAGAGGACGTCGTCCGCATGCAGGTCGTCGTACGAGTCCTGATACGAGAGGACGGCGAGATAGAGGAACGTCGTCGCCTCGAACGGCACGGTCGCGCCAGGCCCACCCTTGTAGGCGAGGTCGAGTAGCTCGTAGAGACTCGCGGCCGGCGCTGCGAGGATGGCGCCGCTCGAGTTCAACTCGGGCGCGTATTCCGGCAGGATCTCCGCGGCCCAACCCGCAGAGTTCCCACCTTGCGAGTGGCCGTACAGGATGAGTTGATCGCTGATCTTCGAGCCTTCGAGGTTTCGCGCGGCGCGAACCGAGTCGAGCACGTTCTGCCCCTCGATGGTTCCGACCAAGAAGCTGTAGGGCCCCGGCGCGCCCTGCCCCTGATAGTCCGCACCCACGACGGCGTATCCGGCCTTCACCCAAGGCTCGTAGAAGAATTCATAGAACGACATCCCCTGAAAGCTCTGCGGCCCCGGCGTGAACGGCTCGATGGAGGGAGCACACTCCTGAATCACGCCGGTGGTGCCGTGAGCGGCTGCGAGGAGCGGAAAACCTCCGGGCGGAGGATCGCCACCAGGAAGAACGAGCAGAGCGGTCGTCGCGATGTCTTCCCCCCGGTTCGTTCGCGAGTGGTACATGATGCGCTGCGCGCGGATACCGCTCGGCGCGCCAGGCACACCACCCGTCTTGATGACGGTGCCGGGCGACGCAAAGGAGAGCGGGCTCGGCGGGTCATAGAACGACGGAACGAGGCCACCCTGGTCCGAATTGCTTCCGCCGCAGCCCATCACGAACACCACGGCGGCGACCCACACCCAACCAGATTGACGGCGTCTCATCACCCGCCCCCTCAGAACGACGGAAGGTCCTGCCAGGGCAGGTTCTTCCAGTTGTAGGTGAACTGTGCGCCAAAAACGTCGGCCGATGTCTCGACCGTTCCCACGACCTGACTTCGGTCGGCGGTCTGGTTCGTCTCATCCAGGGTGCCGTCGGACACAAAGAAGTGGCTGTAGCCAAAGTCGACGAAGATGTCGTCGAGCACCTCGTAGCCGAACCCGAACGACAACAGCACACGATTCCCATCGGGAAGCCGAACGGTGCGATTCGCGTCGTGGACGGGCGACCCATCGAAACCGGTTCCCATACGAACCGTCCATTGGTCCGACGGATGGACCTGAAAGCCGACCGTTCCGCGATAGCCATCGCGGAAGCCTTCGTACACCGCATCATTGATCGTCGAACCACCCGTGAGCTGCTCGAGAGCCGGCGGCAGCGACGGGACGTCCAGCTGCACGGAGAGCTGCTGGAAAATCGACCACTGTGTCCACTGAAAGTCTGCCATCACGTCCAGCCAATCGAAGGGCGACCAGAAGCCCGACGCAATCAGCGTGTTCGGCGCGCTGATTCCCATGCGCGAGTTCCCCGACAAGCTCGTCGCGGGGAGGAACGCTCCGACCTGCGGAATGTCCAGATCCACGGAGCCGGTGAGCGTGTGATGCACCGCCGACCGATAGGCCACACCGACGCGCGCGACCTCCGTGATCTCGTACAAGAGCCCCATGTTCCAACCGAACGCCCAGTCATCGGCGAAGACACGGGAATTGATGTCGTTGGCCGGGTTGATCGGGAAGGTCGGCACGGCCAGCTTCTGATTGATCCGAGCACGCACGACCTGGGCGTTGAAGCCCGCACCGATCGAGAGTCCCTCCATCGGCTCCCAGGCCACCGCGGGATTGATGTTGATGCTGCGCAGCGCCGAGAGTGTGCCAAGGTAGCGGGTCACGCCCGTGTCGTCGTAGTCCGTGTTGTTTCCGAACGGAACCGTCACGCCGAGATAGCCTACCCAGCCGTCGGAGATCCGTTGAGCGAAGTGAAACAGCGGAAGCGCCACGAGCGACCCGCCTTCGACCGACATCGAGCCGTTCGAGCCCGTGATGTTCTGCCCCCAGGTCGTCGCCTTGTCGGCGCGCAGCTCGAGGTTGGGATCGATCACGTACCCGGCTGCAACCAGGCTTCCGCCTTCGAGTCGCGTGAGCCCGGCTGGGTTGTAGTAGGCCATCGAGGCGTCGGCCGCCCACGCCGCCGTACCCGAATAACCCGTTCCGGTGAGCCGCGGACTCTGCTCGAGCAGCTGAAGTCCGGCCGCGTGTGCTCGACCCGCCGCACCGACGACCATCATCGCGACGAGTGCACCTACTGCTGACGATCGCCCCACGGCGACGAGCCCTACTCGCAAGCGAACCATCCGTTCCCCCCTCCCAACGCGACACGCCCCAAGAGGACGTCCGTCTTTCGCGGCTATCCCGCGCGCATAGCTGGGTCAAACCCGCTAGGGCTTAAGACTCCGCGCCGAACGCCGAGGCGAAGCGACGCACGGCGGCACCGCCTCTCCCGCAGCCAGTGGAAGGCTCCGCCCCGGCTTCGGACGACACCGGACGGGGAAAACGCACGGCCCACTTCCCGCGAGTGAGGCACGCGTCCCCCGCGGCAGTAGACGAAGGGAGCAGCTCTCCCACCGCCGAGAGCCGAGCTCAGTAGTGCCTGGCCCAGGTCGCGAACATCTCGGCGTACCGCCCGCCCTGCGCCACGAGATCCTCGTGTGTGCCGATCTCCACGATCTGGCCGTCGTGCACGGTAGCGATGCGATCCGCTCGGCGAGCCGTCGCCAATCGGTGTGCGATGATCAGAGCCGTCCGACCCTCGAGGACGACGTCGAGCGCGTGCTCGATGAGCGCCTCGGTGCGCAGATCGAGGTTGGACGTCGCCTCGTCGAGCACCAATACCCTGGGCTCGGCCACAAACGCCCGCGCGAGCGCCAGCAGCTGACGCTCGCCGGCCGACAGGGTGACCCCACGCTCATGCACCGGGGTGTGGATACCGTACGGCAGTCGGTCCACCAGCTCTCGGATGCCGACGGCGTCGCAGGCCGCGAGGACCTCGTCGTCCGTCGCGGCGGGCCGGGCGAACGCCACGTTGTCGCGCAACGAACCGGCGAACAGAAAAGGCTCCTGCGGAACGATCCCGAGTTGAGTGCGGAGAGACTCGAAGGTGACCTCACGTAGATCCTGCCCGTCGATCCGCACGACGCCGGAGTCTGGATCGTAGAAGCGAGCGACGAGCTTCGCGATCGTCGACGTGCCCGAACCGGTGGCACCCACCAGTGCGAACGTCTCCCCCGGCCGAACACGCAAGTCGACGTCCCGCAGCACTGGTGTGCCGGGTTGGTAGGAGAAGGTGACGTTCTCGAGCGCAATCTCGCCCTCGATCGACGGCAACGGGTGCGCTGCGGTGCGCTCACCCACCGTGGGCCCCTCCGCCAGCAACTCCCGGAGCTTCACAACGGCGGCCGTCCCCTGCTGATAGACCGTGTAGAGCTGAACGAGCTGCTGGATCGGTGCAAAGAAGGCCGTGAGATAGAGGGCGAACGCGGCAAGGTCTCCGACGGTGAGCTCTCCGCGCAATACCATCCGACCACCGATCAGGAAGAGCAGCGCCTGACCGAGTATACCGATCATCTCGCTACCCGGTCCGTAGACCGCATTCACCTGAGCAGTCGCGTCGTTCGCCTCACGATAAGCCCCCACCACGTTGCGGTGCTCGATCACGTTGTGGCGCCGACGGTTGAATGCCGTAACGATCCGAACACCGGCAAGGCTCTCCTGCAGGTGGGAGAGCACGTCGGCGATCCGATCCCGTACATCGAGGTATCGGGGCCCCGAAGCACTGCGGAACCACAGGGTCATCAGCAACATCGCCGGCACGACCGCGAGGAGCACGATCGTGGCGAGCCAGGCGTTCAGGGCGACGAGAAGCCCCGTCACGATCATCAACGTCAACGCCTGCACGGCGAGCTGCACGAGACCTTCCTGGAACAACGCCGCGAGCGAAACCGGATCGCTCGTCTGGCGACTGAAGAGCACGCCGCTCTTCTCTTCGGTGAAGAAGCCCAGCGACAACCTCTGCAAGTGCGCAAAAATCCTCACCCGAAGGCGCACCATCAAATCGGCGCCGACCCGAGCGGTTACCACGATTCGAGCGCGGCTGATCAGCATCGACAACCCGATCAGCACCACGTAGGAGGCGGCCACCGCGAACAAGACCTGAGTGCTTCGCGCCCGGATTCCCGAGTCGATGGCAATCTTCGTGAGAAGCGGGCCCGCCTGGAGCGTGATCGTCTCGAGGACGACCAAGCCGAGTGCGCCGAGCAGAGCCACCCAGTGCGGCGCGAGGAAGCGCCCCAACGTGAAGGGCCGACGATCGTACTCCGCCTGGCTGAAGTCGACCGCCTCGTCCGCCACATCCGGCTCCGTAGCCAGGATCTCGTCGACCCGTTCCTGTAGTTCGGTCGGAACACCGGCGAAGGGCAGATTCTGCCCCCCCTGCCCTCCGAGCCCGCCGAAGACCGGCCCTCCCGCGAACGCACCGCCCCCGAAACTCACGGTGCCACCTCCGGAGCAGGCGCATCTCTGGCCCCCGTGTCGTCCTCGAGGTGTGCGAGCACCTCGGCATAGCGTGGCTCGCTTCGCATCAACTCCCCGTGCGTACCGTCTGCCGCGACCCTTCCCGAGTCGAGAAGAACGACCCGGTCGGCAAGTGCGATGGTCGACAGACGGTGAGCAATCACGATCGTCGTCCTCCCCTCCAAGAGGGCTTCCAGGGCGTCGTGGATCGACTGCTCCACGTGCACGTCGACCGCACTCGTCGCATCGTCGAGGATCAGGACCCGCGGATTGGCGAGAAGCGACCGCGCAATCGAGATCCTCTGCCTCTGCCCACCCGACAAATCGTAACCCCGCTCGCCGACGACCGTATCGTAAGCCTCGGGCAGCCGGTCGATGAAGTCCGACGCGCCCGCTGCGCGCGCCGCAGCAATCACATCCTCGTCCGATGCGTCGGGTTGGGCGTAGGCGATGTTGTTGCGGATCGACGTCGTGAAAAGAAAGGGCTCGTCGGGGACGATTCCGACGTGGGCGCGCACACTCGCGAGCGTCAGATCCCGCACATCCTCCCCATCGATCCGAACTGCACCGCCGTCTACGTCGTAGAATCGCGCGAGCAGGCGCGCCACCGTCGATTTCCCACACCCGGTCCGGCCAACCACCGCCACCGTCTCGCCCGCGGGCACGTCGAGATCGAAGCCAGACAGCACCGGCGCGGCATCCCCGTAACCAAACGTGACGTTCTGGAAGTGCACGGCGCCGCGCGGATCCGTCAGATCATGCGCATCCCCTCGGTCGCGAACCTCGGGCTCCTCATCCAGAACTTCGTAGATCCGAAGCGCGGAGGCCGCCGCGCGCTGCACCATCATGAGGAAGAACCCGAACATCCGAAACGGGGCCTGCAACATGACAACGTAGGTGGTAAACGCGACGATCGCGCCGATCGTGAGTCGTCCTTCGATCGTGAGCCAGCCCCCCACGAGGAGCACCAGCGCCATCCCCACACGGGGCATCGATTCGATCACCGGCGCATGCGCGGCCTGAACCTCAGCTTGTCGGACGTTGATCCACTGGAGTCGGCGCGCGGCCTTGGAGATGGCATGGATCTGCGCCCGCTCGGCCGAGAACGCCTTCACGACGCGGACGCCAGACAGGTTTTCCTCGACGGTCGTGGCAATGTCGGCCATGCGCGACTGAACGATCCAGGAGATCGGGAAGGTCAGCCGGCCGAGCCTCGCACCGAGAACCCCGACGAACGGCAACGGCAAGATCGCAACGATCGTGAGCGGCACGCTGATCGACAACATCAGACCGATCGCGGCAAGGAACGAGAGAATCGTCAGACAGATGAGCGGCCCGAACGTGAGAAACATCTGAACCGTTCGAATGTCGGAGTTCGCTCGGGAGATGAGCTGGCCCGACTGCACGCGGTCGTAGAACGAAAATGACATTCGGCTCAAGTGGTCGTAGAGCGTCACCCGCAGGTCGTTCTCGATCGCGTACGCTACGCGAAAGAGCCAGAACCGACTGACGAACCCCGCTCCGCCACGGATCAGACCGAGCAGCGCAATCGCGATCACGAAGCCTTCGAGCGGGGCGGTGCGCGTGGTCAGTGCATCGTCGATCGCGGCCATCATCACGCGAGGGACCGCCACGCCACACAGGAGGCTCGCGAGCGAGGCGAGCAGCGCCACCGCAAAGATCCCCCGGTGGCCTGCCACGACCGGCCACAACCTCCTCAGCCAACTCAGCGCACGGTCGGGATGGATCGAAGATCGGGGCGGGTCGTAGCGCGATTCGACCCCTACCGGTTCGAGCGGATGAGAGGGGTCGTCTGCAAGGGATTCCAGATCCCGGAGAGTCCGCTCGAGTCCGCTCCGCACCGAACTGCTCGATAGCGCACGCCGCGACCAACGACACCTGAAATCGGGTGTTGACTAGAGTTCATAAAACTAACAAGATTTGTTTCATTCAAATCGAGCTCCTTGAGAGGGGCCACACCCCGGGACTCTCAGCGCCCCGGGAGAAAGGTACGAAGATGAATTTTCGAGGAACGATACTTGCGATCCTGGTTGGGGGAAGCCTGCTGGTCGGGGCCCTGGTGGCCCCACCGGCCTTCGCGCAGGCCGACCTGGTTGGCGCGCTCGACATCATCGATCAGAAGCCCACGGTTCCGGGGGTCAACACCGCCCTCGTCTACACCAACACTTCTGGGGACGAGGTCGAGGTGAAAATGGCCGCAAGGGACTCCGAGGGGACCGGCGTCGGCACGCACCACCTGAAGATTCCCCCGTACGGCGTACGCTTCGTCTTCGTGTCACAGTTCATCGCGGCTGCGGATCTGCCGTTCGTGGGTTGGGTGCAGGCCTCGGCCAGCAGACGCGTGCACGCAAGCGCCATCCTGCTCGGACTCGGCGCGACCGATCTGCCGAGCCTCAACCGACCACAGTCGCGGATGGTCTTCCCCGTCACCGCCGCATACTGAGGCCGACGGCGCCGTCCTCTGGCCTACGAGGCCGGCGCCGTCGCCAAACCGACCTTCAATCGATAGGGTCGAGTCGATGAGCGCCGGCACTCTTCCCAGCGATCCGCGCTTCGGCCCCGTCACCGTCCTCGAAGGCCCGGCCAAAGGGCGTTACCCAGAGGGCAACAGCCTTTTGGTCGAAGGAGAGCGAGAGGTCTTGATCATCGACCCCAGTCTCGGCCTACTCGGACGCGACGGACCGCTGCCCACGGTGGCCAGAGTGCTGCACAGCCACTGCCACGAGGACCACATCGCGGGGAGCCACCTTTTCCGGGACGTCCCCTGGCACTTCCACGAACTCGACGCGGTGGGCATCCGCTCGATCGACGCGTTGCTCGACATATACGGCTTTCCAGGATGGATCGCGGAATCCTTTCGCGACGTTCTCGTAAACCAGTTCCATTTCGTACCACGCGCAGACCCGCAAACGTTCACCGAGGACCACGTCTTCGACCTCGGTGGCGTCACGGTTCGCGCCCTTCACACGCCAGGGCACACCCGCGGCCACTGCTGCTTCGAGATCGAATGGAACGAGTCCGCCACTCCACGGCGGCTCATCTATCTGGCAGACATCGAGCTCACGAGTTTCGGGCCCTACTACGGAGACGCGTGGTCTGACCTCGCCGACTTCGAGCGGTCTCTCTCGCGCGTGCGTGCGCTCGAAGCCGATTGGTACGCGACCTTCCATCACATCGGCGTGCTCGAAGGCCGCGAGGCCTTTCTCCGACGGCTCGACAAATTCGAAGCGAAGATCGCCGATCGCGAGAACCGCCTGATCGAGTTTCTGGCCACCCCTCACGACATGGCTGAGATCGTCGAACATCGCTTCGTGTACCGCCCGGGCGACGCCGTCTCGTTCGCGGACGCCGTCGAGAAGCGCTCCGCCGAGCAGCATCTCGAGCGACTCGTCGAGGCCGGGAAAGTCAACGCGCTCGCCGAAGGGCGATTTCAGCGCGCGTAGGGCGACGAGCGGTGCGCTACTTGGAAGACCTCGAGGTCGGAGAGCCGATCTTCGTCGGTGCCTACACGGCCCCGCGTGAGGAGGCGATCGAGTTCGCGCGGCGTTGGGAGCCACAGCCCTACCACGTCGACGAGGCCGCCGCGCGCGACTCGCTCTACGGCGGGCTCACGCTCTGCTCGCTTCACCTGTTCGCGGTCTGCACCCGCCTATTCTTCGACATGGCGGATCCGATCGCGGTACTCGGGATGCTCGGGAAGGACGAGCTGCGCCTCCCGGCGCCGGCACGCCCCGACGAGGAGCTGCGCTACGTCACCGAGTGCGCCGAGAAACGAGAATCCAGGAGCAAGCCCGACCGCGGCGTCGTCATTCTGCACGACCGCCTCGAGAACCCGAACGGCGAACCCGTACTCACGCAGAAGGTGACTCTACTCGTCTCGCGGCGCGGCTGATCCCTTCGCTCGACCCACGGGCGTGTTCAGAGCCGCGCCGTGGTCGAGCCACCACCGAGAGTCGCTGTGCTCAGGATCGTATCGTTGATGGCCAGCGACATCCGGCTTTCAGCGGGCGGGCGCAGGGACGAGATCCCGCTCGAGAAGAGCCGCCTCGATCACCTCGGCGAAGACACGATTCGCCTCGCCGTTCGGATGACCATCCGCCGGGAAGATCCGAAGGGACAGATCCTCGGCATCGGGAAACGGCGCACTCGCATCGACGAAGGGGATCCCGTGGTTTGCCGCGATCGCCGCCAGCTCATCGACCAAATCGATGAACTGCCACCGGTACTGGGCGAGGAACACGAAAACGAGCGGGACGTCGGCCCCTCGGGCAAGCTCGGCGAGGCGACCGAAGTACTCGTCGACGTGCGCACGGAACCCTGGCCTGAGAACGGCTTTCGGGCTACCGGCGTCGGGCTCCGCCGAGAGGCGCTTCTTCAACCACGGCACGAGCTCGCTTGCGAAGAACGGGTACGTCGTATCCTTCACGCGGTACGGCTCCTTGAACTTGTCGGCGACCACCTGGAAGAACACGTAGTCGTTCGTCGAGAAGCCAATCAGCACGAGGTCGGGATCGTAGGGAAGTGCTCGGTCACGAAGCGTCGCAAGGTATTGCGGAAGTTGATACCCGCCGATGCCGAAGTTGATGAGCTCGTACGCTTGTCCGGATCCGTTCGCTCGCGCCGCCTCGTTCAACGAAGCTTCGATCCGAGAGTGGTACGCCTCCTCGATGACGACCCCGGTCGGCATCGTGAACGAATCGCCGATCACGGCAACGCGGAACGCACCTTCGGGCTTCTCCTTGGTGTACTCGCGGTCACGCAGTCCGGCCGAGTTCGTCCGAAACGCGACCTTCTTGTAGAGCCGATCGAGGTTGGGTTCCAGCTCGTAGCCGAGTTCCTCGATCGAGGCACGGATCATTCCCGACGTGCCGATCGGGTGCAGGCTGTTCATCACGGACGGGATCAGGGCGTCCGCGCCGTAGCGGGACACGCGCACAGCGAACTCGGAGAGCACGATGCCAAGAAGCAGTCCGAGCGCGATGGAAATGGCGATATAGGATCGCGGCGGCCGCCGGCTGGAGTCCGATTCGATCGCGGCGTTGCGGGAAGCGGAGATCACCCGCCTTTACCGCTGCGCGGCAGCCTCCAGCAACCCTGCACGTTAGGCCGATGGAGGGATCGGGGTCTGGCATGCCGCCGGCATTGCGATAGACCTGAGGGGTGGCGAAGGACGACTTGCCGCGCACGAGCGCGCTCCTCCTGCTCGCGCTGGTTCTCGCTGGTGCCGGTTGGCTTCGCTTCTCTTCCCTCGATTTCGGGGAAGGTCGCATCGGAGCACGCCCAGACGAGGACACCGTCCCCCTCACTCTTCGCGGCCTGGAGCAGGGCGTTCTCATGCCGCCTCTGGTGATCTACGGCGGCGGCTACTTTCATCCACTTCGCGCCTTCATCTCCGCGTTCGACGCGATCGCTCCGGCGCCGGAGGATCACCGCGGGCGACTCACCGGCCACCGAGAGGTACACGCGGCGCGCTGGTGGTCGGCGCTCCTCTCGTGGCTCACGGTTGCGGTCACATACGTCGTCGGCACGCGGATCGGAGGAAATCGGGTCGGACTCGTCGCGGCGCTCATCCTCGCGACATCCACTCTCGCGACGCGCGAGGCCCACTTCGGCAAGGCCGACACGTCAGCCGCGTTCGCGGCGACCGTCTTCCTCTGGGCGGCGACCCGCCGGTTCGCGAGCGAGACGGCGCGGGCCGTCGCGGTTGCGGCGGCCGTGGCCTATGCGCTCAGCAACAAGGGGAGCGTAGGGGTCATCCCGGCAGCCGCGTACACTCTACTGCTCCCAACCGAGCCCTCGGGGGCCCCCGGGGTGATTCCGTGGCGTCGGGTCCTCGGGGCCGGCGCCGCGTCCGTGGGGTTCTTCCTCCTCCTCAACCCACACTGGGTCACGGACTCCATCGAGACTCTCGAGTACTCACGCCGTCTGGCCTCGGCCGTCGCCGACAACAGCTGGCTCGTGGGCCACGAGCAGGCACCGGGTCCGCTGGCGTACCACGTCGGAATCTCATTGCGGTACGGCGCCGGGCTCATGGCCACGCTGCTCGCGCTGCCGGCCCTCGCGTACGGGCTCTACCACGGCCGTTGCGCGCGCGTAGTGGTTCTGACGTGCGCTTCGTTCTGGGCGGTCTTCATGACGAGCCCCATGGTTCTCGCGAGGTTCGTCCTGCCGATCCTGCCGGGCCTCGCCATCCTCATCGCCCTACTGTTGGTCGCCGCAACGGAGCTCCGGCCGTTGCACAGGCGAGCCGGAGTCGTCCTCGCGGTTCTCGCGCTTCTGGTGGTCCAAGAGCCCACCCGCACGAGCATCCAGTTGGTTCGCCTGCTCGGCCAAACGGATACGCGCCTCCTTGCAGCCAATTGGATGGACACGAACATACCACAGACGGCTCGCGTATTGAGCTGGGGAGCGCCCGCCCGGATCAACCGAGACTGGGGCGAGGCTCCGGTTCCGTCCGGGCGCGCGCTCCGGAACGTTCCACCCGAGCGTTGGGCCGAGCGAGGCGTGGAGTACGTCGTGGTCCACCAGTATCCGCTCGCCTACTCGAGCGTGCCGCCGCCTGCCCGGCTCGCAGCGCTCGAGCCTCTGGTCGTGTTCGATCCCTTCGACGAAGGCGAGACCAACGCCCCCGTCCTGGAAGCGATGGACGCCTTCTACCTTCCCATCGGGCGCTTGCAGGGGGTCGTTCGCCCGGGCCCACGGATCGCGATCTACCGGGTGGCCGACGGACGCACCGACCCCTGATGCGACGGAATCCGGTTCAGAGTGTACCACGCCTCCGTCGTCCAGAGTGACTCGCCGTCGCGACCACGGATTTGCTCTGGGTCGAGACGCAGGTGAACGACGGAGCCCGAGCGCAGCCCGGGAATCTGAAGTCGTACCCGCCGACGATCCGGCAGCACGTGGGCCGAAGCAACCTCGAGCGTCTCGAGCTCTTGCTTCGGCCCGCCGTATGCCGCCGTCGGCTCGTAGCGCCACTGCTCGACATGGTAGGCACTGGCGTCGTTTCCCCGGTCGTCCGCGAGCGACTCCGTCAGCTCCAACTCGAAGCCACCCGGCAACGCACGGACGGCCAGCATCTCGAACGTCGGTGCGTGGTTATACGACAGGCGCTCCAGACCGAACCACAGCCCTCCCCGATGGGACCAATTGCCCGGGTTGCCGATCTCTCCGACGTAGAGCTTGCCGTCGGGCCCCCAACGGAGCCGATTGACGCCCCCCTCGAGGCCCTGGCTGAAACGAAAGACCGCGCCCTGGAACTCCCCATCCACCCGCTCGGCGTAAACGCGTTTGATGCCGCCGTGAGTCACATCGCCGTGGATCATCTGGCCACGGTAGGGACCGACGTCGAGCGGAACCGGCTCGCTCGGAGAGTTCCCGATCTCGTCCTGAGGGAGCCAGACGACGGGAAGGTTCTCCGAACGGGTCGCATCTCCTTCGGGATCCACGTCGCGAAAGCCGTAGAAGGCGCCCTCACGGACGTGCACGATCTTGCTCGCAGGAAGCCACGCGCCCTGGTTGTCCGCGACGAAGAGCTCTCCGTCGATGCCCCAACCGATGCCATTGGGCGTGCGTAGCCCGCGCGCGAGGCGTTCGGCGTGTCCGTCCATTCCGATCCGGATCACGGACCCGCGGTCGACGGGCTGGGACGTGGCGGAGTCTCCGCCCGGGACGACGCCCGACGAGAGCGTGGCGAGAAAGCCGCCCGGCTCGGCGACGAGACCGAAGGCAAACTCGTGGAAGTTTCCCGACACCTCCCAGTCGTTCGACACCGTTTGATACTCATCCGTCACCCCGTCGCCGTCACGATCCACCAGCCGGGTGAGTTCGTGCTTTTGGAGGACGTAGATCTCGTCGTCGACGACGCGAAGCCCCAGTGGCTCCGCGAGGCCCCAGGCGACGAGCTCGACGCGCACGTCGCCGGAATCGTCCAGCATCAATCCGGAAATCCGATAGACCGCACCCAGGTCGTCCCACGTCGATACGACCAGCGAACCGTCGGACAGAAAGTCCATGCCGCCCACTTTGGGCGTGAAATCGGAAAGCCGTATCTCTTCTAGATCGAAACTCGGATGAACGCCGACCAGCGGCGCCCCATCACCGGCCCCAGCCTCGGACGCGAAAAGGTCACCGACCACGTCCGCGACGTAGCCCGGCCCGAACCGAAACGGCGCGGCGAGCCAGAAACCGAGCTGGCTCCCGAAATCCGTGGAACGCAGCTCCCCGGCGAAGCGACGCGCCGCCCCGTCATTGCCATCGAGGGCCAGAATGAAGACGACCAGATCTTCGGCCTCGGCCTGATCGAGGAAATCGTGCGCGGGCATCACGGCCGTGCCCCATACACCGCTTCCCCCGTGTCGGACCTTGGTCGCAAGTCGCTCGATGGTGTCGTCGGCCGCGTCGTAACGCTCCGCAATGTTCAGGAGCGAAGGACCCACGGTACGCGCGTCGGTCGCATGGCAAGAGGAGCAGCCGCTCTGGTGAAGCCTGTCCCAGCCAGCGTCGACCTCGGCCGCAGGCTCGGCCGCGATCGCGGGCTCCCCGAAGCGGGCTCGAACCCAGGTCTCTCGGTTCTCGTCCAACGCCAAGCGCGCTTCCACGTGAGAACCAGGACCGCGCCTCATGTCCCGAAGCGCCATGTTGCTTTCCGGCGGACCCGACAATGAATCCAAGGCCACGACGTGCTCGACCGTCACGCCGTGAGGAACCGAGTGCGCGCGAAAGCGCCACTCGATCGCCGGCTCGGTGCCCGGCACGCGCAGGACCTGCTCTTCCACCAAAATCGAGATTCCGCGGTGCCGCAGCTCGCTCAGGAGAGTAACGCCCCCCGCCTCCTCTCGATGGCCGCGGTACCGAACCTCGGGGGCGACACGCTCGCCCGACATCACGAGCCTCCACGGAGACCGCCCCGTGCGCAGCACGTACGCGGGACCGATCGCACGGGGTTGTGGCCCGTGATTGTAGTCGTAGACCGCGCCCTCGAACTGCACCCCGTCTCGCCACACCTTGTACAAAGACCCGTTCTTGGCGTCGTACGCCGCCCAAAGGCGATCACCGAGGTCCACCGTCAGCATCCGCGGACGCCCATCGATCACGGAACGAAAGACGGGCGGCCGCACGGCGGAGAGGGTGGGTGTCTGCAGGTGCTGCACCGCCGCGCACGACGACAGCACGACGGCCGCGCTCAGCGCGCCGAGCGCGCGGCTCGCGACGAAACCCGGCTCTCTCTTCGGACGGCAGCGCATGACTCCCCACTTCTCACTTCCTCCGTTCGCCCGCACCCGGGATGGCGATTTCCGAGAGTTCGTTTTTAGTAGCTTCAGATTTGAAATTCGAATCCCCTTCGGCTAAGATGGCCTTGCAGTGGACTCGTTCCGATACGCCCAGTTCTGCCCGCTCGCTCGCGCGACCGAGATTCTCGGTCAGCGGTGGACCCTGCTCGTGATCCGCGAACTGATCTGCGGGCCGCAGCGCTTCGCAGATCTGAAGCGCCGCCTGCCCGGAGTCAGCCCCAGCGTGCTGACCGAACGACTCGACGCGCTCACCGAGCAAGGCGTCGTCGAGCGACGCGAGGTCGGCCCTCCAACTCCCGCGCGACTCTACGCGCTCACCGAGCACGGCCAGGCGCTGCGACCCATCCTGCTCGACCTCACCCGCTGGGGCCTGCGGTGGCTGCTGCCCCCGGTCGAGGGCGACCACATGGAGCCCGATTGGATCAGGCTCGGCGTCGAGGCGTTCGCGTCACCGAGCCACACGCCCAAACGACGGTTCTTGCTCGAAGCAGCCCTGGACGGCCGGGCGGCGACGATTCGCGTCGAAGGCGGACCACGAGGAACGCGCATCGTCGACGACGACCGTCCCGTCGACCTCGCGATACGCGCGCTGCCTCAGACGATGATCGGACTCATGGCCGGCCTTCTCCCTGCTGCAATGGCACAGGAGCAAGGTGCCGAATTCTCGGGCGACTCGGCCGCGCTCGAGGATCTACCCCACCTCTTCCAGTTCCTGCTGGAAGACGGCAACTAACTCGAAGGAGAACAATTATGGCTCTCAAGCTAACCGGTGTCGGGCTATCCCCATTCGTTCGCAAGGTGCGCGTCATCCTCGCGGAGAAAGGACTGGAGTACGAACACGACGGCATGCTGCCGTTCGGAGTTTCCGACGAGTACAAGCAAAAGCACCCTATGGGGAAGGTACCGCTTCTCGAAGACGGCGAGCGGATCATTCCCGACTCCTCCGCCATCGCGAACTACCTGGAAGCACTCGCGCCACAGCCATCGCTCTACCCTACCGACGCCTACGACCGCGCCCGAGCGATCTGGCTCGAGGAGTTCGCCGACACCGGCCTCGTGAACGGCACGGCGACGGTCTTCCAAGAGCGAGTATTGGGCCCCCTGTTCTTCAAACGCGAGGCGGACCAGGCGAAGATCACCGAAGCACTCGACCAGACGCTGCCTCCCTTCTTCGACTATCTCGAGAAGCAGATCGGCGACGCCGATTGGATGGTCGGAGACACCTTCAGTATTGCCGACGTCGCGCTCGGCACCCAGTTCGCGAACTTCGCAATTGCCGACGCCGAGGTCGACGCGAAGGGCTGGCCCAAGCTTGCCGCCTACGTGGCGCGGGTTCATGCCCGCCCGTCCTTCAAGAAGCTCATGGAGGAGGACCGCGGCGCCAAGGCCGCCGCCGCCGGCTGATCTGGGCCGGGGTGGCTGGGGGAGGCCCGGGCTCGCGCCTCCCCCCGCCGCCCCAGAAAAACATTTGTACTCAGGGACTTTTCCGCTCTCCCGCGGTCGATCCCACTCGCCTCCAGCAGGACAGTGCGTTCCCCGCCCGAGTCCGCTAGAAGGTCCCGATCGATCCGACTTCTCCCTCGCGGGCGAATGGCCGATCGGATTCACAGGAGAGACATCATGGGCGCGGGCGACATCATCAACGCAATCGAGGCGGAGCAGCTCCGCACGGACCTGCCGGTCTTCAAGGCAGGCGACACCTTGAAGGTTCACGTGAAGGTGGTCGAGGGTGAGAAGGAACGCATCCAGGTGTTCGAGGGCGTGTGCATCCGTCGCAAGCACGGCAGCATCCGCGAGACCTTCACCGTCCGCAAGGTCTCGTACTCGATCGGTGTCGAGCGTACCTTTCCGGTCCACTCACCTCGGATCGACAAGATCGAGGTGATGAGTCGCGGCCGCGTGCGCCGCGCAAAGCTGTACTACCTGCGCGAGCGTTCCGGACGCGCGGCCCGAATCAAAGAGATCGGCCAGAACTAGGAACGCGAGGCGATCGTGCCGGACTTGGAGCGTTCCGCGAATCCCGCGGCCCCCGGCACCCCAAGCCAGGAGAAGCGCTTCCGGCACCAGATCGAGGCCGGCGTCTCCATCTCCGGCCGCATCCACTTCCCCGGCGATGCGCGTATCGACGGCCAGCTGAGAGGTGAGATTCGCGCCGACAGACTCCTGCTCGTCGGCGAAACTGCCGAGCTCGAAGCGACGGTCAGTGCGCAGCACATGGTGATCGCCGGGACGATGCGCGGCGACGTGATCCGCAGCGGTACGGTCGAACTCGAAGCAACGGCACGCCTGCTCGGCAACATCGAGGCAAGAAACCTCGTAGTGCACGCCGGCGCGTTCTTCGACGGCCGCGCAGCCATCGGCAAGCCCGCCGCCAGCGCGAAGCCCGCAGCGCCCCGCACGCAAGCGCAGCCGCCGGCGACGCCACGCCGACGCGCGAACGCGTGACTCTCCGCTCCTCCCCCGGTCGACGCGCTCGGGTCGGTCGCTAGACGCGCATCGGGACGATGTGGACCGCCCGGGCAAGACATGGGAGTACTGAGGCTCCATGAGAGAACCGCGGATCGCGATGTTGCCGATCGACGACGCCATCGCGGC
This sequence comes from Deltaproteobacteria bacterium, assembly GCA_029262355.1. GTDB lineage: Bacteria > Desulfobacterota > Binatia > UBA12015 > UBA12015 > VGTG01. The sequence continues at coordinate 19,252 of JAJCZO010000258.1, forward strand.
GGCCAAGGAAGTCGGCGTGAACGAGTACATCGCGAAGCTCTCGATCTTTCGAGTGCTCCTGCGCCATCCCCGGATCGCTAAGCAAGTGCACGACCTCCTCGTCGCGCTTCTATTTGACGCCAAACTCGACACACGACTGCGCGAGCTGCTGATCATGCGGATCGGCTGGGCCACGGGCTCGGTGTATGAGTGGACGCAGCACTGGCGCGTCGCGCTCGACCTCGGCGTGCCGGAAGCCGACGTCCTCGCGGTGCGGGATTGGAAGGCCCACACGGGTTGGTCCGACGCCGACCGCGCGGTCCTCGCCGCCACGGACGACATTCTGAACGACGGCGCGATCTCCGCGCAATCGTGGGCCGCATGCACCGCCGTGCTTCCTACCGTCGAGGAGCAGCTCGAGCTCGTCGCTGCGATCGGAAACTGGAGCATGATCTCGCGCGTCCTGCGTAGCCTCGAGATCCCATTGGAAGACGGCGTCGCCCCCTGGCCACCTGAGGGCCGGGCCCCCTAGTCGTGCAACGCGTGCGCGCTTCGTCGCCAGTCGGCCTTCCCCCTGAGCGGCTGTTCGTTGTAGGGGTGCCGGCATGATCCTGCTGAACCCGAGAGATCTTCGCCGCCATTACCCCGACGCACGCTCCGCAGAAATCATGCAGCAGACCGTCGAGTTCTTCGAACGGAAGGGCAAGAGGCGGCTGCTCGAAGACTACTATTCCCAGGTCTGGTACGCGGACTTCCTGGAGTACGTGAAGGAAAGGCGCATCTTCGCGACGATGTGCACCCCTGCCGGCGAGGGAGCCGACGACGGCCGATGGGACACCTGGCGCAACTGTGAGTTCGCAGAGATCCTCGGCTTCTACGGTCTGCAGTACTGGTACACTTGGCAGGTCTCGGTACTCGGCCTCGGCCCCCTCTGGATGACCGAGAACACCGAGCTCCGCCACCGCGCGGCCAAGGCTCTCGAAGAGGGCGGCATCTTCGCCTTCGGTCTGTCCGAGCGTACCCACGGGGCCGACATATATTCGACCGACATGGTGCTCAGCCCGGACGGCGACGGCTGGCGGGCCAACGGGAGAAAGTACTACATCGGCAACGGCAACGAGGCAGCCATCGTGTCGACGTTCGGGCGCTTTGCCGACAAGGATGAGTACGTCTTCTTCGCCTCCGATCCGAAGCACGCGAACTACGAACTCGTGCAGAACGTCGTGGCGAGCCAGAACTACGTCTCCGAGTTCGAGCTGAAGGACTACCCGGTCACCGAGAAGGACATCCTTCACCGCGGCCGAGATGCGTGGAACGCCGCCCTCAACACCGTGAACATCGGCAAGTACAATCTGGGGTGGGCCTCGATTGGCATCTGCACCCACGCGCTGTACGAGGCAATCACGCACGCGAGCAATCGGATCCTCTACGGCAACGCGGTCACCGAGATGCCCCACGTGCGACAGATGTTCGTGGATGCCTATTGCCGCCTCGTGGCAATGAAGCTCTTCGCCCTGCGCGCGGCCGACTACATGCGCGCTGCGTCCTCCGACGACCGTCGCTATCTTCTGTACAACCCGATGGTGAAGATGAAAGTCACCACGCAGGGCGAGACGGTGATCGATCTGATGTGGGATGCGATCGCCGCCAAGGGCTTCGAGAAGAGCACGTACTTCGGTCAGGCCGCGATCGACATCCGCGCACTACCGAAGCTCGAGGGCACGGTACACGTGAACATCGCGCTCATCGTGAAGTTCATGCCGAGCTTCTTCTTCAACCCCATGGAGTACCCGGACGTAGGAACGCAAGACCACGACAAGAACGACGACTTCTTGTTCCACCAAGGCAGCACGAAGGGCCTTTCGCAGATCCAATTCAACGACTACCGGCGCGCGTTCGAAGGCTGCACCGTGCCCAACGTTGTCCTCTTCGCCGAGCAGACCGAGATCTTCCGCAAGATGCTCGAGGACGCCCCTCCGGGCCCCGAGCAGATGAAAGACGTCGACTTCCTCCTCGCCATGGGCGAAATGTTCGCGCTCGTCGTCTATTCGCAACTTCTGCTCGAGAACGCACCCCTGTACGACATCGACGACGACCTTCTCGATCAGATCTTCGACTTCATGGTCCGCGACATGTCGAAATTCGCGCTACAGCTCTTCAGCAAGACGAGCAGCACCGAGACGCAAATGGACGGATGCCGCAGGATCATGCGGAAGGCCACGATCGACCAGGCCCGGTACGACCGGGTCTGGAGCCGCCACGTGGCGCCCCTGTCGGGCGCCTACGAGATGAACGCCTAGAGCCCCTCCAAAACGAGGGTTCCCGGCGAGAGCAAAGCGACGGCCAGCGGCGCAATAACCGTCACCACCCCTGGATTCTCTCGATTTCTTCCGGATTGAGGTTTCCCTTCGCCGTTTTCCCATGTCCCGCCGGAGTGGCGTGCCCGGCTCGCGGTCCGTATGCTGCCGTCTCGATTTACGGACCCCAGTCCGAGAGGAGATTCCCGCAAAATGGCGAACCTGACCATGGAAGAGCTCGAGCAGTCCCTTACCGTCCTTGCAGACGGAGGGCAGCCCGAGAAGCTGCGCGACCGGCTCTGCAGCCTGAACGCCTTCCACTCCCGACGTGGGCTCAACAGCATCGAGAACATCAGCTCGCGCCTGTACCAGCTCAGCTCTGGCCTGCGCCGTGAGGTCCCGGCGACTCACGCCTTTCAGGCGCTGTGGGCCGAGCACATCGGCAAACGCCTGAACGAAACGGTGGGCGAGAAGCTCGATGCGCTCGCGGAGAAGATCAACGAGAACTTGGACTCGAGCCAGATCAAGGACGGCGCTGCCGACTCCTTGAAGGCCGCCCTGAGCGAGTACGAGGAGCTGCTCGCGCGACGCGTGGGCGGGGTCGCGGCACGCCTCGATACGCTGCAGAAGGCCTTTCCGAGTGTGGCTGAGGTGCTGCGGGCCGCACCGCTACACGACGTTCCGCTCGATCCCCCCGACGAAGACGACGAGCACGCCCACCACGATCACGACGGCCACGACCATTAGCCGCCTCATGAGCACCTCCCAAGGCCCGATTCGATTCGGCGTCGCCCTCACGCAGGTGCGCAGCTCC
>JAJCZO010000259.1 GCA_029262355.1 Deltaproteobacteria bacterium
GAGTTCGAGTTCCCGTACAACAGTTCGTTCCTGCTCGCGGACGCGAAGGAGGCGTGGATCCTGGAAGCGCCGGGGCGTCACTGGGCAGCGCGCCGCTGTCGTGCGACCGATTCGATTTCGAACCAGATCACGATCGGCACCGACTGGGATCGGCTCTCCGATCAGGCGATCGCGGGCGCAGTTCGCAGCGGCCTTCCGACCAGCGATCCTTTCGACTTCGCCCAAACGTACCGCGACGTGGAGAACATCCCTCGATCCTTTTCCGAGGGCCGCCTTCGCTGCTCGCGGGCGCGCCTGAAGGACGCCGCGCCTGGGGTCGACGTTCCCACCCTTCGCGAGGTTCTGCGTGATCATGGTGTGCGTGGGCGAAGGTATCGTCCCGGCGCGGGTTCCACGATCTGCATGCACGAGGGCTTGAGTCGCACGGCGGCGAGCCTCGTGGTCGAACTTTCCGCGCCTTCTGCGGCTCTCCCTGTGGCGTGGATGAGCTTCGGCAGGCCGTGTTGTTCGGTGTTTTTCCCGGTCCTCGTGGCGGCGCAGATCCCCGAGTCTTTTGCTCGTGGTAGCGACGCGCCGAGCGATGCGCTGTGGTGGGTTTTCGAGAACATCGCGTTGGCCGTCGAGTCCCAGCCGGATTTGAGCGATCGCGTTCGCGGTGCGTTCGATCCACTCGAGGCAGAGCTCCTCACCCTGGGGCAGGCGGCTCGCCGCACGCTCGAGGGCCTGTCGGTAGCGGAGGCCGAACCGTACGCGGTCGAGTTCATGGACCGTGTGGCGGCCCGCGTCGACGGCGTCGCTCGCCAGGTACTAGCGGCTATCTCCTAGGAGGAGAAGGCGATCGCTCGAGCGACTGCGCTCGGCGATCAAGAGCGCCTGCCCCACGTCGGTGAAGCCGACGGTCGTGAACCGAGTGACCCTCCCCAGCGTCTCGTTGTCGAGACTCGAAGCGATCGTCACCATCTCGCCGCTCGCTCGCCGGACCGAGGCGCGCCTCTCCTGCACCCTCGTCGTGCCTTCTCCTCGTGTGCCGAGCGTCGTGACGAAAAGGACGTCGCCCACCGAGTTGATTCGGGTTCCGCCAATCGAGAACACCTCGCTCTCCTCGCCGGGGAACGGATCCCCCTCACACGCGATCTCGACCGTCGAGGTGGCATCGCCCAGACGCAGGCACCGCGTCTCCTGTTCGCTGGCGCCGTCGAGCAGCGTCGCCTCGAAGAGTGCACGCCCACCGCCGAGTCCGATGCCCCGGAGCGCCGACACGGTGCGGTCGCCTTCGGCGCCTCCTTCGACGGCGAAGCTCGTGAGCTGGTCTCCATCGAGCAGGCCCACGCGATCGCGAACGGGGTCGTCGGAGTTTTCGGGTTGCACACCGAGCTCCACGAGAAGCCGTCCCTCCTGGTCGAGATCGACGACATCGACCCGGCTCAGTATTCCGAAACCCGGGAGTTCGTCGGCATTGCGAAGCACCGCGTGCGGCTCACTGCCATCGAATCGGACGACGACTGGCGACGTGCGGCGGCCCGGCACCGAGAAGAAGAGGTCTCCGGCACCGTTCATCGCGATCTCGACGTCGTTCGCTGGTCGTCGGTCGAGCTCGAACTCCTCGTCCTCGATTCGAACGATGTCCCTACCGTCCGAGAAGAACAGAGCCAGCGTGCAGAGGTCGCGGGGTGTCCCGCTCCCGGTATCGACTTCGCATTCTCCGCCGCCCCCGACGAAGGCCACTAGACCATCCTCGGCGATTCGGACATCGCCCAGGATGCGGAAGTCGGGCGCCGTGGCGCCCTCGAGCCCCGCGATGGTCTGCACGTCGTCCTCCAGCGCGAGGTGAAGTTGGTCGGTGTCGAGGCCGGCACCACTCTGGAAGACGATTTCGCCGGTCGGAGCCATGCGGAGCCGGGTGAGGGTCGTGAGGTCGATGCCGTCGGGCGCGTTCGTTTCGTCGAAGATGGTCCGGAGCGTTCCCTCCTCATCGAGGCGTAGAACGGCTCGCTGGTCGCCCTGTTCCGCCGCCGCGATCAGGGCGAGGCTGCCGTCCGCGGCGAGTGCGGCGTCTTCGATGTTGCCCACGACGAAGCCGTCGATCGCTCTGTCGCCGTTCTCCAAGGCGATACGAGCGGTGCTCGGATTGCGAGGATTCGTGACGGGTGGGTCCACCGGAATTCGAGACGGGGCCGGAGAGGGGACGTTGTTCGACGTCCCGTCATCACTCCCGCCACCACCGCCGCATGCGACGAGCGTCAACAGGGCGAGGGTGAGGAAGTGGGTTGGCCGGGCCGTTCTGGGTTGGTGTGGAGCGGGCGACAACAAGAAAAGGGCCTCCGTACGTGGTCGACGCCGCCCGGGGTGGGTTCAACATTCGGTGGGGGAGCCCAGGCGACGGCGCGTCTGTGTGCACGGTAGCTTCCAGAGGGCCAGTCCGGAAAGTCGGAATCTACACCGATTCTCTCCGAGGGTCCCCGCGGTCACGGCCGTTACCGACCGCGGGGACCCGGGATACATGCTGATTTCTCAGGCTGCGACCGAGGTGCTCTCGGCATCCGGGGTCTCTTCACCCAGGAACCACTCCATGGGGTATCCCGTGTACTTCGCAATGCGGAAAAGCACGTCAGTCGTTGGGATTCGGCCGTTCATGTAGTTGTAGACAGCCGAAAGGCTGAGCCCGAGGTCGTACGCGAAGGCCTTGGGCTCGTCTCGCACCACGAATCGGATGCGGTCCGAAAGGATTCTGGGATCGATGTTGATCGTGTCCATGGCTCCTTACTCTCCTTCCCGCCCCCGCCCGTTCCCGGGTCAGGAGCTTGGTTGCTCCTCGATCGGCCAAAAAAAAAGGCCACTGGGTTGTCACCCAGCGGCCTTTCCTTCGAGGAATCGTTTGATTTCGGTATTTACCGATTACCTCGTGGTGGGCTGCTGGGCCGGGTGTCGCAAATCGTCGCGACCGGCGTGCGCTTGGCCTGCGCACATACGAGCGAGACGGCTGCGACGGCAGCGGCGGAACGCAACGAGACTGCGCGTACACGCCGGGCGCCGTTTCCGTGCCAGCTGTGATTTGCAGTCATATTGATCATTCGTATGCGTTTCCTTTCCGGATCCAACTTGCCTTGCAAGATGATGTAGCCATGGCGGACGGGGAGATTCAAGGCCCCCTTCTCCACGGCTGTGGAAGGCGGAGCTGCTGTCTAGTCGGGAAACTCGCCTTCTGCGGTCTCCAGGGCGCCTTGGATCTCGACCCACCGGTCCATGCATCCTGCGAGATTGCGGGCCACTTCGGCGTGCCGGCGCTGGGCCGCAGCGACGTCGAACCGTGGATTCTCGTAGCTTGCCGGGTCTGCGAGTTGGGACTCCAGGCCCCCTTTCTCGGTTTCCAGAGCTTCGATCTGGGTCTCGAGCGAGGCCAGCTCCATTCGCAGAGGTTGGGTTCTCCGGGCGAGGTCGTTCCGCGCCTCAGCCGCCGCTCTGCGCTCTGCCCGGCGGCCCCGGCCGGACCGCTCGCCATCGAGGTCCTCATCGCCCGGACCGCTCGCCACCGTTCGCCCGGCGAGGATCTCGGCCTCCTGGCTGCGCTTCCAGGTGTAGTACTCCCAATCCCCGGAGTACTCGGTGACGTTCCCGGGCTCGATGCGCACCACGCGTTTGGCGAGGCGCCGGATGAAGTGCACGTCGTGGCTCACGAAGCACAGGCAGCCCTCGTAGTCGCGTAGTGCATCGATCAGTGCGTCGACCGAAGGGATGTCCAGGTGGGTCGTTGGTTCATCCATCAGCAGGACGCTGGGGGGCGCGAGCAGGATGCGAGCGAGCGCGAGCCGGCTCTTCTCGCCTCCGCTCAGTACCGAGGCGGCTTTGAAGACGTCGTCGCCGCGGAACAGGAACGAGCCGAGGAGGGTGCGGATGAAGGTCTCGGTCTGAGTAGGCGCCGCAGATCGTGCGTTCTCGATCACGGTCCGGTCGAGGTCGAGCAGGTCGTGTCGGTGCTGCGCGTAGTACCCGATCGTCGCGCGCAGCCCGAGTCGGCGTTCCCCGACGCTTGGCTCGAGGACTCCGCCGAGGAGCTTGAGAAGCGTCGATTTTCCGGCCCCGTTCGGACCGACGAGCACGGTCTTCTCTCCGCGCTCGAGGCGGAAGTCCAGCCCGTCGTAGACGGTGTCCGTGGCGTAACCGAACCGGATATTCTCCAGCGCGAGCGCGATGTCCGACGTGCGCTCGGGTTGGGGGAAGCGGAGGTGAACTCGAGAGCTCTCCGACGCAAGCTCGATCCGGTCTTCCTTCGCGAGAGCCTTGATCCGGCTCTGCACTTGCGTCGCCTTCGTGTTCTTCGCGCGGAATCGTTCGATGAAGCGCTCTGTCTGCTTGATCCGTCGATCCTGTGCCTTCGCCGCCGCCTCCAGCTGGGCGCGCCGGGCCGCGCGCTCCTGCACGTAGTCTTCGTAGCTGCCGACGTAGCGGGTCAGCTGGGTGCGATCCACTTCGATGATGGACTGGATTGTCGCGTCGAGGAACGCCCGGTCGTGAGAGATGATGATCAGAGTGGAGCGCGCCGTTGCGAGAAACCCCTGTAGCCAGAGGACCGACTCGAGGTCGAGATGGTTCGTTGGTTCGTCGAGAAGAAGCACGTCGGGTAGGTCCAGGAGGAGGCGGGCGAGCTCGGCTCGCATGACGTAGCCACCTGAGAAAGTTCCCAGGCGCCTGTCCTCTTCGCCGGGGCGAAAGCCGAGTCCTGCGAGGATTCGCCGCGCACGGGCCTCGCGATCATGGCCACCGATGTCCGCGAATCCGGTGTGGGCCTCGGCCAGTCGCGTACTGAGCGCATCGCGCTCGTCGTCGGTCGTGGCCCGCCGGATCTCTTCCGGCAGCCGGTCGAGCTCTCCGAGGATCTCGGCCAGACGTCCGGCGGGCCGCGTTGCCGTCTCCAGAACCGTCTGGTCTGGGGCGGTCAGGATCTCTTGCGGTAGATGTCCGAGGGTCAGGCCTTTCGACCGCCGAATGGCGCCCTCGTCGGGAAGTTCGTAGCCGAGAAGGAGCGAGAGCAGCGTCGATTTTCCGGCCCCGTTCGGACCGACGATGCCGATCCTCTCGCCGGGGCCCAGCGTGAGCGTGGCGCCCTCGATCAAGGTGCGAGCACCGAAGCTCTTGGTGATGTTCTCGAGGCTGATCATCGGGCGGGGTTGCTGCGCCAATCACTAGCACCAGAGGCTTGACCCCTGCATTGCCGGAAGGTCAAGTTCCCGGATGCGAAAACTCATGTTCCTCTGTCGCCGTCGCCCGGACATCACGCACGACGAGTACGCCGAGAAGGTTCTGCGGGGACATGTGCCGCTCGCCCTACGGCACCATCCGACCATGCGCCACTACGTCGTGAACATCGTCGCCCGCGCTCTCACGCCTGGCGCGTCGGAGATCGATTCCATTGGCGAGCTCAGCTTCGACACGCTCGAGGACTACCGCGAACGGCTGTACGATTCGCCGGAGGGAGAGGCGACCATCCACGAGGACGTCGTCGGATTCATGGGTGGCGCGGATTCCTATGAGTGCACCGCTCACGTCCATCGCAAACCAGACGGCTGGGTGGTGGGGCGGACGACCCCCGGAGTGAAGCTGGTTTCGGGCATCAAGCGTAAGCCTGACATGACACATGAGCAGTTCGTCGAGCATTGGCTGGGCTCCCACGTTCCTCTCGCGCTGAAGCAGGGCGACGGGCTGGCGCACTACGTGACCAACGTGGTGGATTCGCGTTTGTCTGAGGCGGGGGAGGACTTCGACGGAATCGCCGAGATTGGGTTTGCGAGTCAGGACGACATGCGCATGCAGCTTTTCGGCGACCCGGATCGTTCGAAGGTCGTCGCCGAGGACAACGACCGTTTCATCGGGTCCATGCGAGCGTGGCTCGCGGTGGAGCATCCACAGAAGTAGGCCGGTGGATCGCTGGCTTTAGATGAGGTCGAACCCGAGCAACTCTTGGAGTTCGGTCAACGCAGCGTCCGGTTCGTCCACTTTGATGGTCGCCATGCCGAGCCGTCGTGCGGTCTTCAGATTTCCGCCGATGTCGTCGAGGAAGACCGCGTGCTTTGGCTCGATCGAGAGCCGGTCGCAGGCGATTTGATAGATGCGTGGGTCCGGCTTGCGGACACCCTCGATTGCGGACTCTACGTAGGCATCGAAGTAGTCGGCGAGGGCATCCGACTGTACCTCGTCGCTCTTCCAGTTGTTCGTGAGGGCGGCGGTCGTGAGACCCCGCTTTCGGATGCGGAGAATCGCGTCGAGCATCTGCGGCCGTGGGCCCGTGACCGATGCGATGCGCTCCATCATTTCTCGCGCAGAGAACACGGACCCGGCGTCGGCGCAGTCTTCATCGAAGGCCGGGTAGAACTGTTCGAGGTCGAGTTCGCCTCGCTCCAGGCGTGACCACGCACCCTCCGGACCGGTGGACATCACGACGCCGTTGATGAAGCCGGACGTGATGCCCTTTTCGTTCTCGTAGTCGCGGATGACGTGGAGCGGCGATCCGAGAACGACTCCCCCGAGGTCGAAGATGACGGCGCGGTAGCTCATGGTTCAGCGGTAGCCTAGGGCGAGATCGCATGCCAAGCTGCTCCCCGTGCATCGCAAGGGCGTTCTCGATCTGTTGACTCGGTACCTCGAGCATCACCCCGACGAGCTCGTCGGGGTCGATCACATTCGTCAGTTCGTTCGAGTACACCAGAACTGCTTCGATCGAGCTTGCCTCGAGGGGCACATCACGGGCTCGGCCTGGATCGTGTCGGCGGATCATCGCCAGGTGCTGCTCACGCATCATGCGAAGCTCGATCGCTGGCTCCAGCTCGGCGGGCATTCCGACGGGCAGGTCGATCCGTTTCAGGTGGCACTGCGCGAGGCGCGCGAAGAGTCGGGGATGGAGCGCTTCCGAGAACCGTCGGGGGCGTCCGTGCCGATGCCGTTGGACGTAGACGTTCATCGCATCCCCGCTCGGGGGAGCGAGCCCGCACATCTCCATCTGGACCTTCGCTATCTGCTCATCGCTGAGGCGGGGCAGGAGCTCGTCGTGACCGAGGAGTCGAACGATCTGCAATGGGTCGCGGTCTCGGAGATCGAGACCTTCACGGACGAAGAGAGTGTGCTTCGAATGGCCCGCAAGGCACCCGTCGTTCTCGGTGCCGGGGTCGTTTCGTCGCTCGGGTGAGGCGCGTGCCCGGGCGAACGGACTGGGACGACGCGCTCGTTCGACGCGAACGAGATCGTTTCCGGCGCGTGGTGCGTGGCCGCCCCACCGATATCGTGGCGCCGCGTGAAGGCGAGGAGTCGGTCTGGGATTACCCGCGCCCGCCGCGGGTCGAGCCGGAGGAGCGCAGGGTCCGGGTCGAACTGGAAGGCGCCGTGCTCGCGTCGAGTCGGCGCGCGTTGCGGGTGCTCGAGACGTCGAGCCCACCGACGCTCTACGTGCCGCCGTCCGATGTCCGTGTGGATTGCCTGGTTCCGATCCCGGGCCGCTCGCTTTGCGAGTGGAAGGGGCTCGCGACGTACTGGCAGGTGCAGCTCGACGGTCGAACGGTAGAGGCCATCGCCTGGAGCTATCCGGACCCGTTTCCGGAGTACGCCGTTTTGCGCAATTGGTTCTCCTTCTTCCCAGCGCGGGCCGATGGATGCTGGCTGGGCGACGAGCGCGTACGACCCCAGCCAGGCGAGTACTATGGTGGGTGGGTCACCAAGGGCGTGGTCGGCCCGTTCAAGGGCGCGCCGGGAAGCGAAAGCTGGTAGAGCGGCTCGCGCCGCGCCCGATTGCGACGCGGGCGCCTCGTCCCCGAGCCCGATCTGCTAGTCTCGAAGACCGTCGTCGCCCTGCGGGACGGCGCTCTGGCGTATGGATTCTTCCAAGCAGGTGGAGCCCCTCCCGGTGGGCCTGATCGGACTCGGCAAGCACGGCGTCCGCTATCTCGATCACATCCAACGAGACGTGCCCGGGCTTCGCGTCGTCGCGATTTCGAGGCGGGATGCGGAGGCAGGACGAAGTCAGGCGAAGGGTCTGGGCGTTCGCTTTCACCAGGACGCGCATGAGCTGGTGTCCGACCCCGCCGTCCGCGCGGTGATCGCGGTGGTGCCGCCGACCCTTCATCCCGAAATCGTGGAAGGATGTGCCGCAGCAGGCCGTCCGCTCTTGGTCGAGAAGCCGTTCGCGATCGATGTCGTGACGGCGATGCGCCTACAGCGTCGTGTCGAAGAGGCCGGGCTTCCGTGCATGGTGGCGCAGACTCTTCGTTTCTCGGCGGTGGTCCGAACCGTCCGCGAGTGGGTCGCCGAGCTAGGGCGAGTGAGTCAGGTTCTCCTCACGCAGAGCTTCGAACCCAGCCGACTCGACTGGTTGGACGACCCAGCGCGTTCGGGCGGCGGTAACGTTCTCCACACCGGCGTTCACATGTTCGACCTTCTCCGATTCCTCAGCGGCGGTGAGGTGGTCGAGGCGTCGTGTTTCACCGACCGCGTCGTCACGACCGAGACCGAGGACAACTTCTCGGCGACCTTCGCTCTCGACGGGCTCGAGGGCCCCGTCCTGGGTGCAGCGGCCGGTTCGCGTGCGACCCGAAGTCGGGCGGGCCAGATTCGCATCGTCGCCGAGGCTGGCCAGATCCTGGCTGACCACGTGCACGGGACGGTCATGCTTCTGGAAGGGCGCGGCGTTTCTCGCACGGCGCGGCCGGATGAGGTCCCGACGGTGCGTGCCGTTCTCGAGGAGTTCTCCCGTGTTGCCCGCGGTGCGCAGCAGCCTTCCATCACCGCTGCAGACGGCGCGGCGGCGGTGGCGATCGCTGACGCGTGCTATCGATCCGCAGAGAGCGGGACTCGTGTGCGGGTCCGTAGAGGAGAGGATTAGGCCCATGTCGTTGTTCGTTATGGTCGGAAAGAACGGGGAAGACGCGGTTGCGAAGCGCGGAGCGGTGCGACCTCGTCATCTGGAGCACCTGAAGGCTCTGGACCGCGAAGGCCGCATCGCGCGGGCCGGGCCGCTGCTCGAAGCCGATGGCACGACGCCGTGTGGTAGCCTCGTGGTGTTCGAAGCCGAGAATTTCGATGCGGCGCGCTCGCTGGTCGAGAGTGATCCGTACGTCGTGGACGGAGTCTTCGCGTCGTACGACCTGCACGCCTTCACGCGAGTCCTTCCTGAGGGCCAAGCGTGAGGCTACGCCCCGTATCCTCGAACGAAGAGGGGCCGCACGACGTCTCGGACGCGTTGGGGTGGAGTGAGTCGTACTCGTTCAATTTCGTCGATCCGACGGATCGCCTCGCGCTGCTCTCACGTATCGGAGTGCGTCCGAACGAGGGGATCATGGATGTCGGCTTGGACGTCTTCGTCGCCGATGGAGGCCTTCTGGCGGCCCGCCACGTTCGATCCCAGAAGGAGAATACCGCGGATCTCGAAGTGGAAGGCGTCAAGTATGAGATGGTGCGTCCGCTCGAGGAGTGGAAGCTCTCATACGACGGGCCGGCGCACTCACTGCGGTCCTCCCGCGACGCCGCGAGCCACGACGCCTGGCACAAGGCGAGGTTGGAACGGCTGAGCGTGGACCTGACGTTTCATGCGGAGGCGCCCGCTGCCGCGACCGAGGGCGCGGCGGGCAAGTTCGGACAGGCCGGTCGGTTCACGGGAGAAGTATGGGTCTCCGGCGACCAGTATCGCTTGGACGTACCTGGCGTGCGCGAGAAAACGTGGGGAGCTACGGGCAGCGTGATTCCTCGCCTGCGTCGGCGGTTCTGGGTGCGCTTCGACGATGGGAGCGCACTGGCCGTGGACCGCCGCGTCGACGAGGGCACCGACGATCATTCTGGCTGGATCCTCCAAGACGGCGCGCTTCGTGGCCTGCGTGAGGTGCGTCTTCGAACCGAGACCGAGCCGGGTACCTACTTGCAGAAGAGCGTCGATCTGACCGTCGTGGACGAGATCGGTACGGAGAACTCGATGTCGGCCGAGATTCTACAGCTCGCGCCGTTGCCGGGTGTGCGGGGCAAGGTTCAGGCGGTCGTATGCTCCAGCATTGCGCGCTTCAAATGGGGTACTCGCACGGGCTTCGGTGTCGTCGAGTACCTCCACCAGCTCGACTCCGAGGGACAGCCCGTTCTGTCGATCGCCGACTGGGGTTGAGATCTTCTCACGCGGCGCGAGTCGCTGGGATCGATTCGGGGTGCAAGGTGATCTCGAGGATCTCCGCCGGAGCGCGCAGGCGCATGGGCGGGCCCCAGTAGCCGGTGCCGCGGCTCACCAGGAGCTGGGAGGTGCCGCGCCGGTAGTGACCCGCCACGAAGCCTACCGCGGCTTTTACGAGGAGATTGAACGGCCAAATCTGTCCGCCGTGCGTGTGGCCGGACAGTTGGAGATCGACATCGGCCTTGATGGCCGCGGAGAACGTCGACGGGTCGTGCGCGAGCAGCACGACCGCGTCGGCGGGGTCTCGGCCGGCGAGAGCGGTGGGGACATCCTCGCCGTGGCCGGGCCCGAACAGGTTGGCGCGATGATCGTCGACGCCGGCGAGCTCGAAGTGGGCTCCCTCGTGCGAAATCGTGACTCGCTCGTTGCGCAGAGGCTGCATGCCGAGCTCTCGAACGTGGTCGAGCCACGGGTCGGCGCCGGAATAGTAGTCGTGGTTTCCGGTCACGAAAAACACGCCGTGCGGAGCGCGTAGGTCTGCGAACGGCGCGACGTCATCTCGCAAATGCTTGACGGGACCGTCGACGAGATCGCCGGTGACGGCGATCAGGTCGGGGGTGAGCGCGTTTACGCGGTCGACGATCGATCGTGCGAATCGAGCGTCCAGCATTGAGCCGATGTGAATGTCGCTGATCTGAACGATGCGCAGCCCATCGAGCGCTGCGGGCCAGCGTGCGAGATGGATGGAGAGCTTGTGGATTCGAGGCGGCGCAAGCGCCGAGGACATCCCAACGACTGCCGCGATGGCCGCGAACACGACCACTGCGAGAGCCCGAGACCGCGGCACGACGAGCCCGAAGTCGTCGCCAACCGCAGCGCCCACCAGCAGCAACGTCACGTCGGCCGCGAAGAGCCCGATCAAGAGGTAGAAGGCCATTCCGAGGAATAGATTCGCGGGCCAGGCGACGAACCGGCTGACCGAAGGAGGAGACACTCGTTCGGCGAGTGCCTGGAGCGCCGGTGTCACGGCCAGGACGAGAAACATGCCGAAGAGAATCGTCGTCCACGGCTCGCTGAGTTGAGGTTCGAAGATCAGGCGGTTCGCGAGGTACCGGCTGCCGCCGATGTATGCGGTCAGGATCACCGCCGCGAAGGCGGTGATCGTGAGTGCCCTACGTACCATCTCGGTGTTCGATGTAGGGGAGCCATGCTTGCCTGACAAGGAGTGGGTCTCTGGGAGGCGACTTGGCGGCCGGCCTGCACTATGCCGGAACGCGGGGTTCGCCATGTCGATCAAACACGCCGTACTGGGATTGATCGCCGAGAGTCCGTGCCACGGTTACGCGGTGCGGGCGCGGTTCGAAGAGCGCCTGGGCGATCTTTTCGATCTCGGCTCCGGGCGGGTCTATGGCGTTCTTTCGCGCCTCGAGCGCGAAGGGTTGGTGGCGGGCGAAGCGGAGCGCATGGGTCGGCGCAGGCGTCGGATCTACTCGATCCGCCCCGCGGGGCGCCGCGAGCTCCTCGCGTGGGCACACTCCGAGCCGTCGCCCATGGCGTCGCTGGCCGACCTCGCGCTTCGCTTGCTCGCCGTTCGTTCGGATCCGGAAGCGGTTGCCGGAGTGGTGCGCGCGTGGCAGCGCCACGAGCGTCGGACGTTGGACATTCTGGAACGCCACCCCGTTGGCGTCGCTCTGCCGGAGATCCTTGCCCTGGTCCGTCCGCACGCTCAGGGGCAGGACAACGGGCAGGTGCCGTGACTGCCGTTGGACTGACCGGGGACCGGGTGGGCCCACTTGCACGGGAGGTTCTGGGGGTCCGACGGGCAGGACGGAGAGCCCGGCGGGATGCACGCGCCTTGGTTGTACGAACACGCGAGAGGCCCGGGCGTGTTCTGATTCGTGTGCGGTGCGGGGCGAGCGTCGCCCGGCCAGCCGTTGCAGAGGTAGAGGTCGAACCGTCCACCCGTTGGGCCGGCGTCATAGTTCGGTTGCAGGCAGGGGCTCGTTTCGCACGCGGAATCGCCCAGAGGGTACGCGCCCGGGCAGTTCTGCGTCTTGCAAACGATGTACGGGACATCTCCGCCGGGCGGCACGATCGTCATCCCGATATCGAATCCCTGGTTCTGAGAGATGTCGTACCAGTCGCTGCCCGAAGCGTTGTGCGTGACTTCGAACATCGTCGCAGATCCAAACGAGCCCACCCGGAAATTGTTCGCCGTGTCGGTGCCGAGAAGCCAGACGCTCGCCGGCGACGTGCTGATGTTTTGGATGCAGGGGGGCTGAACCGTCGCGGCACAGGCCGGGCCGACGATCGAAAGGAACACGTCCGATGCTTTGGCGCACTCGTTGGGAATGCGCACCTCCGTCGCGCCCGGCATCGCCTGGCATGAGTACAGTGCGTTACATCCAGAGGGAGCGGACGGAGCAGGAGCGCCGCCGCCGGGAGGCACGGTGTCTTCGACGTCGTCGATGTTGGACGGGTCGCCCGTCGAGCCCGTTTCGCCGCTTCCGCAGGCAAGCAGAATCGTTGTCAGCCCGAGCGTCACGGCACGGCGAAAACGGGGGAGAGCGCGTGGCATCGTCATGGATACCAAGATCGGTTCGGTGCGCGTGTACCGTTAGTGCAGAGCGCCGGGCCGCTGCAGCCCGAACCGCGGGATCTCGGCCTGAAAGATGCGCCCGCCGAGCTCGTGCATTTCGTACGTTCCTTCCATCGTGCCGACCGGCGTCGTGAGGACGGCGCCACTCTGGTAGCGGTGCGCCTGCCCGGGGTCGAGGATGGGCTCTTGGCCGACCACGCCAGGGCCTTCGACGTCCTGCACCTTGCCGTCGCCGTCGGTGATGATCCAGTGGCGGCGTTTCAGTTGGACGCGAGTCGCCCCTCCGTTCTCGATCGTGACGAGGTAGGCGAACGTGAAGCGTTTCTCGTCCGGCTTCGAGTGGTCGTCGAGATAGCGCGCTTCTACCGTCACGTGGATTCCCTCAGTGACGGCGGTCGGCATGTCTCGACTCTAGCAACCGCGACCCGGCCGGCCAATGACGAGCGGCAGGGCAGGGTTGCAGGGGTCTTGGGCCCGGGGGTACCGAAACAACCATGCCCGATCCGTACGAGGCGCCCCTCCCGAAACCGACACCCGAGACCAGGCCCTACTGGGATGCGCTGCGCAAGCACGAGCTGCACCTCCAGCGGTGTGGTGCCTGCAACGAGGCGTACTTCTATCCCCGCAACTTCTGCCCGAACTGTCTTTCGAGCGACGTTGCGTGGTTTCAGGCGAGCGGCCGGGGGCGTTTGCACACGTTCACGATCGTGCACGTCACCGGGCCGAACCCGGTGCTTCCCGTTCCGTACGTCCTCGCGATGATCGAACTGGAGGAAGGCCCCTGCTTGATGTCGAATCTCGTAGGGGTCGAGCCCGACCCATCGAGCCTTTGGTGCGAGATGCTGGTCCAGATCGAGTACGCGGATGTCACCGAGGAGTGCACGCTTGCGCGCTTCCGACCTGTCGAGGGAGCCTGAGTTGGTCTTGGGGAAGCTCCAGGAGGGGCGTGGGAGCGTCGCGATCGTCGGCGCTGCGGAATCCGATCGCGTGGGAAAGCAGCCCGACAAGTCGGCGCTGATGCTTCACGCGGAAGGAGCGCGAAACGCGCTCGCCGATGCGGGCCTGTCAGTCTCCGACGTCGACGCCGTCATGTCGACGGGGCGGCAGACGGCGAACGAGGTCCCGGAGTATCTGGGGATCCGCCCTCGGTACCTCGACAATACGCAGATGGGCGGCTGCTCGTTCATCGCCCAGCTTCAGCACGCGATGGTGGTGATCAACGCGGGAGTCGCCGAGGTGGTTCTGATCACTCACGGCGAGAGCGGTCGTTCACGGGTGGGTATGGGCGCGCGGACGGTCCCGAGTGACTCGCTCGGCGGGCAGTTCGAGGCGCCTTTCGGCGTCGGTGGCCCGGCGACGCGCTACACCCTCGCCGCGACTCGGCACATGCACGAGTACGGCACTACGAAGGATCAGCTCGCTGAGGTCGCTGTGGCCACCCGTAAGTGGGCGACGCTGAACCCACGCGCTGCGATGCGAGATCCTATAACGATCGACGACGTGAAGTCGTCGAGGATGATCGCGTGGCCCTTCAATCTGCTCGACTGCTGCCTGGTGACGGACGGTGGCGGTGCTCTGGTGGTGACCTCGGCCGAGCGTGCGCGGGACATGCGCCAGAAGCCGGTCTACGTGCTGGGGACGGGCGAGGCGACGCACCACAACCTGATCAGCCAGATGCCACGTTTTCACGTCTGGGACGCGGCCGTTCAGGCGGGGCAGAGTGCCTGGGAGATGTCGGGAGCGACTCCGGCCGACATTGACCTCGCGATGCTCTACGACGCCTTCACCATCGTGCCGATTCTCGCGCTCGAGGCGCTCGGGTTCTGCGAGTCGGGCGAGGGCGGGGCGTTCGTCGAAGGGCAGCGAACCGCGCCAGGTGGGGCACTGCCGATGAATACCAATGGCGGAGGGCTCTCGTACACCCACTCCGGGATTATGGGATGTATCTCCTCGTCGAGGCGGTAATGCAGCTTCGAGGAGAGTGTGGCGATCGTCAGGTCGCTGGGGCCAAGACCGCGATCTGCCACGGCACGGGCGGCATCCTTTCGGCCGCGGCAACGGCGATCCTCTCGACGCAGCGGTGAAGATCGTTTCGGGGGGCCAGACCGGTGTCGATCGAGCGGCGCTCGACGTTGCGGCGGCGATCGGGTTGGCACGCGGCGGCTGGTGTCCGCGCGGGCGGTTGGCGGAGGACGGGCCGATCGCACTCGAGTATCCTCTCGAGGAGACCCCTTCGTCGCGGTACTCCGAGCGCACACGATGGAACGTGCGCGATTCCGATGGAACGCTGATTCTTACCGCCGGTCCGCTGACGGGTGGCACGGCACTCACGGCGCGCGTTGCGGGGCAGGCGTCTATGCCGCTGTTCGTGGTCGACCTGAATACGAACGCGGGGGTCGGGCCGACGAGTGCCTGGATGGAGGCCGAGGGGATTCAGACCCTGAACGTCGCTGGCCCGCGTGAGAGCGGCTCACGAGGCATCTACGAGCGCGCTTCGACCTTCCTTCGAGAGCTCCTCACTGCGCCGTCGGCGTGAGCCCTTCGAGGAGAGCGCGAGCGGTTCTCGGCCCGTGCCAGAACGCGAGCGTGCCGTCGATCACATGGATCTCGCCGGCTCGCGCCGCGCGGGTTCGAGCGAGCCTCTCGCGGAGCGAATCGCCGTCGCCGGTCGTGAAGGCGTATGGCTCGTCGGGAAGGAGAATTACCTCGGGGTCGTGCGCTTCGATCTGCTCGAGGGACACCCGCGGGTAGCGCTCGGACGCTCCGCCGAACACGTTCGCGAGCCCGAGCCGGTCCAAGAGATCGTGGGCGTACGTGGCGGACGAGATCGTCATCCAGGGGTCCTTCCATACGGCGAGGAAGCAGCTGCGACGGGCCGGTCGCCGGCGCGCGGCCTCCTGCAACCCGTCGCGGAGGGCACCGACCAGTGCGTTCGCGGTCGCCCGCGCCGCGCCGAGCGCTGCGAGCCATTGCACGTGTTCGATCACCTGAGCGACGGTGGTCGGGAAGTCGACCCACACGCTCAGATTGCGCTCACGCATGCGCCGGACGTCGATCTCGCGGTTCTCCTCCAGATTCGCGATCACCAAATCGGGTCGCAAAGCCTCGATCGCCTCGAGATCTGGGTTCTTCGTCCCTCCGACGCGCGCAATGGGTGCAAGAGCGTCGGCGGGATGGATGCACCACTCGGTCACGCCGACGACTTGCTCTCCGAGCTCGAGAGCAAAGAGCGTCTCGGTCACGCTGGGGACGAGGGACACGATGCGCCGTGGTCGCGCC
>JAJCZO010000260.1 GCA_029262355.1 Deltaproteobacteria bacterium
GGCGACGACGTAGGCGACGCAAGCCAGGCGGTGGGTCGGGCGTGGGTGGCGAGGGCGCGACGGGGAATGCCGGCTCCGACGACTGAGGCTTCCCGCCAGAGAGCACCTCGTCGTCACATCGTGCTCGCCGGTGGTGGGCACAGCCACGTGCACGTCCTGCGTAGCTTCGCGATGCGCCCCGAGCCGAATACGAGGCTGACGCTCATCAATCCGTCGGCCCATGCGATCTACTCCGGGATGGTTCCGGGTACGCTGGTCGGATTGTACGACGAGGGCGAAGGCTCGATCGATGTTGCCGCACTCGCTGCGCGAAGTGGCGCCGCGTTCTACGAGGATACCGTGGTGCGGGTCGACGCCGACCGGCGGGTCATCGAGACGGCGGCCCGTGGTGAGATCCCCTACGATTGGTTGTCGCTCGACGTGGGCTCCCGGCCGTTGGGAATCGCCGGCGTGCGAGGGCTCGCACAGGTCGTCGGAGCGAAGCCGGTCGAGGAGGCGACCCGACGAATCCGTCGGTTTCTGAACGGGGCCAAGACGAGCGGGGCCGGTCGCGTCGTCGTCGTAGGCGGCGGCGCCGGAGGTGTCGAGGTCGCCTTCGCGTTGCGCCACGCGCTTCCCGGCGGTGACGTGTCGCTGGTCGAGGCGGGCCCGGACCTTCTCCCGGGGGGATCCCCCCGGATGCGGAAGCTCCTTGCGCGTCTCGTGGAACGCTACGGAGTTCGCGCGTTGGTTTCGCGGCGCTTCGTTTCCTTGGACGACGGCCGCGTGCACCTCGACGACGGGACGACACTGGACGCAGACCTCGTCATCTGGGCGACCGGCGCCGAGGGGTTGCCGTTTCTTCGCGAGAGCGGCCTGCCGGTGGACGCGCGCGGTTTCGTTCGGGTCGACGATCACCTCCGCTGCGTCGCGGCGAGGACCATCTTTGCGGTCGGGGACTGTGCGCTCATGGAGACGTACCCGGACATGCCGCGGGCGGGCGTCTTTGCGGTTCGCCAAGGGCCGATCCTGGAGGAGAACCTTCGCCGGGCGCTCGGCGGCCGGCCGCCGCTGCGGTACCGCCCACAGCGCGGGTTCTTGTCGCTGGTTTCGACCGGGGATGGTCGCGCCGCCGTCAGCTACCGCGGGAGAGCGGCACACGGTCGGATCTGGTGGCGCTTGAAGGACTGGATCGACCGGCGCTTCATCGAGAAGTACGCGCCGCCGAAGAAGCACCGTCTGCGACGTGGGCCGGAGGTTGCGGCGACGATGGCGATGGCTCCGTGCGGAGGGTGCGCGGCGAAGGTGGACCCCGACATGCTCGCGCGCACTCTTCGTGGACTCACGGCTGGCGTCGCGGAGGGGGTGCCGATCGGCCTGGACGCTCCAGACGACGCCGCCGTGCTTTCACCTCCAACCGAAGGGAACCTGGTCTTCACCGTCGACGCGTTCCCGCCGTTTCTCGACGATCCGATCGTCGTCGGCGAGGTCGCGGCACTCAACGCGCTGAGTGACGTGTACGCGATGGGGGGGACACCGACGGCCGCCCTCGCTCTCGTAGGCGTCGCGCCGCTCGATGGACGGGCTCGTGAGGCCGACCTCCGTCAGATGATGAGCGGTGCCCGCGCGGCGCTCGATCGCCTCGGCGTTCCGCTCGCCGGAGGGCACTCGATCGAGACCGACACGCCGCTGATCGGCTTTGCGGTCGTTGGGAACGTTCTGCCCGAGCGCACGATGAGGAAGGGCGGGGCGCAGGTGGGCGACCGCCTGATTCTCACGAAACCGCTCGGGACCGGTGTCGTGCTCGCAGCGACGCGAGCGGGCGAGTGTCCGGCGGACTGGAGCGCCGCCACCATCGAAGCGATGCGCCAGGCGAACGATGTCGCGGCCCGATGCTTCGCAGACTCCGGCGTGCACAGCTGTACCGACGTGAGCGGGTTCGGCCTGGCCGGTCATCTCGGTGAAATGCTACGGGCTGCAGGAGTCGGTGCGGATGTGTGGGCGGATGCGCTTCCGGCGCTGCCGGGTGCGCTCGAGCTGCTTGGGCACGATTGGCGGTCCAGCGCCGACGAGAATCTGCGCGAGTCTCTCGATCGCACGCTAGAGCCGGTCGATCTGGCCCCTCGCGATCCGTATCTCGCGCTCCTGCGCGATCCCCAAACGTCCGGTGGGCTCGTGGCGGCGGTGCCGCCGGAGGCCCTCGAGGACTTGAAACGCCGGCTCACGGCGGCTGGGATCTCCGCAGCGTCGATCGGCGTCGTGCAGGAGGGGGCACCGGGCATCATCCGCGTTTTGGCCCACGGGCTAGTCGCTGGACGGGAATCTGCGCTAGACCAGCAGCATGAGTCATGAAGAAGGCCGGGGCGAAGCCACTCGTCCGCCATCCCTGCATGGAATCCGCGTTCTCGACTTCAGTCACCAAGCGGCTGGGCCTTGGGCAACGACTCTGCTGGGCGATCTGGGAGCCGACGTCATCAAGGTGGAAAAGCCAGGGCGGGGCGACTCGATCCGCTACGGGCAGGGTGAAGACGGCTATGAGGTGGGTAGCCTCAACTTCTGGGGCCTCAACCGCAGTAAGCGGGGGATGACGATCGATCTCGGGAAGCCCGAGGGAATCGCGCTCGTGCGACGCCTCGTCGCAGACTGTGACGTCGTTCTCGAGAACTTTCGCCCCGGCGTGATGGATCGCAAAGCAATCGGATACGAGGACCTGAAGGCGATCAACCCACGAGTGGTCTACTGTGGGATCACGGCCTTTGGGACGACCGGGCCGATGGCGCAAAAGCCTGGGATGGACCTCATCCTACAAGCGACCGGCGGCATCATGAGCATTACCGGTGAGGCAGAGGGCCGGCCGCCGGTGAAGGCCGGGCCGCCGGTGGCGGACATCACCACTGGAGTGTACGCGGCGTTCGCAGTCTCTGCGGCCTTGCTGGAGCGCGAGCGGTCGGGGCTGGGCCAGAAGATCGACCTCGCCATGCTCGACGCGGTGATCTCTCTTCTCGCCGATGTCGGATTGAAGACGCATGTCGGAGGACGTGACTTCGCTCCGTTCGGAAGCGGGCATCCCGATATCGCGCCATACCAGGCCTTTCGTGCGCGTGACGGCTACTTCATCGTCGCCTGCCTCACAGGTGCGTTCTGGAAGCGGCTCCCCGGCGCCATTGGCCACCCAGAGCTACTGGACGACCCGCGCTTCCGCGCAATGAAGGATCGCGTGACCAACCGCGATGCTCTCGTGGAAGCACTGGGCGCGGTCTTCGCATCGGAAACCGTCGCACACTGGATCGAACGGATCGAAGAAGCGGACATCCCGACCTGCAGGGTCAACAGCCTGCGCGAGGTGTTTGCGCTCGATCAGGTTCGCGTGAACGAGACTCTCGTTGCGGTGAGCCATCCGACACGAGGTACGATCGAGATCCTGAACTCGCCGATCAAGATGAGTGGAAGTCCGCATTTCGTCACGCGTGGCGCGCCGACCCTGGGCCAGCACACGGACGAGGTCCTCGAGGACTTCGGCATCGACGCGGCCGAGCGGGAACGTCTCCGGTCGGCGGGTGTGGTCTGACGCCGTGGCGGCATACCGGTACATCGAGTTCACATGCCGACCGGACGGGGTTGCCGTGCTGCGGTGGAACCGGCCGGAGGCGAAGAACGCTCTTCTTCCGGAGATGACGGACGAAGCGTGCGATGCGCTCCGCCGCGCCGCGGCGGATTCCAACGTGCGTGCACTGGTCCTCTCCGGGGTCGGTGACGCATTTTCGGCGGGGGCGGACCTCAAGAATCTGAGCCGGCCGGATCGATTGGGCCGCTCGGCTCTCGAGGGAAGGGAGCGCGGGCGACACGGCACCGACACGGTGCGCGAACTCCTCGCGTTTCCCAAGCCGACGATCGCGGCTGTCCATGGGCCGGTGGCGGGCATGTCGTGCGCATGGGCGCTCGGCTGTGATGTCGTGATCGCGGGAGAAGACGCGCGGTTTCACTTCAGCTTCGTGGGGGTGGGCTTCGTCACGGATTGCGGGTCCAGCTGGTTGCTGGTGCGTCGCGTCGGCTTGGGGCAGGCCAAGCGCCTCGTTTTGTCGGGGGACTCGATCGACGCGCGGGAGGCAGAACGCATCGGCCTCTGTGAAGAGCGGACCGCGGCGGGAGGAGACCTCGAACGAGCCATCGCGCTCGCCGGCCGGATGGCCACGCAACCGCCACTCGCGGTGCAGCACGCCGGCCGGATTCTGGACTACGCGTCTCGTGCCAGCTTCGACGATGCGGCGGAGATGGAGGCGTGGACGCAGGGCGCATTGGGCGAGACCGCAGACCACCAGGAAGCCGTGCGCGCGTTCGTCGAAAAGCGGCCGCCGCGCTTCACGGGCTCATGACCGAATCGCCCCCGCCTGGGGTCGAAACCCTGGGCGACCTCGTCGCGCGCGGGGCGGAGCTCTTCGCGAATCGGGAGGCCCTGGTCTTCGAGGACCGGCGCTGGACGTACCTCGATCTCGCGCGAGAGACGGGTCGGGTTGCACGCGGTCTCCTCGACCTTGGGCTCGAGCCGGGCGAGCGTGTGGGGGTGCTGCTGCCGAACTGGCCGGAGTTCTTCTCGACGGTCTTCGGTATTCAGGCGGCCGGTGGGACGGCGGTCTGTCTGAACACGATGGCACCCGAGTCCGAGTTGCAAGCGCATGTGGAGCAGACCGAGCTCGCGCGCGTGATTTACGCTCCCACCTTTCTCAAGAACGACTACACGACTCGCCTCGCCGCCGTCGCCGCACATTTCGCGCCAGCAGCGCGCCTCTCGCAGCGCATCG
>JAJCZO010000261.1 GCA_029262355.1 Deltaproteobacteria bacterium
TCGTTTTCGCGCCTTGGCCTCGGGTCGAAGGGACGCACCTGGCTCGGTCCGGAGCTTTTCAACAACCTGCTAGCGCACCGTACCCGCATTCAGACGCGCAGCGATATCTTCACTCGGTTTTCGCCAGCGATACGCTCGTACCCGAACTCGTCCGCGAACTCTCGCACGAGGTGAACTCCCAGGCCGCCTACCGTGCGCTCCTCCACCGACGAGTCGAGGTCCGGCTCGGCTGTCGAAAAGGGATCGTAGGCGGGCGCTCGGTCGATCAGCGCCGCGTGAAGCCGATCCCCGGCGCGTTCGAGTCTCAGGTGGATCGGCCCGCTCGTGTCGGCGTACCCGTGTTGAATCACGTTCGTGACCAACTCCTCGAACGCCAGCGTCAACTGCATCGCGATCCGCGCGGAAAGCTCGTTGGCCTCCACGAACCCGTCCACGAACTCGACGAGGCGCGGAAGCTCGTTCAGATCACTGGAAATCTCGATTTCAGGCACCGGATGCTTGCCTCGACCGACGTCGCGTCGAGGCTCGCACCGGCGCCCGGCAACGTCAACCTCGAACGGAGTCCCGTCCTTTCCGAGTTTCCGAACGAGTGCGCCGCCGTCGACATTGGGGGAACGATTGCCGTCGAATCGGCGCTCGTTCGCCAAGGAACGGCGACGCGGGAATACCGGCAATCTTCGCGAGGAGGCGCGACGACGGAGGAGCCCGGCGAGATCGAGCTACATCAGCCCTGGGATGGCGAGATGAGCAGAGGCGATCGTCGTGCCGGTACCGCGATCGGGGAAGCCGTAGTTCGAGAAGAAGAGAGCCGCCGGATCGCGGGAGGGGCCGCGCGCGAAGGCCAGGCTCGTCGGGCCGTCGACCGCGCCGCCGGTCAAGTAGCGCCGAACCGTTCGCCCCTCGTCGGCCGACACGACCCAGATCGCATCGGCACCGGCGACGAACAGCCGCCCGTGCGCATCGAACGCGATCCCGTCGGGAAGCCGGAGCCCGCTCGCGTACACCTCGGGCGCCGAGATGGCGTAGTCCTCGTCGATTTCGAAGCGGAGGACCCGGTTCTCGAGGATCTCCGCCACGTAGAGTCTCCCGTCGGGGCCGAACGCGATGCCGTTCGGCGTGCGCACCCGCTCCGTGAGGGTGATCCAGCCACCGCCAGCAGGAACGCAGCCAATCTGGGGCCGTCCATCGAGGCCCGTTGCCGAGAAGAAGAGCGTGCCGGCGTCGTCGAACGCCAGATCGTTCGGGGCATCTAGACCCTCCGCGAGGACGTCGACCCGGCCGTCGGTGGCAATCGTGATCACCTGCCCTTCCCCGATTGCCGTTGCGTACAGCCGGCCGTCGGGGCCTGCCGCGAGGCCGACGATCCCGAGGCCGGTCTCGGCGAGCACGACGCGCTCGCCCTCCGGGCTCACCCGCAGGACCGTTCCGTGCAAGCTGCCCGCGTAGAGGTTGCCCCGCGAATCGAAGGCGACGGCTTCCGCGGCCGGGAGACCCTCGACGACGGTTCGCGTAGCCGGAGGAGGCTCCAGCAATCCATCCACGATCGACTCCGAAGAACGCGCCTCGCCGCCGCCACCGCAGCCGACGGCACACCCGGCAACGACAGCGATGCCGGCGAGGATTCGGCTACGAGGGTTCAACGACATACGGCCACAGCCACCACTCGCCGGGAAAACGACGGACCGCCGCCGCGACTTCGACCGCGACCTGCTCCGCCAAATCAATCTCCTTGCCCGGTGGAATCCGGGATCCATAAACGAGTTCCAGTCCCCGCTCGCCTCGGACGGCGAACACGGGCTGAATCGCCGCCCCCGTCATCGCTGCGAGCGCGAAGAGTCCGCCCGCGACGACGATACTGGAGTCGAACAATCGTAGCGTTCGGCGCCGCGTAACCGCGTCGCCGGGAACATCGACCGCGGCGAAGACGGGGCGTCCCTCCAGGAGGCCTGCACGCGCTGCGAACAAGCTCTGCGCATCCGTGCCCAGATAGGGCACGCCCGCCAGCGCAGCCGTCGACGCGGTCTTCTGTTCTCCAAAGCGTCGCTTCGCCGCGGCGACCGGGTTCTCGTCGTCGAGTTCGCGCAGAATCATCCGAAGACGAAGCGCACCGTGCCGGCGCAGGTAAAGGTAGGCCAGAATCGGACTGCCGAGGTGGCAGGTGACGTAGAGCACCGGCCCCATCGGTGCCAGAGCCGGCGACGGCCGAACGAAGAGGGACTCCAGTCTCCCCGGGTCCTCCATCACGTAGGCGGTGTCCGCCTCTTCGCGGGCTTCCGAAACCAGACTCTGGTGAAAAATCTCCGTTGCCCGCTTGCCAGAGCAATCGAGCCAACGACCGATTCGCCGAACGGCGACGTTCTTGCGGTTCACGTCGGTGAAGTACTCGAACGTCCCCATCGCCGACGCATATCGTGGTCCGAAGTCTCGACTCCGCCGGCACACCGCGAGAAGTCCTCGGTATCGAACGTCCGCCCACACGGTGGATGTCACGACGCCTCCGCTCGCCGAGCTCGCTCGGCCGTGACGAGCGCGGCGAGGTGAGACACCGCGATCTTCCGACTCAGGGTGTCGGTCGGAATCCGGATCTCAAAGTGATGATCCAGCGTCGCAACGATCTCGAGAAGGTGAAGCGAATCAAACGGCGCCAGATCGGCGAGTCGGCTATCATACCGAACGACCCGCAGCCCGACGTCGAGAACCGCCGCCGCCGCCATCCGAACGACCTCTTCCGGCCTTGCTCCCGGCTCTGGATCAAAGCCGTCGAGCCCCCGGGCCAATCCGAGCATCCCCACCTTGCCCCCAAACAGACGCCGGGGCCGGTATCGGCTTTCATGAAAGTGTGCCCCCGAAACCAGCGAGCTTGACGGCTGCCCGTCAGAGAGGAGATCATCGCTATCGGAGGCAGCAATGGCACTCGATCACAAGCCCGATCACGTTCCCGTCGTGGAGCGAAACTTGGACTACACTCACTTTGAGCTCCGCAGCCTGAGCCCCCATCTCGGGGCAGAAGTACGGGGGCTCGATCTGTCCCAGCCGCTCTCTGCTGCGCAGCAAGCCGAGCTCCGCCGCGCGTTCCTGGATTGGTCGGTACTGGTGTTTCCCGAACAACAGCTCGCGGCGGAACACCACAAGGCGCTCGGACGACTCTTCGGTGAGCTCCATGTCCACCCACAGCTCCGTGGGTCGGACATGAAGCACCCAGAAGTCCTGCCGGTCGTGACAAACGAGAACTCGCCGTTCACCCCGGGCGACGGCTGGCACACCGACGTCACCTGTGACGAGATCCCACCGCTCGGCTCAATGCTCTACGTGCGAGAGACTCCCAGCTGCGGCGGCGGCGACACGCTCTTCGCCGACATGTACGCGGCCTACGAGCTGCTCTCCGACCCGATGAAGGAGTTCCTCGAAGGTCTCACCGCAATTCACGATGGTGCCGGACCGTACAACGAGCAGGCCGAGCTGCTCGGACTTCCTACGCCGGAAGGAGGGCACCCCCGAACCGAGCACCCGGTCGTCATCCGCCACCCCGAGACCGGCCGAAAAATCCTCTTCGTAAACAGCGGGTTCACCACTCGCATCGTCGGCCTCAGCTCCGCAGAGAGTCGCGGGGTTCTCGACATTTTGTTCCGCCACATCGAATCGAACCCCAAACTCTGGTGTCGTGTGAGCTGGCAGCCGAACACGCTCACCTTCTGGGACAATCGCTGCACGCAGCACCACGCCATCTGGGACTACTACCCGCATGCGCGAATCGGCGGCCGTGTATCGATCTTGGGAACGACCCGACCCACCGCCTGACCGGAAAGCAGCCCTGGGACCTGCCGCGCCCGCCTACGGATCGATGCTCGCCGGCATGAGGAAGCCCGCGCGGTACGCTAACTTCTCGTCCCGCATCCTCTCGCCGAAGCGCTTCTCGATCCGCGCTACCGCCACTTCCCATTGCACGTCGGGAATCGGTAAGGGTCACGCAGTGTCTACGATCAAGTACTTCGAGGACTTCGTCGTCGGGGAAGAGCACGATTCCGGCCACGAGTACGTGGTGACGATCGATGAGCTGAAGGAGATGGCCACGCAGTGGGATCCGCAACCCTTCCATCTCGACGAGAACGCGCCCGAAACGAAGGAATACGGAGGGCTGATCACGTGTTCCGCCCATACGTTTGCGATCTACAGCTACCTCGGCTCGAAGAGTCCGGTGAAGACGGCGGCAATCGCGAGCCTCGGCTTCAATCACATGAAGATGATCCTCCCCTTGCGCCCCGGTGACCGCATCCGCGCCGCGAACGTCTGCCTGGAGAAGCGTGAGTCCCGCACGAAGCCGGACCGCGGCATCGCTCTGACGAAAACCACCCTACGCAATCAGAACGGCCAAGACGTCTTCTCGGTCCAATGTACGGTGATGCTCCTCAAGCGAAGTTCGCCCGGCGAATAACGCAACCGAACCCGCCCCACTCGTACGTCACCACCCGCAGCCATGCTCGCGTGAGGAGGTCGTCGTCCTCGACGAACGAGCCGAACGGGCGAACGGCCCCGGGAGACAACGGGTCCTCGCGCGAGCAACGGC
>JAJCZO010000262.1 GCA_029262355.1 Deltaproteobacteria bacterium
GGCATGGTGGTGGCGGGAGACGACGAGGTCCGCGCACTCGAAGGCGTGATCGATCGCTGCCAAGAAGATCTCGACCCGCTCCCCTCGTTCATTCTACCCGGTGGCGGCCTCGTCTCCGCGTTCCTCCATCAGGGACGGACGGTCTGCCGCCGCGCCGAGCGCGACGTGCTGCGGCTGATGGCCGAGGAGAAGATCGAAAACGGTCCGCTGCGGTATCTGAACCGCCTATCCGACTTACTCTTCGTGTTGGCGCGGTGGATCTCATTGCACAGTGGATCCCAAGAGTACCTGTGGGAGCGCGGCGTGCGCCTGGGCCCGCCCATGCGGCCCGCACCGAAGAAGAAAGCCGCGCCGAAACGCACCCGGGCGGCGGCCAAGAGGCGGCCAAAAAATGCCGCTCTGGCAGACGCCAAGACGCCCACGACGAAAGCCGCGCCAGGGACCGCCAAGACGCGCGGCAAGAAAGCGCCCGCCAGGCGCAAGAAGGAGACCCGCCGATGAGCGCCGAGTCCCGTCTATACCTGAAGCAGGTCGAAGTCGGCCCGATGCAGAACTACGCCTACCTCGTCGGCGACCGAGAGAAGAAGGAAGCGGTGCTCATCGACGCCGCATGGGACATCGATGGCCTGATCGACATCGCCGAGAAAGACGACATGAAGATCACGGCGGGATTGGTCACCCACTTCCACCCCGACCACCTCGGCGGCTCGATGATGGGCATGGACATCACGGGTGCCGCGGAATTGGTGGGCCGCCTGCCGGTGAAGATTCATCTGCACAAGTCCGAGGGGTCGTACGCCCAGAAGGTGTCGGGGCTGTCGTCTTCCGACATGGTGCTGACCGAGGGCGGCGACGACTTCACCGTCGGGGACATCCCGATCAAGTTCCTACACACACCCGGGCACACGCCCGGCTCGCAGTGCTTCCTGGTCGACCAGAGGCTGGTCTCGGGCGACACCCTCTTCATCGGCTCGTGCGGACGTGTCGACCTTCCGGGCAGCAGCCCGGAAGACCTCTGGCGGAGCCTCACCGGCACGCTGAAGGTGCTCCCGGAAGAAACGATCCTCTACCCAGGCCACAATTACAGTGACCGCACGACGTCGACGATCGGCGACGAGGCCCGCAGCAACCCCTACATGCGCTTCGGAAAGCTCCAGGAGTTCCTGTCGGTGATGGGATACTGACCCGGACGACCGACGACCAGTTCAGCCTCAGCTAAGAGCGACGATCGGGTAACGGCATGCGGACGTCGACGTCTGCGATGTCCGGGATGTGCTCCACGAGGTACGCGCGCAGCCGGCGCTTGATGCGTTCCTCAATCTGACGGACGCGCTCACGGCTCACGCCGTAAATCCCGCCAAGTTCCTGTAGCGTCTTCGGCTCGTCGGAAATCATCCGTTGCTCG
Source organism: Deltaproteobacteria bacterium (assembly GCA_029262355.1). GTDB lineage: Bacteria > Desulfobacterota > Binatia > UBA12015 > UBA12015 > VGTG01. The sequence goes on from JAJCZO010000262.1 coordinate 1,406, forward strand.
AAGATCATGCGTTCCTTGTCTTCGAGCGTATTGCCGAACTCGTGCATCCGGTCCTGGATCATCGAGCGAAGCTCGCCCTCACCGAACTCTGATTCCGGCTCGCTCGCGCCGCCGGGCAGAAAGTCCAACATCGATGCGTCGCCGTCGTCGCCCACCGGTGCGTCGACCGAGACGTCGCGGCCCGAGAGACGCTGCTCCATCTCCGTCACCTCCGACGGCTTCACGGAAAGCCGCTCGGCGATGAGTGCCGGGTCGGGAGAGTATCCCTCACGCGCCAGCTTCTCCTTCTCCCGCTGGAGGTTGAAGAAGAGCTTGCGTTGCGCCTGAGTCGTTCCCAACTTCACAACGCGCCAGTTGTTCATCACGTAGCGGATGATGTAGGCACGGATCCAATACACGGCGTACGAGGGAAACCGGACGCCGCGATACGGGTCGAACTTTTTGACCGCTTCGAGCAGTCCGATATTGCCCTCTTGAACCAGGTCGAGCAGGTTCCGGAATGCCTTCTGGTACTTCCGTGCCAGCATGACGACGAGCCGAAGGTTCGACGTCACCAGCTTCGCGGCCGCTTCACGGTCGCCCTCTTCGACCCACCGGACCGCCAGCGCGTGCTCCTCATCGGCATCGAGTATCGGGTGGCGCCTAATCTCCGCCAGATAGCGCTGCAGCGCATCGGTCGGGACGAGCGATCCGTACTTGTCGTCCGTCAACTCGCGCGAGTCCGTCGTCGTCTCCGCGGGCTCTTCCTCTGCCTCGTCCCCAGCCGCGACGTCGCGAGCAGCGTCGGGCGCATGGCGGGCGGCGGGGGACTCGTCCGCCGGGCCCGGGTCGGCCGGCTCTACGATCTCCGCGTCGAGGATGGATTCCTCGGCAGACTCCTCGGCCTCGTACCTACTGTCGGGGGACTCGACGACGACCGGCGCAGTGGCGTGGGCCTTACCCTTCGCCCCGGGCTTGTGCGGCGGGCGCTTCATCGCCTTGCGCCGTTCGGGGTGCCGGAGCCTACGGCTCCTCCGGGTACACGACGCTGACCTTCTCGGCGGCCACCTCGCGCAGCGCGGTCACGACCTCTTTGTTCTCGCTCTCGACGAGCGGTCGGGATCCCTTGAGGAGCTGCTTGGCCCGACGGGCCCCCAGCAACACGAGCTCAAAGCGGCTCGGAACCTTTTCCAGGCAATCCTCAACGGTGACGCGGGCCATGAACGACTCCTTAGGCTCGTGGAAAACAGGGGCGACGAGCCGGCGCCCTCTCGTTGGAATGATCCTAACGAATGCGCGGCCAGGAGACAAAGCGCCCCGTCGGGGCGTCGGCTGGGCTCAATCCAGGGCGTGAGGGTCGGCGCGAGCGACGAGATCGCCCACCACGGTCCGCGAAGCCGCGGCGCTATCACGCACCGAAGCCACGAGGCGGGCATCCTCGGGATGTTCCTCGTCCCAGCGGACCGAGAGCAGCTTGAGCTGCCGGATCAGGCCCCGATAGCCGTCCTGGAGCCGTATCAGGCGCTCCCAACAGTTGCGGCCGTCGACGAGGGCATCGGGCCCCTCCTCGTCCGCGTGGCGCCCCAAGGCTGCCAGGCGCCTAGCGACCGCCACGGCATTCTGCTCCTCGGTGGCCCCGAGAGCTTGGAGGCGCTCTGTGATGAAGGGATACGGCGCGCGGTCCGCCTGATCCCCCAGCTGCTTGCTCAGAGTGCGCAGCTGGATGTGGATCTTCTGAAGCTCGTCCGCGACTCCTGCGGGCTCGGTCCGTAGCCAAGACACGTCGGGCGAGTTACCGACGACTCTCTCACCTGTCAAGGTGAACGAACACTTCGACGTTGCCTTTCTTCGCTCCGGGCAACGTGGACTCCACCACTCCCCGCAGCCGAAACCCGAGCTTGGATGCCTCCGACACGACCTCGTCCACCGCCGCCTGGCGGACCTCCGGGTCGCGCACGACCCCTCCTTTGCCGACCTTCTCGCGCCCCACCTCGAACTGAGGCTTCACCAGAGCGACGACCTCGGAGGGCGGATCGAGCTGTGCAGCCGTCGGCTCGAGCAGGAGTCGAAGGGAGATGAAGGACGCATCGATCACAGCGAGCGTCGGTGCCGGATCCAAGCTGCGAGGGGCGAGCTTTCGCATGTTCGTGCGCTCCAGCACGTGGACGCGCTCGTCGATCCGGAGCTTCCACGCGAGTTGGCCGTAGCCCACGTCGATCGCGTGCACCAACCCCGCGCCGCGCTGAAGGAGGCAGTCCGTGAACCCTCCGGTCGAGGCGCCAACGTCGACGCACGTCCGACCCATCGGGTCGACCGAAAGGGCCTCGAGGGCGCCCTCGAGCTTTACGCCACCACGCGACACGAACGCATGCTCGGGGCCCGCCACTTCGATGCGTGCGTCCTCCGGCACGCGGGTCCCCGCCTGCGTGACGGCCTTTCCCTCGACCGTCACGAGCCCAGCCAGGATCATGCCGCGGGCGCGCTCGCGGCTCGGCGCGAGCCCCCGCGCGGCGACGAGAACGTCAAGACGCGCGTTCGACGACATGCCGAAGAAGACCGTGGAGCGCCGCGCCCCGTGTGCCAAACGGCTCGATCGCCCGGTATCCCACGTCAGCGACGCGACGCGCTTGCGCGCGAGCACCATCCATCCCAAGTACCCCGGGATACGTCGCCTTCCCAGCAGCACGATCGCCGCCTGCCGGCTTGCCCAGCGACTTCAGGTCGCCGACCTCGTCGAGGACGTCGTCCGTGATCTGAAAAACCAGCCCGAAGGCCTCGCCGAACGTCGTGAGTCGCCTCAGATCGGCCTTCGCCGCACCAGCCGCGATGGCCCCTACCCGTACGCTCGCGCGAAGCAACGCGCCCGTCTTGCCCCGGTGGATGTCCTGCACCGCGGACAGTGACACCCGCTTCTTGCCCTCCGCCAGGATATCCTTCAGCTGCCCCCCCACCATCCCGCGGGCCCCGGCTGAGGCGGCGATCTCACGCACGATCGCCAGCCGCGACTCGGCCCCCACCGTTCGGCCCGTACTTGCCGCGACGCCGAAAGCATCCGTGAGCAGTGCATCCCCCGCCAAGATGGCCGTGGCCTCGTCGTACTTCGCATGCAACGACGGTCGACCGCGCCTCATGTCGTCGTCGTCCATCGCCGGAAGATCGTCATGCGCGAGCGAGTAGGCGTGGATCATCTCGATCGCACAGCCTGGCCGCAGCGCGCGCTTCCGCGCCGGGGCCCCGCCCACGGCCTGCCCAGACGCAAGCGCCAGGACCGGCCGAAGCCGCTTGCCGCCGCCGAGCAGGGCGTAGCGCATCGCTTGCACGAGCCGGCGTGGGCGCCCGCCACCGGCCGTGACGCAACGATCGAGTTCGGCCTCGATCTCGCGACGACGCGCTGTCAAGTAGCCGTCGAGTTCCTTGGCAGTCACTGGCGCACCGTGTTCGCGACCAGATCGACGTCAGGCTTCGTCGCCGCCGTCACGAACCCGCAGCACCCCATCGGCGTCGCGCACGAGAACTTCGACACGGCGCTCGACCTCCTCGAGCTTCCCGTGAAGGACCCGCAACAGGTGGATCCCTTTCTCGAAGGCATCAAGCGACTGCTCGAGCGGTAGGTTACCCTGCTCGAGCCGTGCGACGATACCCTCGAGCGACTTCATGCCATCTTCGAATCCCGGGGTCTCCTCGGGGCTCTGTTTCGCCGCCATTCAGTTCTCCTCCTCGCCGTCGGGTGCGGTCTGCAATTCCATAGCATCCGGCCGCGCGTCGACCTCCAACACGCGAGTACGCGCCGCCCCCCTGGCGAATCGAAGCCGCACCTCGTCGCCTGGCGCGAGCGCAGCGATGTCGCGGATGATCACGCCGTCCTTGCGCGCCACGGAGAAGCCTCGCGAGAGGACACCGAGCGGCGACAAGGCGTTCACCTGCGATGCGTGCGCCCCGAGCTCGGCGCGCGTACGACCCAGCACCGTCGACATCGACGTCTGCAGGCGACTCCCAAGCTGGATCAGATTCTCACTTTGCAGATCCGTGCGTGGCAGGTGAACGCGAAGACGCCCCACGACGCGCTCGAGCCGGCTGCGCCGATCTGGGGTCAGCCCGACCAAGGCCTGACGCGCACGGGACGCGAACGACTCCAAACGTCCCCGTCGATCCGGGGTGAGACCCATCAGTACATGGCGCGCCCGCGACCCCAGCCCATCGAGTCGAAGCCTTCTCTCGGTGACGATCGACCTCGGATCCGCGAACGCGCCGTCGCAGGCCTTCAGCCGAGCGCGGGACAGCTCGACCCCCTTCGAAAGCCCCACCTGCAACCGTCGCTCGAACTCTCGCAGGCGAGCTTCGATCTCAGCGCGCTCGGGAAGACACTGCTGGGCGGCCGCCGTGGGGGTCGCCACCCGCAGGTCGGCAACGAAATCTGCGAGCGTCGTATCGATCTCATGACCGATGCCCGCGATTACGGGAATCCGCGAACGGGCGATTGCGCGCACGACCACCTCTTCGTTGAAGCACCACAGATCCTGCATCGAACCGCCGCCGCGCCCGAGGATGATCACATCCGGCGTACCATCGCGATTCAAGTCGTCGAGCGCGGCAGCAATGTCCTCGGCAGCGCCCTCGCCCTGGACGCGACACGGCCGGATCAGCATCCGGCGCTCGGCGAAGCGCTGCTGCAGGATCTCGAGGATGTCGTTGAGAGCTGCGCTCTTGGAGGCTGTTGCGATACCGATGACGCGCGGCAGTGCCGGCAACCGGCGTTTGCGCGACTCCTCGAACAACCCCTCGGCCAAGAGTCGCGCACGGCGCTCTTCGAGCGCCTTCTGAAGCGCCCCAACGCCGTGCGGCTCGAGATCGTCGAGCTGGAGCTGGAGCCGGCCGCTCCAAACGTCCACCTTTCGGACATGAGCGAGAACCTGGCTCCCATCCTCCGGCGTGAACGCGACGCGCTGGCGGTCGCGTGCCCACATGACGACGGCGACCTGCTCGTTGCCCTCCTTCAACGAGAAGTACGCGTGACCGTTGCGCACGAGCTTGTAGCCGCTGACCTCGCCCTCCAACCAGAACTGTCTCGGAAACAGCTCGGAAAGACCGGCCTTCAGATGATTCACGAAGCGCCCGACGCCAACCGATTTGCGGGCCGGCGTGGGCTCCGCCCGGTCCGCCGTGGGTTTCGCCCGCGGTTGGAGGTCCAGGCCGCGCTGCGTGCTCACTGTGATCTCCGGGAGACCCGGCTCACTTCTTGGCCACGAGCGTCTTGAAGACGTGCCAACTCTTCAGGAGCTCGAGGGCGCGATCCAGCTGCGGATCCTGCCCCGGCTCCCCCAGCACTCCCTGCGGCACGTCTGCCGGCTCGTTCTTGATCGGCTGAGGCTCCGCGTCGGGGCCATCGCCGTCACCGTTCTCGTTCTCGAGATGTTTCGGGAGATTCTCCTCGCGCAGGAACTCCTGCGGAAGCGCCCGCCCGTCGTGGCGAACCAGGCGTACATTGTTCTCCATCTCGATGTCGGGGACGATCCCCGTCGCCTGAATCGAACGACCACCGGGCGTGTAGTAGCGCGCCGTGGTGAGTCGGATCGCCGACGAGTCGTCCAGTGGTAGTATCGTTTGTACGGAGCCCTTGCCGAACGTCTGCGTTCCAAGCACGAGCGCACGCTTGTGATCCTGCAGCGCTCCGGCGACGATCTCGGCCGCGCTCGCCGTGCCGCCGTTCACCAGGATCACCATGGGGAAGTCCGTGTGACTCCCTTGCTTGTGGGCGAAGTACTTCTGGTTCTGGCTGTCGAGCCGACCGTCGGTGTAGACGATCATCCCGGAGTCGAGGAACTCGTCGGTCACCTTCACAGCCTGTGACAGCAACCCGCCGGGATCGTTGCGCAGATCGAGAACGAGGCCACGGAGCTTCCCGTCATTCTTCGCAGCGATCTCGACGAGTGCGCTGTCGACGTTCTGCGCGGTACGCTCCTGGAATTGGGTGATCCGGACGTAGCCATACCCGCCACCCAGATCTCGCGATTTGACGCTCTCGATCCGAATGTCCTCGCGCGTGATCGTGAAGTCGAGCAGATCCGCCGTGCCTTCGCGCTTGACCGAGATCGTGACCTTCGACCCGGGACGACCGCGCATCTTCTTGACGGCGTCCATCAGGGCCATGTCTTTCGTGAACTCGCCCTCGATCTTGATGATCTGGTCGCCAGGCTCGATGCCCTCGCGATAGGCGGGCGTGTCCTCGATCGGCGATACGACCGTCAGCACTCCGCTGCGATTGGTGATCTCGATGCCCAGGCCACCGAAGCTGCCCTTCGTATCGACCTGCAGCTCCTTGTAGAGTTCCGGCGTGAGATAGGCGCTGTGGGGGTCGAGAGACCCGAGCATGCCGTTGACCGCGCCCTCGAGAAGGTCCTTCGTACCGACCTCCTCGACGTAGTTCTTCTGCACGATCGTGAGGATGTTCGTGAACGTCTCGAGCCGGTCGTAGGCCTCGCCATCGACCGCGGAAACGCCCTGCACCGCTCGACCACCAGAGAAGAGAACGGCCATGACGATGCCGAAGGCGAGCATCGTGAGCCACGCACGACGCCGCGACCTGCCTACGTTTCGCCTCATGCCGCAGGCTTTCCTGGAAGCCGCAATTCCGCTTGGCTCATCTCCACCAGTGTACCTGTAAGCGACTGCATTGCCTACTGGAAGCCACGAAGTGGGCTCTCGGAGGGGAAGAGAATCCCCCGGTTGCGCAGTGCTTTAGCCTTTTGGAGCGTTCGCGACCCAACCCAGTGGGTCTACGGCATGACCGCGGTGCCGGACCGAGAAATACAGCAGCCCGGGCCGCGCGCGGGCGACCGTCTGGCCCGCACCGACCTTCTCGCCCACCTCGACGATAGACGAGCCGATCTTCGCATAGACGCTGTAGGTCCTACGCCCATGATCGATGACGACGACCGACCCCGAGCCCGGGAGCTCGCCCGAATACGCCACCCGGCCCGGCGCAGTGGCCCGTACCGACTCGCCACCGCGGGTCCGCAGCGCAATGCCATTGCGATAGCCCGCGGTACCCGGCTGCCGGCCCGCCTGCCCGTAGCGAACGGCGACATCGCCCTGTACCGGACTCTGCCTGGGCTTGATCGGGGGTCCGAGCAGCCGGGTCGACCGCAGCACCCCGCGCAGCCGCTGGCGTTCCGCAACCAGCGCCGAGCAGCGCTCCTCCCCCTCGCCGAGCGCCGCCACGTCCTGCGCGCGCTTGGCCGCGGCAAGCCGCAGGAGTGCCTCGTCGGCGTTCGCGGCGGCAACGACGCCGTGGAGCTCGGTGGCCGCGATTCCTTTGCGCGCGACGTGCACAGCGCGTCGACACACGGCCAGATCCCGAGAGAGAGCGCGCAGGATGTCCGCGTCTCGAACGGGGCCGTGCTGCGGACCGCGCGGAGGTGGGGCCCCGGTCGCATGGCCGACGGGAACGCCGACCAGTGCGACGACGAGCCCCGCCAGCACCGTGGCTCGAGCCGCCCGCGCAACGGCTCGCCGCGCCGAGCCGAAGGCGAGGCCCAGCGTTCCGAGGAAAAGCGCCGACAGGCCCGCCAACTCCCACCACACCGGGAGCGTCGCCGCTCGGATGCCCGCACGGACCACGAACGCCGTAACCGCGAACGACGCCAGACCGCCGGCCAGGGCAACGCCACCGACCGCGAGACCGAGAGGCCCCCACAGGCCTTCGGCCTCGACGCCGAGAAGGACGCGGACTCCGATCGTGTCCTGGCACTCGCGTCCTGCGGCGTGCGCGCATGCGACCACGGCCCACACGAACACGACGCAACCAAGCAACAGGAGCCCGGCACCTGCCACGGCGCCACGCACCACCCGCGATCGTGTGAACTCGGCCCGCGCCGACGCGTTCAAATCGATCACGTCGACGACGCCGTCGAGCGCACGAAGATTCGGGCTCACATCGCCGCGGTCGGAAACGTGAACCTCCAGTACGACCAAATGATCCGGGCCGACGTCTCGTGTGCCTGCCCTGGCGAGGATCTCTCCCGCTCGCAACTGCGCCCGAACCTCGGCTCCGGCAACGACGGCGATGGCCTGGCCGACCGCATCTCCGTCGACCGCGCGCGCCACGACGTAGTATTCCGCGCCAGCCGGGATCTTCCCAAGATCGAGCTGCGCGTCCGCGAGCATGCCGGCTCCAAGACTCATCGCGCCCGCCGCGAGGAAGGTGATCGCGAACAGCAGCGCCAGCGACGAGCGCAGTCGATGCAGCGGGAGTGCACGCCATTCCAACTTCAAGACGGCTCCCTCACGAGGCCTCCGAGGCGCGCTCGCCCTGAGAATCCCACGCCACGCGGCCACCATCGAGAAACAGCACCCGGGCGTCTCCGAGACCGGGGAGCCCCGACTGCTGGCTCGCGAGGATCACCGTCGCGCCGCTCGCGGCCCGCTCGCGAAGGAGCCTGCCCACGAGGGCCTGCGCGGCCGGATCGAGACCCGCCGTTGGCTCGTCGGCGATCACGAGCTTCGCGTCCTCGCGGGCGAGCGCGCGGGCGAAACTGACGAGGCGACGCTGCCCGGACGACAGGGTGGACGCGAGGCAATCGGCCATCTCCTCACAACCGAATTGAACGAGCACCTCGCCGGCGCGCTCCTGCGCTTCCCCGCGCGGAACGCCCTGCACTTCGAGCGCCAGCGAAACGTTGTGAATGGCGGTTCGGTCCCCGATGAGCAATGGATTCTGCGGCACGACCGCCAGTCGACGCCGATGCGCCGCGAGAACATCGGCCGCCGTCGCGGCCAGGGGCAAGCCATCGACGGTGATCCAGCCGCGGGTGGGGGGCTCCAGACCGCACAGCAGGCGCAGCAGCACGGATTTTCCAGCTCCAGCAGCCCCGGCAATCACCGCGATCTCCCCGCCGAGCGAAAGAGTGACGTCGGAGAGAACCTCCCTCGCGCCGTACGCGCGTGCCACGTGAAAGAAGCGAACCATCGGTAGCTCGAAACCTCTCGCGAGGCTGCGCGCTCATAGCGTCCGACGCCGCCCGGAAGCAAACTCCTCCGCCCCTTCGACCACAAAACCCCCGCCTCCCCACTGACGAGTCGACCGGCCGGGCCGGGCTAGGTCAAGCCGGCAGTCGCCGGCGCGTCAGTTCCCGTCGGGCCCGCGATCCCAACGCCCCTCGTCGATGAGCGTGCGAAGATCGCGCTCGACCTGTGGGTCGCTCCAGTCGCGCGGGCCGATGTAGCGCGCGACCTGCTTGCCCTCGCGGTTGATGATGAACGTCTCCGGATAGCCGGTAATGCCGTACTGGCGGCCAACGGCCCCCGTCGGGTCGATCAGCACCGGGAACTCGATGTTCATCTCGTCGACGAACGCCTTCACCTTCGTCGCTTCATCGTCCTCGCTGAGAGCGAGCATGACGAAGCCCTCGCCCTCGAGCTTCTTCGCAAGACGCTGCATGGCCGGCATCTCTTCGCGGCACGGCGGACACCACGTCGTCCACAGGTTCAGGAAGACCACCTTGCCGCGGTGCTGCGACAGCCGCGCGGCCTGCCCCTTGAGATCCTGCACGACGAAGTCGGGAGCGGTCTTCGGCCCCGTACAGCCCAGCACGCAAACCGCGAGGAGCGCCGTCGCGGCCGGCGCAAGCGCAGCCGGCCGTCTCACCCACAAGAGCCCGATCGCCCCGGCCGCCATGCTCCCGATGCCGATCCACTGCGCTTCCGTCAGATCGAGCCAAAACCGTGGCTCGATACGTATGAATTCCACCGCAAAGCGCGCCAGACCGGTCAGGAGAAGGTACGCGAAGAACAGCGTGCCGGTTTGCTGTCGCGCCGGGTCACGCGAGATCTGCAGGAGCAGAACGAAGATGCCCGAGTACATCAGACTCTCGTACACGGGCGCGGGCTGGACCAGAACTCCCTCGGGGTAGTTCCAGCCGAAGATGGCTCGGGTGTAGGCCATCGCCCACGGCAGGTCGGAGACCTGGCCCCAGTCTCCATCTCCCGAGAGCTGACATCCAACCCGCCCGATCGCCTGACCGAGGACGAGGCCGACCATGACGCAGTCTCCGACGGCCAACCACGGGAGGCTTCGGAGAAGCACGTACGCCGTCACGGACAGCGTTCCGCCGATCAACCCGCCGTACCAAACAAAGCCGGCGCCGGATACGATGAAGTCGATCGGGGACTGCAGAAACTGCCCCCAATCGTTGGCCGCGGATAGAATGCGCGATCCGACGATCCCGCCGATGGCCGCCCACCATACGATCGACGCGGCATGGCGACGATCGAGCCCCCGCGCCTCGAGCTGGTTGCCGAGCACGGCACCGCCCGCGAGAAAGCCGAGAGCCAGCATCGCGCCAAAGCTGTAAAGCGCGATCGGCCCGAGTTGAAGCAGAACGGGAACCATCGGTACGAGCCGCAGCCTATCGGAAGGAGAGCCGACTCGAAAGAGCCGTCCCGGCGACCCGATTTTGCGGCGGACGCGCTCGGGTGCATTATCGACCCATGGCACGAGCAGGCTTCTGGGCGATCGAGTCCAATACGATCCGCTTCGGTCGCGATGGGCGTTGGTATTCTGACGACGAAGAGATCGTGAACCCGAGGATCGCCCGGCTCTTTTCCCAGAGCGTCACGCTTGGCGACGACGGAGCCTGGTGGCTCGTCATCGGCGACGAGCGCGCCCGCATCGTGGTCGACGACACCCCCTTCGTCGTGCGCCGTGTCGACGGCTCACCGACCGCCGGCTTCTCGATCGAACTGAACGATGGCACGACGGAGCCGCTGCCCGCCGGCACGCTTCGCGTGGGCGTCGACGACGTGCTGTACTGCGACGTGAAAGAGGGCGCGTACCGTGCGCGATTCCTGCGACCCGCGCAGGCCGAGCTGCTGAGCCATGCCCGTGAAGGCCAGGGCGGCTTCGTTCTTCCACTCCCGGGCGGCGAACAGGCCGAGCTCCGGAGCGTCCCCTCCGACTGAAGCCATGCGCATCGCCCTCGTCGAACCCGAGATCCCGCAGAACACCGGCTCGGTTGCGCGCCTGTGTGCCGCGACCGGGACTCCCCTGCATCTCGTCGGCCGTCTCGGCTTCTCGCTCGAAGATCGGTACTTGAAACGGGCCGGCCTCGATTACTGGCCATTCGTCGACCTTCACGTCCACGCAACGTGGCCGGAATTCGCGAAGACGATTCCGCGGGCACGTCGGTTCGCGTTCAGCGCCCACGGTGCCTCGTCGTACACCCAGATCGCCTTCCGCGAAGACGACGTCCTGGTCTTCGGAGGCGAGAGCAGCGGCTTGCCGGATGACGTCCGCGCCGAACTCGCGCCGCTGCACTGCATCCCGATGCCCGGGGAGGGCGTGCGCAGCTTGAACCTGGCGAATGCCGTATCCGTCGTTCTGTACGAAGCGCTCCGTCAACTCGGCCGGGTCTGAGCCCAGTTCGCCCAGCCGTCCATCAGGCCCCAGGCAATCGCGAGAGGGAAGAGCAGTCGCTCATGGTAGAGCGGCATGTCGCCGACTCCGAGCCACAGGAAGACGACCACCGTGGCCGCGAAGCCGCTGCCGACGCGACGGATGCGAGGGTCGGATTGTGAAGCGCGCAACGCGATCCACCCCACGCCGATCAGTCTCGAGAACAGCCACGCCGCGCACACCGCCCCGACGAGCCCTGCGCCCACCAACACGTCCACGTACATGTTGTGCGAGTGGTACAACCAGAGCCGAGTACCGAAGAGCTCTTCGTAGCGGGTCGGGAACACCACCTCGAGATTCTCGACGCCCCAACCGACGCCGAACATCCAGTTCTCTGCGAACAGGGTCAGCGATGCGTGGATGATTCGCAACCGCTGCCAGTCGGCCTCGGCGCGCCCGGAGGACAAGTACAAGATGACGCCAACGACCACGGCAGCCGCCCCGACACCCAGCAGCGCCACGCGAACCGGGTGCCGACGAAGCCAGCTTGCGAGCAAGACGGTCGCACTGCCGACGAACAGCCCCACGATCGAGAGGCGCGAGAAGGTCATGAAGGCCCCCAGGAAGGCACACGTCACGTAGAGGGGAGCCATCTTGCGGGCGCTCTTGTCGTCGAGCGTGCCGATGAAGATCGGCGCCAGCAGCGCGAAAAAGCCCCCGAGCGTGTTCGGGTGCGCCGTCACCATCGTGTTCCGCAGCACCTCCCGGAACTGGAGGATCGCTGGATTGCGGTAGATCTCGACCGCGACGGTGAATACGACCAGAACGCCCAGCCAGTGGAACAGCCAACGCCGCCCGTAGGCCGAGGCCGACAGGGAGCGCGCCCCGAAGAAGAGCCCTACGCTGAACCCGAAGATTCGCACGTCTGCCCACCGCCCCCCCGCGACCGCCACCGAGAGCCAGATAGCGGCGAAGAAGACCATCATGGGCACCGTGAGCGTGGAACGCGGCCGGGGCATTCCACGCGCGCCGAACCAGACGCCCAGCACCATGAGCACCGCGATGTTGCGAGAGAAGCTCCGGTAGCCGAACGAGATGTCGAACGGCAGCTCGAAGCGACTCAACACCACCAGCGGCAGCTGCACACACAACAGCGCCAGAATGAGCGGACGCCACCAGTCCCGCGCGATCCGCCCCGCGACCCAGCCACTGTCTTCGGACCGGTCGAGACCGGCCTGGCGGCCGGCGGCTGGCGGCCTGCGTGCGGTCTCTTCTGAAGGAACGGTCATCGGCACGAGAACGCTGAAGGTGTGAAAATCAGCCCCTGCAGACTCCTCGGAGCAACCTGCCCCACCGAAATAGCAACAGAGTGCCTTCAGGCAAGGAAATCCTGGGTCAGACACCCATGAGATGCCGAACCATCGCTCCCACCATGCCGGCTCTCGCCCCGAGCGACACTGGGGCCCGGGCCGCGATGCGCCCGTAGTGGCGCAATTGACGCAGATCCGGCTTGGCGATCTGGGCGAACTCCTCGTGCGCGCGCCCGGCGAGGCCGGCGAGACCCAGGCGCGCCTGCAGATCGACGAGCAATCGGCCCAGCGCCGCCTCTCGCTCGGCCTCGTAGGCGGCGTTGAACTCCCGACCGTACCAATGATTGTCGCGGTGGATGCGATAGCCGACGAGCGGCGCCGCCGAGTAGTGCTTTCTCGCCCCCGCCAGCGCCGTGCCGAACAGCAGACAATCGTCTGCCCGGGTGCGCCAGTCCTCGAGGCGTGCCAACGGCAAGAAACGCTCGAGCACGGAACGTCGCATGGACAGCGTCGACGTCGGAGAAACCCAGAGCTTGGTCAAACTCCGCGTCAGAGCCAGAACCGCCGAGTACCCCAGATCGCGGTCCTCGGAGGAGCGCCGGACGCGACGCTCCTCGCGCCCGAACGTGCGGTAGGCCGAGACCACTGCGTGGCACTCCGGCCGAGCGTGGTACATCTCGCGAAGCGTCGCCAGGTACGCCGGGTCGTACACATCGTCGGCATCCAGGAAGCAAACGAGGTCTCCCGTCGACGCCGCGAATCCGCAGTTGAAGCAGGAGAGCTGTCCCGCGTTCTCTTTTTCGACGACGACCACACGCGATTCACCGCCGAACTCGGCTCGAAGCTTGGCTACGGAATCGTCGGTGGAGCCGTCGTCCACGACGATGATCTCATCGAAGAGATGCGTCTGGTCGAGGGCGCTCCGGACCGCCTCAACGACGTAGAGCGCGTAGTTGTAGTTGTTGACGAGGCAGCTCGTACGCATCGGGTGGCCGGACTTTGCCGGCTCCATCCAGAGCGACCCAACTGTGTCACCGTCGGGCGCCGCAGCCCCCGCTCGCACAGCCCGTCGCGCAACCTCCGGCGAGGGGGTCCCAAGCGTCGTAACCCATCTCCGCGAGCGCCTGCTCGTCGACCCAATCGACGTGGCGCAGTGGACGATCGCAGTGCACGCACCCAAAACGTTCCCGAACGTCCGGAAGCACGTACGCGAGGACCTCGTGCTCGCAGTGCGAGCACGGCCCGACGGGCACGCTCGCCGCGTCCGACAGCCGGCTCACGGATTCCCGCCCGGTATGAACTGCCGTCTCAGACATCTCGAGTCGAGTCATAGCGCGTCCGAGGCGCGGAGCGAAAGAGCCCGGAGCTCCCTCTCCATTCGCGCGTCGTGATCTCGGCTCGGGCGGGAGGTGCGGCACCGACGACACCGTTCGCGCCGCCGGGCGCCGCCGGGCGCCGCGGCATTGCACGCCAAACAACGCGCGCCACGGTCCTGCCACCCGCCAAGGGGATGGCGGTCGTCGATCTCGCGGAGTTGGTCACGAAACCGGTCTGCCCGCAGGAACAACGTCTCGACGCGCGCCGGCGTCCGCTGCCCCGACTGCGTTCGCGTGACCAGCACCCGCCCCTCTCGCGCCGCAAGGGTCTCGAGGCGGTGGCGGTCGAGGTCCGCGCGAGACACCGTGTCGAAGCCAAGGCGCCGCAGCCAGATCGCCAGCCGGCCGAGCGAGCGATCGACCGCGAATGTCGGCACTCCCGCCATCACTGCAAGACCCCCCACATCGGCGACGTTCAGGCGCCCGGCCCGGTCTCGGCCGCGCACGAACCGAGGGCGGCGAAGGGCTCGTCGGGGGCGGCCTCCGTCGCGGTGCGAACTCGCGCCAGGGCAGCCGCCACGTCGCCCTGCTCTTCGTCGAGAACGCACTGGAACTGCCGCAGGTGCGACGAGTACGCGTAGTGCGCGAGAATGACGGCGTTGTTCATCTCCTTCGACGATCCGAACTCCTCGAAGATCACGACGCGCTCCCGCAACCCGTCCTCGCTCGTTCGATCGCCCGACGCGACGTCGCGATAAAGGGCACGCAGGCGCTCGATCGACTTTCCCCAACGTTCGGAGCGGGCGATCTGGCTCTGCCATGCCGCCCTCGCCTCCTTGGCCGGTTCGGACTCATCGCCGTCGCGGACCGCGAAGAAGGCAGCCGATCCGGTGCTGCCGATGAAGGTCGCGAACGACTCGTTGAAGGTCGTCTGGCCGGAGAGGTATGTCGTACGGTGGAGGAGTTCGTGGATCACCAGCCGAACGAGTGCGACCGGCTCTCCCTCGAGCCACGTCGAGAGAACAGGATCATCGAACCAGCCCAGCGTACTGAACGCCGACGACTCCCGAACGTAGGTGTCGTACCCCTGCTCCTTTAGCTCCGCCGCCTCCGCATCGGCGTCCTCGCGGTGGAAGAAGCCTTTGTACGCAACGTCACCGACGATGGGGAACCACCAGGTGTACGACTTCAAGCGGAGCCGATCGGACGCCGACACCACCCACAACAAGGCCCCCGGCGGCACCTCGGCGAACGACCCATACGCGCCGCCGACCGCCATTCCGAGGTCCTCCTGGGCGAAGCGACGCGCTTCTGAGACCAGCTCGAGCTTCGCGCGCACCTCATCGGAGACCTGATCTCCCGCGAGAATGTCCTCGATCGGCTCCCGACTCCACAGAATCCGCGTCTCTTCGTACGCGGCGCGCAGGACGTAGGAGGGCGAACACCCGCCACACCCGACGGCCGACAGGATGAGGGGGAGGAGAACCGCGGCCAGAGAGCCCCGCGACGGCTGCCGCCGCCCCTCACGCCGAGACATCACCCGCCGGGTTCTCCGCACCGCGGCTGCGGGCGCCCGAGTACTGGAGCTCGTACAGCCGTGCGTAGATCTCACCACGCTCGATCAACTCGGCGTGCGTACCGACCTCCCGGACCTCGCCCTTGTGCAACACGACGATACGGTCAGCCCTCTCCACCGTGGACAGACGGTGGGCGATCACGATCGCCGTACGCCCCTTGAGTAGGCGCTCGAGGGCTTCCTGAATTTTCTGCTCGGTCTCCGTGTCGACACTGGAGGTGGCCTCGTCCAGGACGAGGATGCGCGGATCGTACGCGAGCGCCCGCGCCATCGCGAGCAGTTGACGTTGACCGGCCGAGAGATTGTTGCCCCGCTCGCGAATCGGCTCCTGCATCCCGCGCGGCAGGGATTCGACGAAGCCCCCGAGGTTTGCGGCCCGAATCGTCCGCCAGAGATCCTCCTCCGTCACCCCGTCGCGGCCCAGACCGACGTTGCTGGCGACACTCCCCGCGAAGAGAAAGGCATCCTGAAGAACGATGCCAACCTCGCGTCGCAACTCTCGAACATTCCACTCGCGTACGTCACGCCCGGACACCCGGACGGCCCCGCGGCCGACTTCGAAGCTCCGGCCGAGCAACTTCGTGAGCGTCGTCTTGCCAGATCCCGTCGCCCCGACGATGGCGACCGTCTCGCCGGGCCGCACGGAGAGACTCACGTCGCGAAGCACCCACTCCTCGCGCTTGTAGGCGAACCAGACGTCCTCGAAGACCACCGCGCCTCGCTCGGCCTCATCGGCTGAGACCGGCGCGGTGCTCTGGGTTCCAGGCTCGGCCTCGGTGTCGAGAAGCTGGAAGATCCGCTCGGCCGCCGTCATCGCGGATTGCAGGACCGCGTACTTCGCCGAGAAGTCTCGGATCGGAATGAAGAACTTCTGCATGTATTCGATGAACGCGACCAGAGACCCGAAGGCGATTACACCGGCAAGGATCTGTCCCGAGCCGTACCAAACGACGATGGCCATCGAGATCGAGCTCGCCGCCTCGACGATCGAGAACAGAGACGCCTCGTAGATGTTCGCGAGGTGATTGGCGTCGCGGTGTGAGCCGTTGTGGGTACCGAACTCTGCGTAGCTCTCCCGCTCATGCGCGAAGAGCTGGATGATCGACATCCCCGAGATCGACTCCTGGAGGAAGCTGTTGATGCGTGCGATACGTTCGCGAATTGTCCGGTAGGTCACGCGGGCTCGCTTGCGAAAGAAGTTGATCGCGAGCAGCAAGATCGGAACCACGGTCAACGTGGCCAACGCCATGCGCCAATCCAGCCACAGCAGCAAAGCCACGATGCCCGATAGCGTGAGGAGATCCATGAAGATCGTCATCGCGCCCGTCGCGAACGCTTCGTTCAGCACGTCGACGTCGGTGGTGACGCGCGTCACCAGACGACCCACCGGGTTCTTGTCGAAGAACGCCTGCGGCAGCCGCTCCATGTGGGCGAAGAGATCTCGCCGCAGGTCGGCCAGGCTCCGCTGCGCGACCGACATCGTGAGGTAGTACTGAAGGTATAGCGCGGCGAACTCACCGAGCACCGCCAGGAAGAAGACGACCGCTACGGAACTGAGCCCTGCGACATCGCCCGTCTCCACGTACCGATCGATCCCGATCTTCAGCAGATAGGGCTGCAGCAGCATCAACGCCGACGCCACGGGCAGCACGGCGAGGAGAGCCCAGAAGATCACCCGGTAGGGGCGAACGTAGTGCCACAGACGCAGCAGGAGGTCGGCATCGTAGGCACGCTCCAGCTCCGCCTCGGCGTGAATCCCCGCCACCTCGGCGGCGTCCGCACCTCCGTCTTTGCGCGGCTCGCTCAAATCGCCTCCAGCTCTTCGGTCAATCGTTGGCGACGGAACAGGTCGGCGTAAAGCCCTCCCTCGGCGACCAGAGTCGCATGATCACCGCGCGCGATGATGCGACCCTTGTCGAGCACGAGGATCAGATCCGCATCTTGGACGGTCGACAGCCGGTGCGCCACGATCAAGCACGTGCGTCCACGCCGCCGCTGCTCGAGTGCCTCGAGGATGCGCTCTTCGGTGTGCGTATCGACGCTCGACAGCGAGTCGTCGAGCACAAGGATCGGCGAATCGACCAACAGAGCGCGCGCGAGCGTCACGCGCTGCTTCTGCCCGCCCGAGAGCGTGATCCCGCGCTCTCCCACCATCGTCTCATAGTGTCGGGGGAAGCTCTCGAGATCCTGCGCGACGGCGGCCCACTCGGCCGCTTCGTGGATCCTTCGCTCCCCCTCCTTACCGTCCGTCCCCAGCGCCGGAATGCCGAATGCGATGTTCGCTCGGATCGACGTAGAGAACAAAAACGGCTCCTGGGGCACCATGCTGATGGCACGCCGAAGCTCCAGCAGGTCGTACTCGCGCACGTCTCGGCCGGCAATCCGAACCTCGCCGGAGGTCGCGTCGAAGAGCCGGGGCAGCAGGCGGAGCAGCGAGGTCTTGCCGGAGCCGGCCCGTCCGACCAGAGCGACCGTTGCCCCGGCCGGGATGTTGACATCGATGTCGCGAAGCACGGGCGCGTCGGGCGCGTCCGGATACGCGAACGACACCCCACGGAGCTCGATTTCGCCGTTGTCGATCTTCGGCCCGCGCTCGCCAGAAGCGCGCGGTGGGTCGGCAATCGACGGCTCTTCGGCGAACACGGCCTGCAGACGCTGCATCCCAGCTCGGCCGCGCTGAACCATGGCGAACATCCACCCGAGCGCCATCGTCGGCCAGGCGAGCGCGTTCAGGTAGCCGATGAAGGCGACGAGGTCGCCCATCGTCAGTCGGCCCTCGGCGACCCGAGTCCCCCCCATCCAGAGAACGACCAGGATACCGAGCGCGCTCACCACGCGCATCGTCGGTCCGATGATTGCGCGCACCTTCGCCAGTTTCAGGCTAGCTTCACGCAGGCGACGATTCTGCTTCTCGAAACGCTCGGCCTCCACGTCCTCGAGAGCGTACGACTTCACGACGTGAATGCCGCTGACGTTCTCCTGGATGGTCGAGCTCATCTCCGCGAGGCCTTCCTGCACGCGAAGCGTCCCCTCCATCAAACGGCGTCCGTTGTGGCGCATCACCAGGATCACCAGGGGATAGGGTGCGAGGGCAGCCAGCGTGAGCGCTGGGTCGATCGCGGCCATGATGGAGACGCCGTACGCGTAGTAGATCGGGGTGTTGAGGAGGTTCAGCACCGCCGGCCCCAACATGAGGCGCACCGCCCCGATGTCGTTCACCAGCCTCGACATCAGATCACCGGTGGTCTGCCGGTGGTAGAAATCCAGCGGAAGGCTCTCCAAGTGCGCGAAGAGGTCGTTTCTCAGGTCGTACTCGACGTCGCGGGCGACATTGAAGATCAGAAAGCGCGAGCACGCCCGAGCGAAGGCCTGGACGAGGGCGATGGCGACGATGAGCAGGGCGTACGTGGAGACGTCGGCCCCCGTCACCCCCGGAAGGCAGGGCTCGTTGCCGGCGAGCCCGGCGACCCGGGAGGTCGCCGGGGCGCCCTGGACCGACGCGCCGCTGCGCGCCAGCTCGTCGGCCAGGTGGTCGACCCCACACTTCAGCACCAGGGGCACGCTCATCGCGAGAGAGGCCGTGACCACCAAGCACAGGCATCCAGCGATGAAGCGAGCCCGATAGTGGCGCAGATAGCCAATGAGCCGGCCCATGGCGGAGTTGTAACGGCTGAAGCCTGGTTTTTGGAATCATCGGCTCCCCGGGCCCCGGGCGGCCCGACACGGTCGTTCGACCGCGGCCTTGCCGAACCGGCGCGAAGAGGCGAGATTCAGCGTTCTGTGAGCAATCCCTTCCTCGATCCTCCGTCGGACCCCGCTGGGCCGGGCGACGCCCCCCCATGCATCCTATGTGGCAGCCACCGCCGCACGAAGGTCTTCGAGAAGCAGGGGTACGACTTCCTGCGCTGCGGGGAATGCTCGCTCGTGCGCCTCGAGCCGGTGCCCGACGAGAAGACCCTCGCCCAGGTCTACGAGAGCTCCTATGACGACGGCGCCTACCGCACCTTCGCCGACGCGCATCAGATCCGCCTCGCGCACGCCGAGGCGCGCCTCGACATCGTCGCGCCTCACGCCTCCGAAGGCCCGTGGCTCGACGTCGGATGTTCGACCGGCGCTTTCCTCGATGCGGCGTCACGACGAGGCATCGACATCGACGGTCTCGACGTCTCCGCCTCCGCCGTCGAGACGGCCCGCGGAAGGGGCCTCAATGCGTTTCACGCCGCAGCCGAGAGCTTCGAACCAGAGCGCCGTTACGCGTACATCACGGGATTCGACGTACTCGAGCACGTGGTCGACCCCGGTGCCTTCCTCGACCGCATCCACGGCTGGCTCGCGCCCAGAGGTCGGATCGCGCTGACGGTCCCCGACATCAAGAGCATCCACGCCCGGCTGATGGGCCGTCACTGGTACTACTACAGCCCGCCACTCCACATCACGTACTTCGATCGCGCAACGGCAACCAAGATGATGGAGAGCCACGGCTTCTACCCCATCGCGATCGCGAACGCGCCCAAGGTGATGACGATCGACTACGTGACAAGCCAACTGGCGACCTTCAACCCGTGGCTGTACCGGGCCGTGTCAGCCGTCTCGGGCCTCGTGCCCGCAACGCTGCGTTCGCGGGCGCTGCCGATCTCGACCGGCGAGATCCTCGTCGTCGCCTCCGCCTAAGCACGGGACGCGCCGCCGCGATGCCCTCGTCTTCGCCCCCAACGAGCTGGCTTCGACGCAGCAGCCAGGTTTTCGCGGGCCTCACCCTCGGCTTCGTGATCTTCGCGGGCCTGGGGGAGTTGCTGGCGCGATCCCTAAACCTCGTAGACCGCCTCAACGGATTCCCACGCCAACTCTACGCCGCAACGGAATCCGAAGAGCTGCCGTACGTCCTGCAGCGGTCGCTCGACACAAAGGCGCGAGGCCGCCGCGTCGTGATCGACGAGAACCGGATGCGGGTTGCCAATGAGCCGCGCACCTACCCGCCAGATGCACGGCGAATTCTCGTCCTGGGCGACTCGGTCGCATTCGGCTACCGCCTGCCGTTCGAGGCCACCCTTGGGGCGCAACTGGAAAGAGTCCTCGACGAGCGCACCGGTAGGTCTCACCGCGTGCTCAACGGCGGAGTCGAAGGCTACAACACGCGCAACCAACTCGCCTGGCTTCGCGAACACGGACTCACCCAGAACCCCGAAGCCATCGTCGTCGCCTTCAATCTGAACGATTACGACTACGGCCCCGTCATGGGCCCGAGCGGTGTCCTCACGACCGACCGAAACCAGCGCGTTTCGACCTGGTCTCTTGCCAACCTGTCCGACTTCTACGTCCTCCTTCGGTGGCTCGCGAAAATGGGCATGCAGGGACTGTCGGCGCCCCCCGAAGCGCCGACCGGAGATGGCCCGAGCGCTCCCGACGATACCGGCCAGCATTTCCGCAAGTTCGATCGCTTCGTGTCGATCCTCCGCAAGCGCTACTACGGCGAGCCGACCGACGAACGGTGGGAGCGCATGGTCGCGGCGCTCGGCGGGCTACGCGACGAGGCGGCCGCGCGCGGAATTCCGCTACTGATCGCCATCATTCCCGACGGCGATCAGATCGCGGTCGCGAACCCCAACATGATCCCGCAGCAGCGTCTGGAGACGGTCTGCCAACAGGAACGCCTGAACTGCCTCGACCTCGCACCCAGCTTCGAGGCCGAAGCTGGTGAAGAATCCCTGTTCATCGACATCATGCATCCCAACGCCGAGGGGCACGCCATCATCGCGCGCAAGCTGGCCGACCGATTCGACGGAGCGCCGGAGTGAGCGCCCCACCGCCCGCCGGGCCGACCACCGCGCGGTTTGAGGCCGCACTCGCGGCGCTCGGCTACGCAGTGTTGGTCACGTACCTCTCGTGGCCACTGCTCACCCAACCGGCGACCGCGGTGGTCGACCCCTTGGCGTTTTCCGAATCCGGCACGATCTGGACACGCAGTGACCTCGATCTGCTCATGTGGATTCTCGCGTGGGCCGCCCACGCCGTGATCGCGAAGCCGTTCGAGATCTTCCAGGCCAACATATTCCACCCCGCACCGGACGCGCTCGCGTCGTCGGAGCACCTCTTGGGGTTGCTCCCCCTGAGCGGCCCGGTCTTCTGGGCGACGGGCAACGCCGTACTGACCTACAATCTCACGACGCTCGCGGTGGTCTGGGTGGCGGCCTTCTCCACGTACCTACTCGTTCGAGCGTGGTCGGGACGTGCGACCGCCGGATTCCTCGCGGGCGCCCTCTTCGCGCTGGGCGGCGAAGTGCCGCTCGACTTCTTGAGACTTCACACTTCGGCGCTCCACTTCTATCCGCTCGTCCTCCTCCTCGCGTGGCGCGTCGCGGAGGCGCCGCGGACCGGCACCGTCATCGCCCGATGGATCACGGCCGCGCTCCAAGCGCTCTCCGGCGTATACGTCGCCTTCGGACTCGGCGCGCTCTGTGCTGCCGCAACCCCCTTTCTCGTGGCGCACGCCCGGCGCAATGGTCGTAGCGGCGTCGTCCCACTCGCTACGCTCGCGCTCGCCGCACTGCCCCTCGGCCTCGTGGCCGGACCGTATCTTCGGGTACAGACCGCCGGGATTCTTCCCGACGAGCAGGAGGCCCTCGAGCTCGTAACGCGGACGTCGAGCACCGCGACGGTGCTCGTCGGGCGGCTCTGGAGAGAGCTCACGATTCTCGGCGTCGCGCTGGCGGTCGCGGGCGGACTCTCCAAGAGTGCTCCCACCGGCACGCGAGCCTGCCTCCTGTCGATCGGTACCATCGGCTTCGTCCTCGCGCTCGGAACGCACGCAACGATCCCCGGCAGCGGTATACCGAGCGTCTACGAGATGCTGATGGCGGTCGTCCCGGGCTTCTCGGGCATGCGCGCGCCGAGCCGCTTCCTCTATTTGACGGAGCTCGCCCTGGCGGCCCTCGGCGGCCTCGGTGCCGCCACGCTCATCGCGCTTTGCACCGAGCGGTGGCACGCATCGGGGCGACGTGCCGCGCAGGTCGCGACCATCGTAGCCGCCGTCGCGCTCGTTCCGCTGCGCGCAGACCGCTGGCCACTCCCTCTCTCGGCCAATCCCCTCGCCGGGATCTTTGTCGGAAGCCACCAATGGCTTGCCCTCAACGCCGCCCCGGGCCCAGTACTCGATCTACCCGCACAGACCTCGGCCCTCGACGGGCGCGGGCTGCTCTCGACCGGGCGAGCGATGGTCGGGTCCACCCTGCACTGGTTCCCGTTGCTCAACGGCTACTCCGGACACCCACCACCGAGCCATATCCCCACGATGACGCTCGCGCAGCGCCTCCCCGACCAGCGAGCCCTTGCCGACCTCTGTGCGGGAACGGGCGTCCGCTGGATCGTCGTGCACCATGGCCTCCTCCCGGCGGGAAGCGACGAGGCTTGGGCGCGGGCCGAGCACACGCTCCCGATCCGCCGATCCACGACACGGGGCCGCGACACGATCTACGAGGTGTTCTGCTCAGACGGTGCGTAGCCCGCCGAGGCTCGAGCCCGGCGCGGTCCGAAGGCGCGAGCGCGGCGACGCCTTCGCGGCAGCGGGCCGCACACGCCTGACGATGCGATCCGGTTGGGTCGCACCAGGAGTCCGCCATAGGCGGCTCCAAGGGCTTCCGCGCACCCAGCGAGGAGAGTCGCGCCGCCACGCTCGAGGTCGTCGCGATGCCGCGGTACGCCGATTGCCCGCGAGCGGCTCGGCGTCCGGGCCCGGCGAGGGACCGGCCCCAGTCGCCCCGTTTCAGTCCCTGCGCGACACGGTCCGCCGTCAGGAGAGGCCCCCGCGGCGAGACAACGACCAGCACCGGGGCCGCGATGAGGAGGAAAAGAGGTTGTTCGGCCACCCCTGGCGCCGGCCACGAGCGCCGGGCGCGTCACGCACCATTGCAAACAGGCGAGCCGTCGTGTCAGCATTAGCGAATCCACCACGCCGAGCGGCGCCCGACGTCGCCTGCGCCCCCCTACCCTGACCATCTGGACCAGCCCACTTCAATGCACCCCCATTTCAAAGAGAGCCGTAGTCTCCTCATCATTCCCGCACTCAACGAGGAGGCTTCGATTGGACGAGTGATCGACGGCGTCCGAGCGACCGGGATCGACATCGACGTCCTGGTGATCGACGACGGGTCCCGAGACCAGACCGCCGAGCTGGCCACGAAACACGGAGCCCTGGTCGTTTCGCATCCGTTCAACCTCGGCTACGGAGCAGCCATTCAGACGGGCTACAAGTTCGCGGTTCGCCACGGCTACGCCGAACTCGTGCAAATGGACGCCGACGGCCAGCACGACCCCGCCTACGTGCCGGACCTGCTCGAGCCCATCCGCGCCGACGAGTTCGACATCGTCATCGGGTCACGGTTCGTACGGGAATCGGGCTACGAGATGGGGTCCGCGCGCTCCGCCGGAAGGGTCTTTTTCCAGCGCGTGCTGGCATTCTTCGGCGGCCCGCACATCGCCGACCCGACCTCGGGATTGCAAGCGCTCTCGCGCAAGGCCTTCGAGTTCTGCTGTTCGGATTTCTACCCGTCGGACTTCCCCGACATCGACGTTCTGCTCTTGCTCGATCGCCAGGGCTTCCGGATTCACGAGGTCCCCGTCGAGATGGCGCCAAGCCCTCCGGGCCGCAAGACGATGCACGCGGGACTCAAGACGATCTACTACCCTTACAAGATGCTGCTCTCGACGTTCCGGAGCTGGCGAACACCGGTTTCGCCCGGAGCGAGGTGAGGAGGTTCGATGGACCCCGCGAAGCTCGACCTCGATACGCTGCGCCAACTCGCGATTCTACAGCCCGAGTCCGCGTCGACCCGCATTCTGGCGCTCCTGCTGTGCGGTGCATTCCTGATCGCCGTGCTGATGCTCGTGTACCGCGGCAAGCTGCGCGAAGAGTATACGCCGATCTGGACGATGGTCGCCGCGGGCATGATGGTCGCCATCGTGTGGTTCGACTCGGTTCGCCTCCTCACCCGGCTCGTCGGCGCCTGGACGCCGAGCTCGACCCTGTTCTTCTTTGGGCTCGTCTTCCTTCTAATCGTGTCGTTGAACTACGCCGTCCGCCTTTCGGGATTGAGCCTACAGCTGAAGCTCCTCGCCCAGGAGGTCGCGCTTCTGCGTCAGCAGCTGGCCGCGCACGGAGAAGTGTCGAAGACGGACGATACGCAATCATGAGCGAGCAACACGCCTTCTGGGACGAAGGCGGCCTCTACCGCACCAACACCCACCCCGTGGTCGAGCTGTTCGCCAAGCAGCGAATCCGACACCTCGAGGCACGCGGCGCACTCCAAGGGGTCGAGAACCTGCTGGACGTCGGCGCCGGAAGCGGGTTCTCGAGCATGTACTACCCCGACGACGTACGCGTGGTGGCGTGCGACTACGCATCCGGGATGCTCGAGACGAACCCAGCAGCCGGGCGCGTCCGGTGCTCCGCCGATCTGCTTCCCTTCCGTGACGAGACCTTCGATGCGGTTGCCTGCTGGGAACTGCTCCACCATCTGCCGGACCCGGTGGCGGCCCTCGCCGAGATGTGGCGCGTCGCGAAGAGACGCGTAATCGTCTTCGAGCCCAACCGGATCAACCCGGGACACATCGTCCTCGGCCTGACCCGACCCGAGGAGCGCGAGTCGCTCCGGTTCACTCCAGGGCACCTGCGGCGCCTCGTCAAGGCTGGGTGCGGACGGACCGGCCTGCACGAACGGTGCGGCCTCCTCTTCCCCAACGTCACGCCTCTCCCGCTCGCGCGCGCCATGCAGCAACTGCCGTACAAGATGCCGGTGATCGGCATCTCTCAGCTCATGGTCGTCGAGAAGGAATGAGACGAGGTCTCAGCCGGCGGACATGCACCGCGCTGGCCATCGCGGCGTATCTCGTCGTTTCGCTCTTCGCCTTCCGAAACATCGCGGCGGCGCCTTCGACGCTTCTCGCCTATCCCTCCGTCGTCAACGACAAGATCAGGATGATCATCCTCGACCATCGCGATCAGGCGATGGTCGTGTCGACGATTGCGCGCAACGCCCATATTCTGGCGACGAAACCGTGGGATCTCTTTGCCGACGCGGGACAGTGCTACCCGATGCCTGGAGCACACACGCTCGGCGAGCACATGTTCGGCACCGGACTACTCGCCACCCTCCCCTACGGGCTCACCCGCGACCCGATCTTGTCGTACAACTTCGCGCTGATTCTCACGATCTGGATCCCGGCGATCACGATGTACTTTCTGTCGCTCCGCTTCACCCGAAGCCCTGGGGCAGCTTTCGTCGCCGGCTTGGCTTTTGCGCTCGCGCCCGGCCGCTTGATCGACCCGTCGCACCCGTACGTCCACGGCGATCTCTGGGCACCAGCGGTACTGCTCTTCCTGCATCGACTGTTCGTCCACGCGAAGTGGCGCGACGCCTTCCTACTCGCCCTCTTTCTCAACCTCGAAGTCTTCGAGAGCCTCTACCCCCTCATTTCCACATGCCTCCTCGCGAGCGTGTACGGGCTGTACCTCGTGTACCGCCACAAGGAGAATGTACTGAGGGTTCTTCCCAAACTCGTCACCTCGCTCGGGCTGGTGGCCCTCGGCGCCTGGCTCGTGCTCGGGCCCTATCTCGCTACGAGTGCGACGTGGGACCTTCTCAAAGGACGCCAGTCCATCCTGCTGAACCTCAGCGACTTCTTACCCGGCCAGGGAGACTATTTTCCTGGCTTCGTCGTGGTCTTCTTCCTGGCGATCGCGATGCTGGACCGCCTGCGGGGCAGCCGCGTCACCCACGGCGAAGACCCGCGTCTCGCATTCTTCATTGGTGGGCTCTTCATCGCGTGGTCGTCGCTGGGCCACACCGAGATCCCGGCATTGGGGCTCGCGATCGAGTCGCCGTTCCTCACCTTTCGCGATGTCATTCCCGGCTTGAGCGCGGTCCGCGCCATCGCGTCGATCGCCATCGGAAGTGGGATCGCGTCGTCCTTCTTGGCCGGGTTCGGCGTACTCGTGCTCACAGAGCGACTCCGGCCCGCGCCGTGGCTTCCCGTTGCCGGAGCGCTGGTCTGCGCCTTTGCGATCCTCTCCGCTCGGTTCGTCCCCGCGCTGGCCGAGGCCAGCTTCGGCCGGACATTCCGACTGACCTCGTACACCGCCCGCCCGCCCCAAGAGGACATCGACCTCCTGCGAAGTGTTGGTCACGCCCCGCAGATCGACTTCCCCCTCGCGAGACCAACCGACGGCAGAATGCGCCTCGACGTCGCCGAGGCTCTTCTCCTCGCCAGCTACGACCCGCGCCCCCTGGCCGGTTGCTACAACTCGTTCGTCTCGCCGGTGAACGAACAAGTCATCGCTCTCACGCGCCAACTCCCTTCACCGCCCGCCGTCGAAGCACTCGGAGCCCTCGGGTTCGAAACCCTGCTCGTCCACCGGGCGCGAGCGGGCAAGCAGGTTCTGGCCGACTTCAACGCGGGGCTACGGAACGACCCCTCGGCCATGGAGGTCCTTCAACCGATCGGGGACACCCAAGCAATCGATGCCTATCGCATCCGCGCCCTGCATCCAGTGACGTCCGATTTTGCGGCCCTGCAGCCCGAGCCGGGGGCGGAGCCCCTGGAGGCGATGATCCCCCGACCAAGCATCCCGTTCTCCATCACCAATCTGGGCGAGGAGACGTTTCGCCACCCGGAACCGCTCCAACCCACCGACCTCGTGATCCGCTGGCGCGACGGGAGCGGACGGCTCGCTCGAGAGCAGGAACTGCGCGCGCTCCTTCCGGTCGCGCTCGCTCCCGGGGGCACGACCGCGATCCCTCTGGTCGTGCACAGCCCGGATGAGGCGGGAGACTACGTCGCCACCCTGTCTCGCGTCGAGGCGCCCGACCGCGTGATCGCGAGGCAAGAAGTGCATCTACCGGCCCTCGAGGACATCATGACGCCAGCGCAGATCGCGGTGCACCTCCACCGTGACTTTATCAACGACGAGCTCGTCCAGCGCGGCATGGCCACCGCCTTCGGGCCGGTCGACGAGGTCGAGATCGTCCTGGGCCCCGACGCCTCGAGCGCGGCCGAGATGCGTGCCTACGGCCGGCTCGCAGCGCACTGGTTCAGCGGCTTCGACGAATCGTCGAGCACCACGCTCATCGACGCCGACGTCCATCCGACGGGTATCGCGGGGAGAGTCCGCCTGCGCATACCCATCCCCACGACGCTCGGGCTGCACACGCTCCTCATCACCCCCCCCGACGACCCGACGACTCTGCTGGCCGGAAAGATGGTCTTCCCCGACGTGGAGACTGCTCGCGCCCTCGCTGAGGCCGCGCAGCGAGAAGCGCCCTGAGCATCCAGACCCGAGGCTTTTGCCCCTCGCTCCCGGCTGGTAGGATCGGCCAGATGCAGCGGCGCTCGGTCGTCCCCCTCGTGGTATTGTTCTTGGGACTCTTCGCTGGCCTCGCTTCCGGCGCGAACGAAGCGGCTTTCGATTTGATCGAGCGGGTGGCGGCCGATCCGAGCCCGCCCGACGGGGTCAGCATCGTCTTTCGCGGCGCGCACAGGCAAACCCGCACCTCCGTGCAGGTACCGTTGCCGGGAGCCGTCTCCTACCCTGCCGCCATCCCGCCGGGCGCGTCTCTGTCCGTCGGGCACACCCTCTCGTCCGCCGCCTTCATGGTGGAAACGCCCGAGCTCGCCGAACCCGCCCGATTCCTCATACGCTTCACCGAAGACGATGGCCCGGACACGATCCTGCTCGACCATCGCGTCGATCCCCGGAACGTCGAGGGCGACCGAGCCTGGTTCGACGACCGCATCGATCTCGGTCGACTTTCCGGAAAACACGGAACGCTCACCTTCGCGGTCGAAAACCTCGGCGATGCGGACAAGGCGAAGCACTCGGGCATCTTCTGGTCCGCGCCCCGGATCGTCGTAGACGCAGAGCCAGACGACACGAGCGTGGTCTTCATCACCGTCGACTGCCTCCGCGCCGATCATCTCGGCTCGCACGGGTACTCCCGAGACATCACCCCCAACCTCGATGCTCTCGCGTCCACTGGAGTCCGCTTCGCGAATGCATACGCGAATGCCCCGATGACACTGCCGTCGATCCCGCAGATCTTCACGTCGCGGGTCTTCCCGACGCGAGACCAGGACATTCTGACCCACCCAATCGCGAGAGCGGGAATCTCCAACGCCGCCTACGTAAACAACGCGTGGATCCCTCTGTGGCTGAGCCAGGGCGGACACGCCGAGCCCCCCGGCACGTTCGACCGCCTGGTCTCCGGCGACCGAGACGCGAGGGCGATCACGGACGAAGCCCTGCAGTGGCTCGACCAACACCCGACGGAACGATTCGCGCTCTACCTCCACTACCTCGACGCGCACACCCCCTACCGACCACCGCGCGAGTACATCGAGCGCTACGCCGCGCCGGACTACACCGGGCCAGTGGGAGATACCTTCAACGATTCCGAGGGTGCCGATACGGGCAAGTACAACGAGGCCGATCGCAAGAAGATCATCGCGCTGTACGATGCTTCGATCCACTACGTCGACGACCAGATCGGCCGAGTCTTCGAAGCGCTCGAGGCGAACGGACGTCTCGACCGAACCCTCATCGTCGTCTCGGCCGATCACGGCGAGGAATTCTGGGATCACGGCCGGTTCTTCCATGGGCAGAGTCTGTACGACGAGCTTCTTCACGTGCCCCTGATCGTTCGGCTTCCCCGCGCAGACGAGGCCGGCTCGGTGATCGAGCGACCAGTTCGCTCGATCGACATCGCGCCCTCAATCCTCGAGTGGCTCTCTCTTCCGAGACCTGACGGGTTCACCGGCGGCTCGCTCGCCGAAGCGATCGCCAAGCCCAACGAGGACGGAGAGCCCCTATTCGCAACGGCAACACAGGCGCAGTTCCCGACACGCTACGCCGTGCGCACTCGGACGCAGAAGCTGATCGAGAGCCTCGACACGGGCAAACGCGAACTCTATCGAGTCGACCGCGACCCGGCGGAGAAGAACGACGAAGGGGGCGCGGCCGCGCCAGACTCCGCACCCCTCGTGCAGAGCTTGGAGGGGGCGCGCCAGGTGCTGCGCGAGCGCGGCTACCAAGTGCGCATCGTCGGCCCGAAGTCCGGCTCGGCCGACGTTCGCGTGCGTCTCGAGGGCCACCCGAAGAGCGGAACCTTTCTATCCCTCGACCGCCGAAGCGAAGGTGCCCGGCCGACGATCACGATCACCCCAGACGGCATGAACCTCGAGGCCCACGCCGAGGTCGGCTCGAGCGGAAGCGGATTTCGATTCGACCGCCTGCCGCACTCCCGAAACCTCGGAAAGAAGGACCTCGTCCGGATGACAATCACCGTCGACGGCACCCCGGTAGAACGAAAAGTGGTCGCGTTGGGCGAAGGCGGGCTCCCGCCGCGTACCGATCTCATCGACCTCCGAAACCGAAGGCTCGCGGCCAGCACCGAGCCCCCGTGCGAACCTCCCGACAGCGGCGCCCGTCTGTGCGTGTGGCGCTATCCCGGCGAGAGGTTCCTGGCCATTCCCGAGATCAAGGACCCCGCGGTTCGCGAGAAACTTCGCGCGCTCGGGTACCTTCAGTAGCGGATGTCGACGTGGCGCTGAGCGGGCCTCACCGACGTGCCCCGCGAAGGATCGTGGCCGCCTGCGGGCTTCTGGCCGCGACTCTCTTGTTCGAGGTCATCGTACGGATCGAAGGCCCGATCGTTTGCGCCGGTACGGATGGCATCCTGCTCCAGGCCGCCCCGGACGTGGGCTGGACGTTCACACCCAACATGCACGTCACCCTGGACGACTGCAAAGGCGACGCGTGGAACGCGCCCTTCGCCACCAACGCAGCGGGCCTCGCCGACCAACACTGGCCACACGAGAAGCGCCCGGGCGATGTCCGGGTCCTGCTGCTCGGCAACCACCTCGCGGACGGCCTCGGTGTGGCCCGCGAAGACCGGCTCTCCGTACGCATCGCGCACCTTGCCGACCAGACGCGCGGGTCGCGGTTGTCCGTCGTGAACGCGACCATCCCTGGGTACGCGACGGCACAACAGATCCAGTGGCTCGAGAAGCGCGGCCTCGCCTACGACCCCGACGTCGTCGTCCTCGTGCTGGATCCGTCGCGCGACCTCGCCGCCAACCTCGGTCCTCCTCGCACCCGCGCCATCGAGCCGAACCTCCCACCGGCCTCGGGACTCCTTGCACTCTCCGGTGCCGCACGCTGGCTCGCGGGACATCACGGGGTGACGCCTGAGACACCCATCGCCATCGACGCCCCCCCACCTCTGGAGACCGAGGCACAGCGCACGCGCGCCATGGCCGAGACTCGTCGGTTGATCGCCCGGCTCGCCCAGACGAGCCACGATGCGGGGGCGCGCTTCGCGGTGCTCGTCGCACCACCGTGCTCGGCGCGGCCGAACGACCAGGCACTCTGCTCGTCCATCGAAGACATCGCCCCCTGCATCGATCCCACAGAGACATTCGAGAGCCTGCGCCGCTCGACGACGAGGCCGCTCGAACTCTGCCTCGACGCGCTCGGACGATGGGGACGCGACAGCCATTTTCTGGCAAGCCACGCACTCTGGGATCTACTCATCCGTGACGGAGTGTGGCCGGATGGCGTCGTTCGTGGGCACCGGCTGTGAGCGGCGCTCTCTCTTGGATCGAGTGGGAGGCCTATGACCTGACGCTGGGGGCCTGGGAAGCTCGCCACAGCCTGTTCCTGCATTTCGCGCTGTACGGCGCTTTTCTCGCGGCACTCGTGATTGCCGCGAGCGCTCTGCCTGCGAGATGGCGACCATGGATCCTCGTCGCCACGTCGCTGGGGAGCATTGCGCTGCTCGGCTCGCCACAGCTCGCGACCATCGCGCTCGCGTTTTCGCTCGTGCTTCACACCGTGGTCGAACGGGTTCCCGGCCGAATGGGTACGGCCGCTTCATGGGCACTGCTGCTGGCGCTCGCCGCGTATCCAGCACTCCTTCCGTCCGACCTCCTGGTCGGCAACACGAGCGACATGGCCGAATTCTGGGCCTTCGCAACCAACGTCTGGTGGCTCCGGTGCGTTGCGTACGTCGTCGACAGACGAGCACGCGACATCCCCGCGCGCTCGCTGGACGAATTCCTCACCGCGACACTCTTCTTCCCAACGTTCGTAAACGGACCGATTGAAACGACCGAACAGCTCGCGTCACACCGCCGGCGCGGCCCCGCGGTCCAGACATGGGACGAGTTGCGCGAGTATGCAGCCACGCTGCCCTATTGCATCGGTCGCTTTGCCTGGGGAGTCGGGAAGGTCCTCATCGCCACATTCTATCTCGGCCAGGACAACGACACGATCTTTGCAACCGCCGGAACGACCGTCAGTCACGTAAGACTGTGGCTCTGGGCCGCCGAACTGTACTTCAGCTTCTACGTGATCTTCTCGGGCTGGACCGACGTCTCGGTCTCACTGGCTCGCGTCATGGGATACGATATCGGAGAGAATTTCGATGCCCCGTGGAAGTCGCGCTCGGTGGGCGAGTTTTGGCGACGCTGGCACATCTCGTTCGGCGTCTGGCTCAAGAATTACATCTACATTCCACTCGGCGGGAATCGTCGCCACGCCGAACTGAACGTGCTCCTCACCTTCCTCGCAAGCGGCCTTTGGCACGTGTGGGGCGCACTCAAGGTTCTGGGCCTAGAAGGCTACCCACCAATCGCCTGGACAGGCTTCATCGTGTGGGGGCTCCTCAACGGCCTGGGACAAATCGCCGCTCGTCGTTGGAACAACCTGCCGGCGCTCGAGTCCGCGCGAGCGCTCGTGCGCAACCGGATTCCGGCAGCGCTGCGCGACCGAGCCAACCAGGCCATGGCCTTTGGCTTCGTCGCGATCGCGTGGATTCCCTTTTTCATCCCGCCCTGGATTGATCCAGAGACATTCTGGCGAATCTTCCAGCGCATGTTCTACTTGGCTTGAGCGATGACGAACCACGACGACTTCGTCGCGAAGCAGGACGAACACTTCGCCGACGCCGACGACACCCATTTCGCGTGGCAGACGCGCGGGCCAGGGTTCGCCGACCGGGAAGCAAGCTTTTTGAGGGACTTGCTCGCCGATTCCCGTCGCCCCCTGCTCGAGATCGGTTGCGGAGAAGGCGCCAACCTCTTCCACATCGAACGCGAGGCCGCCGGGAGCGAGCTCGGGCTCGCGATCGGCTTGGACCGCTCAGCGGGGAAGCTGCACTTCGCGTCCGCGGCGGTCCCATCGGCGCGCTTCTGCTGCGGCGACGGCACCGCTCTACCCTTCGGAGACGGCTCGTTCGAGAGCGTCATCATCCGCGACGTTTTGCACCACCTTCCGGCTCCCGCCGCTACGCTTGCGGAAGCGGCGCGTGTACTGCGGCCGGGGGGCCGGTTCGTCCTGGCCGAGCCCAACGCACACAATCCACTGATCCGACTCCAGATGGCTCTCGTGCCCGCCGAGAGAGGCGCCGCTCGCTCCGATGAGGCCTGGCTGCGAGAGCTCCTCGCACACCTGCCGCTCACCGAGTTGCGGGTCGACGCAGCGGCGCCGTTTCCACTCGACCGGGTCGTCTTGCACCCGAACTTTGGGCTCCCACGACTCGGGAGAAGCGCAGCGACCCTCCGAGCCCTCGACGCGATCGAGAGGATCGTAGGCCGCCTGCTCGGCCGCGCCCGCTGGTCCTATGTCGTAGCCCATGCGCGGAGAGCCGGGGTCGATGGTGGCAGCGGCCCCGCCGATATGCCACCGTGAGCAACTCTACGGCCCCCATGCGTACTCTCGTCATCACGCCGACCTACAACGAGCGAGACAACATCGAAGC
>JAJCZO010000263.1 GCA_029262355.1 Deltaproteobacteria bacterium
GAGACCTGGTTGAATCCCATGAGATACCCCTTGCCGTCGACCAGGAGCACCAGGAACTCCTCGCGATCCCGCGCATCGAATCGTTCGCGGAACGCCCCGAAGACGTCTGCTGCCTGCAGGATTCTCCGCTGGCTGCCGTACGCGACGCGCCGCTCCCGGATCGGCGGAGCTGCACGAGCGTGCGTTTCGAGGTCCGGGACATTGACGACGGGCGCGGAGAAGGGGACGGCCACTGCGTGCGGATCTTGGACCCGAAGACGGGCGAGCTTCTGCGCGAACACCGGCGGATCGGTCGGGGGCGATACACGCCGCGCACCAAGGGGCCGAAGATGTTGGCGATCGTGTGAAAGCGCGCGCATTCGATCGCGCGAATTTTCCCGCGATTCCCCAGCAGA
The DNA here is from genome assembly GCA_029262355.1 of Deltaproteobacteria bacterium. Lineage (GTDB taxonomy): Bacteria > Desulfobacterota > Binatia > UBA12015 > UBA12015 > VGTG01. The sequence goes on from JAJCZO010000263.1 coordinate 396, forward strand.
TACAGGCGCTTACGTTCGGTTTCGCTGGTGATCGAGTGCGCGCGGTTCTCGACGATCGCCAACATCGATGACATCCCCCAGTGTTCCCGCTCGTTCTGGATGAGGGCACGGGCAGACTTTTCGTTCCATCTGGATGAGGTCGCGAGAGGTAGCGGCCGTCACGGAGCGGGACGAGGTGAGACCGACTGGATGATGGGCTAGCGACGGGTCCGAAAGGAACATCCGGACCCCATCCAGACGCGGATTCGAGAACTCCCGCGCCGGGCCTGCTTCCGGCATCGTCGAAAGGAGCCGGAGCGTCTTGTCGACGGCGACGATGAACCGCCGCGCGGCATCTGGCTGGTCCGCCGCGATGTAGTCGACGTGTCCATCGAGGTCATCCTCAGCTCTGCGCTCACGAACGACCCGCAGGTGCTTCACGAGGCTTTGCGCGTGCTGCGCTTCTTCTTCGGGATTCGGGCTCGAAGCCGCTCGAAGAGCTCGGGCGTGACTTCCTCAAAGTCCCCATCGTCGAGAGCTTCCAGGAGCTTCGCCTCAAGGCGGCGTTCCGCTTCCTGCTTCTGGTCCTCGCGAATCAGATGTCTCACGTACTCGGTCGGCGTCGAGAACCCACCCTTCTCAGTGCGCTTGTCGACGAATTCCCGGAGCTCTTCCGGCATGGAGACGTTCAGCGAGGCCATGATGCCATTCTACATCGGATCGCCATATGTCGTCAATATTCGCCATAGTCGCCCGGCCCCGCCGCCTTTCCCAAGCGTTCAGTGCCATTCCGTATGAAAATACCTATTGATTTTCGGCATCGATGAGCAGTGAGAGTGGCGACCCCTTCCGGCTCGCCAAAGGTGCCGTGCTCGATTCGACCCAGGTCAATCGCGCCTGACTTGTCGTCGGAAGCATGAAGTCAGGACTCAGCCTCATCCAGTGTAGCCGATCGTCAGAAACCGCGCGCATTCGATCGCCTACGAAACATGGCGTAACCCCGTGAAAACTGGGTCCTTTCTCCCCAGCTCATCAACGATCGAACGCGCGCGGTTTTGCGCGATCGCCAACACTGTGCGGCGCTGGAAGTCTGCGGGAACTCGCTCGGCGAGCAAGTCTGCTGCCTATCTCCATCCATGTCGTGCGGCTCGAACGACGATTGCTGTTCCGGCGTCTGCGGCGGCATCCTGACCGGATGCTTGTAACGAGTTCCGCTCCAGGCTTCGGGCCCAAGCGGCCGCGGCGCGGAAGCAAGGTCCTCCTTCCAGACCCTGCACTACTCTCCGACAGGGCCGATGTTATGGCTGCCGCTACGCGCCCGTGCCATCGGGAGAGTCGACGGGCGTCGTGCCCGTGTCGTGCCCCGGAGCGGACGTCCCGAACTGAGTAGCGTCTAGTCGGACACCGCTCCTCGGTCAGTTCGCCCAGTTCGGAAAACGGTGGGTTTTGAACCAACCCTGCTCGACCGCACGGTTGGCGTGTTCCAGAACCCGCACTCGGTTTCGGAGCCCGGTCGCCCTTAGCCGCTAGCGCCCAGAACCCGTGGGGCTCGGTGGCGTTCTGGTCCATGGACACGGACTTCTTGCTCGCGATATGCTCGACCGATCGTCGCCCGAATCTCACCTGCGACCCCGAAGGGAACGCCGAGGGTGACCGCCCGCCCCCTGCCGCTTCTGACCTGCGCCGTCGCGCTCGCCGCGCTGCACTTCCCCCGTCACGACTCCTGAGGCGTTCGGACTCTCCGGTCTACTAGGCCGGGTGTGCGCGTGCGCGTTCTAGAAGCGGGATAGACGGGCCGTTAGTGGGCGGGTGGGGCACCGGATGGGCCTGCGAGGGGTTTCCCCAACCTTCAGACGGCTATATCGATCCCCATTGCCGCTGGCCTCGGCACGCTGGCCCTGGCCATGCCGGAGATCGGCGGCACGTTTCGGACTTGTCGGGCTCAGCGGAGCACGATACGGTCGCCCCCCATGTGGAACCGGAAGAGTCTCCTGTCAGGGGCCATTATGGCCTGGTTGTGCCTAGGGCCGGGCACAGCCTGGGCCGGGCGCGTCGTTACTCCGCCCATGCGGAAGGCTCCGAGTGATTTATTCATGTGCCTTGTGTCGAACTCGGGCACCAAGGCCATCGGACCGGCAACGCTCACCGTCTTCTCATTCAACGGTGTCCCCAGTACCGGGAACCTGAGCTCACTTGCCCCTGGTGCGACGACGTTCTTTCAGGTTTCCGGATCCAACACCACGGGTCACTGCGTCGTGGAGGGGAAGGGCGTATCGAAGTCCAAGACGCCGGTCACCCTATGTCGGGTAGCGGTGTCGGGGGGTGCCTGCCTCAGCGCAGTCACCGCGCGGTAGTTTGGATCAGTGGTCGTGCCAGTATTGTGCTGGGTCGCGCCCGCGCGTCTCTAGCGCAGCCTCTCCGAACATGTAGTCGTCGAGGTTGATTGGGATCAGGACCAATCTCGCCGCTCTGCGCGACGTGCGCGTCTGTCGGGCTCCCCTCTGGGACTCTGACTTGCCACGGGTCTTGCGTCTTTGAACCGCGCACCTGCGTCGAGGTTGTTTGCAGCGTGGCTGGCGGCCTAGAGGTGGGTGGGGCATGTTGGTTCGCGGCACCCCCGAGCTTCTCCTGCGCCGAACTTTGCAACGCCTTTGAAGGGACCTACGACGTGGCCACTCGGGATTACGCAGGGTCCGCAGGGTCCCACCTCGGTTGTGCCCAGGTAGCGAGTGCGCTTAGGCCGTTCTTCGGCGCGCGCCCAAGCGTGGAGCTCCACTCTCGGCGGGGCAATTCTTAGCCAAACGGTGCCCCACGCTCATCCGCCGCGTGTCCGCAAAACGGTGGTATTTGAAACACGACCAGTGAGCCCGGCTGCCGGCTGGGTGGCGTAACCGAGGGCCCCGGTTCGTGTTCGATAACAGCCGATATGACAAGTAAACAAATCGGCCCCACCCTACCACCGCCCTCCCGCGCCGGATATATTCGAAAAGTGGCTCCGATAGCGCGCGAACACAACATAACACACCTGTTCTCTTGTTGATTCGCCGAGGTCAGTCGGAGGGGCTCAGCCGCTCGCGCAACTCCTCCGAGCTGGGCTGGATATACCTTGGGATGTAGCGTTCGAGCGGCGCCCAGACTGCGCGAGCGCGAACGATCCGCCGTGCTCCCGAGCAATCCGACGGAGAGCGGCGTGTCGGAAGGTGTGCGGCGACACGTGAATGCGCTCGTCCTCGGGAAGGTGGGCGTTCGCGACATCGAACAAACGCCGCATGATGTGTGCGTATTGCCGACGGTCCAGGTGAGAACCGGTCCGCGTCGGAAAGAGCGTAACTGTCAGCCCGTGCTCCGCTTCTCGAGCCATTGCGTAGAGCAGCGCGAACCTGCCCGTTCTCATCAACCAGGAGCACCGCCTCGCGGATGTCGCTGCCATTCTGCAGGACGTGCCGAGAGCACCGAGCCTTCTCGTCCCACTGCTCGGCAATGAGTGAAGCAACCTCGGAGACGCAGAGTCCGGGCCCCATCAAGCCCTCGAGGAGGGCATGGTCACGGATGACTCAGACAGGCACGGGAGTCGGTGTCGTCGTGCCGTCTACGAAGTGACGGGATCAGAGCACGGCGTTCTTTCCTCGAGGAGATCGCGAAGCTCGTGTCCTGCGTCTGGCGCGGCGATCGCTTCGGCGATGGCCGTGATGTGCTCGACGTCCGTTCCGCAGCACCCTCCGACGACGCGGAAGTCGAAGGCCGACGTCATCCGTGCGAGTTCGTTTGCGAGTTCCGAAGGGTCGCCGCGGTCGAGGTGGGGGCTCTCGTCGAGTTCCTCGTGGCTCTTGCACGAGGCGTTCGCTCGAAAGCCCCGAAAGCGCGAGAGCCAATCCGCTCCGGCCGCCTGCGCCGCGTGCAAGGTCGGCGTGAGGTGCGACGGGTGTGCGCAATTCACCATGTAGAAGAGCGGCGCGCCCGCCGTCGCCTCGTCGACGTGCGCGATGAAGTCCCCCAGGGGCGTTCCGTCCGGAACCTGGCCGTCTACGTCGACGGTCGGCGAGACGATCACGGGGAGCGCCGTCTGGGTGGCCGCCTGGACCAGACCGATCGTCTCTCGCACGCTCGTCATGGTCGTCGCCGAGAGCACGTCGACGCCGGTGCCGGCCAGGATCTCGATCTGCTGGCGGTGGTAGTCGCGCGCCGCCTCCGGGCGAACCTCCGCGTCTCGAACCTTGTAACCGTCGCCGCGCGGGCCGAGGTCGGCAGACAACAGGATGGGATGGTGTTGGCGGTCTGAGGCTCCCGTGCGCCAATCGGAAACCGCGGCGGCCGTCTTTGCCACGGCGCTCCGGTTGATGCGTACCAGGTCCGTCTGTGGGTACCCGAGCGCCGAGAGGTAGTCCGCATGCGACCGCCACACGAGAGTATCCAGCAAGACGCCGTGACCATGCCGGTGCGCCGCGTCGAGGATCGGTCGAAGGTACCTCTTGTCGAGTGCGGTCCAGGCGGCCTCGTCGTCGTAAACCTCGAACGCGCATGCGTCGCGCAGGGGGAAGCCCTGCTGGAAGAGGAGATAGGTCTCGGTGCCGCCGTTGGTGAGGAACGTCGGTCCGTTCAGAAGGGTGTCCTGTATTGCGTTCACGGGGTTTTCCTTTCTCGTAGCGGGGATCGTGCGGAGCACGGTCTCGGTTGCCACGCGGCCTTAGGCCGCGGTGTGGTGCGACACGGCGGGGATCTCTCGGTCGTCCAACCTGAGGGCACACGCGGGTGTCGACGTTGATCCGTGGGGCGTCGTGGCCCGCGCGTCGGAGCGCTCGTTGTGCACCGGCGCAACGGTGACGTCGCGCATCATCAGCATGTCGCCCACGCGAGCCGAGGCGCCCTGATAGAAGCCGGTCTCGTGCTCATAGGTGAGTGGGTTGTTGAACGTGCCGAACAGCATGTCGAAGACCGGGAGGTCGGAGTAATTCCCGGCGTGAATTCCCCGCGCGTGGTGAACCGCATGTTGCTCGGGGCGCTGCACCAGGTATCCCAACCACCGCGGCGTCCTGACGTTGGTGTGCTGGAAGATCGCGAGCCACGTCGTGAACAGGAGGATCGCCGTGGCGGCCTGCGGCGGGACGCCGACGATGAATACCAGGCACAGGCTTCCGAGCGCCGTCCAGCCGATCATGTCGAGAGGGCTGAAATAGAAAGTGCCCGTCGTGTCCATGCGCTCTGCGCTGTGATGCATCTGGTGGATCGTGCGGAAGAGCAGGTCGTGCTCGTGAATCAGGCGGTGGTACGCCCAGGCGCCCAGTTCGAAGACGAGCACGCCGGCGACCGTCGCTCCGGCGATACCCAAGCCGCTCAGGTCGAAGAGCTGGTAGGGGGCCAGAGATGCGTCCCAGAGCAGGGGCAAGTACGTGGAAAGGTAGAAGTAGACGGCGAAGGAGAGCAGTCCGCGAACGCGCCAGCCCCGAACCCGCGGTAAGGGCCGCGCTGGGGCGGCCTCCTCCCAGACCATCAGGGCGGCGTACATCGCCAGGACCGTCAGAGAGATGGGGTCGAGCAACACCTCGGCCGGCGTAGGTAGATCGGACATTCGAGCCTCCTTTGCGCGAGCGGTTCTCGCGTTCACAGAGGAGGCGGAAGATCCGAGCTTACGATGTGAGATCCGGTGGGAATTCGGATTCTTTACAGACGCCAGTCCGGAGTCTTTTCGGGCACATAGGAGCAAAACGAGCCGGTTCGCACGGCACTCTGGAGATGTCGACCCAGAGGAGGCAGGGCCGCCTCGATCTTCCTGATGCTGCCCCGAACACGCTGCGTGACGGCGCTGCGGGCCCGTTCCTCGGGGGCGCCCGGCTTGCGCGCCCGACCGCCGAGACCGAGGGCGGAGGCGAGGTGCTCCTGAAGCGTCTGCAGTTCCTCGCGGGCACCGCCGGCACGCCCCAGGTCGTTCATCTCTTCGGCCTCGTCGATGATCGCCTGCAGCTCGGCGAGCCTCTGTTGGTATGCGGTCCGGGCCTCCCGGTCGATGGCTTCGGGCGTGCCGGCCGAGGAAGCATCCAAGCCGATGAGCTCGGTGCAGTGGATCTCCTGTCCTGGTTGCGCGAGAAGCCGGGCGATGTCGGAGAGCCCCTTGGCGTGAGACAGGTGCGCGTCGTTGCCCTCGTAGCTCAGTTGCCAAAGTGACCCGAGCTTGTGGAAGGCACACAATTGGGGAGCGGCGTCGATCGGCGGCGGGCGCACCTGGCCGTCCAAGCCAGCCCGCTTCACGCCGTCGATCAATCGAGCGAGGTCACTCGGGTCGCGATAGGGATTCACGTGGGCGAGCCAGCGTAGGGCTTCACCGCGCTCGGGAGTGCGCTCGGGAGTGATCTTGGTCGCGAACTGCTGCAGGAAGATCTCGATGTCGGCCCGCCCCTCCGCCGCGTCGCCCGTCTCGCAGCGAGCAACGGCGCGGTTCGCGGCCAGGTCTACCATCGTGTCGATGGGCGCTCGCCGCAGCTCGCGTAGCGCATCGTCGAATCGCCCGGAAGCCAGGGCGACGACTCCACCGTAGGCGTGGTACCAGGTCGGCGGACGCGGGTTCAGCCAGCTCGCGCGCTCATACGTGCGTCGTGCGTCCGGCGCGCGACCCAGGTAGGCGAAGAACATCGCGAGCTGAACGACTGCGTCGGCGTCGTTCGCATTGAGCGCAAGGGATCGATCCAGGTGCGCTTCGGCGCGCTCGAACTCCCGGCGAAAAAGCAGGACGCGTCCCAGGACGAGGTGCGTGTAGTGATCATCGTCGTCCAGCTCATTGGCCTTCTGTGCGTGCTCGAACGCACGGGTCTCGTTCTCGTCCCACGCCTGCCAGAGCTGGCAGCTCCACTCGTTGAAATAGGTCAGCGAGAGACCGAGATGTGCGCGCGAGAAGTGAGGGTCGATCGTCAACCCCTGCTCGAACAAGTCCCGAGCCTTGCAGTCGGCCGCCACGGTGCCCTGTCGAAGGAGGTCCATGCCGCGCAACCACGTCTCGTAGACCGGCAGGTCGGTCACAGGCTTGCGGCGTGCGGCGGCGAGTAGGTTCGTACTGATGCCACTGGAGACTGCGCCCACGACCTGCGCGGTGATGTCGTCTTGCACGTCGAAGAGCCGGGCGTCGTCCCGATCGTAGCGCCCCGCCCAGATCACACGGCGGTCGGACGCGGCCACGAGCTGCACCGTCACGCGCAGCGTGTGGCCCGCGCGCCGCAGGCTGCCCGTGAGCACGTAGTCGACGTCACCCCCGCTGGAGCCGGTGCTTCGGACCGCGAGGACATCGAGATCCGTGAAACGGGAGAGGTCGGCGACCAGGTCGTCGACGAAGCCGCGGGCAAAGTAGGCTTGCGCGCCGTCTTCAGAGAGATCGTCGAACGGCACGACGGCCACGGAAACCCGGTCCGTCGCTGGATCACCTCGTCGAGACGCCATGGGCCCAGAGTAGTGGATTGCGGGGCCGCGGGGCCAGGAGGCCGTCAGACCGCGCGATACGGAGCCCCCCACCGGGAAACGGCTTCCTGGTTCGCACCAGACGAACGGAGGCTCTCCGCCGCCGGGAAAAAGACGTTCCCCGTCACCGAGCCGTCCGAGCGCCTCCGCGTGATCGCCCACCGCAGTGCGCCCACATCCTTGCTGACCACGCGGCGTAGCCCTTCGGGGTGACCTGAACGCCGGCGCCGGACTGCCCGGAGGCATCCTCTGGCCCTACGAGGACCGACACGAAGAGGACGAATGCGACCCGGATGGCGATGCTTCTCGTCATGTTGAACATTGAGGGCTGGCCCATCACCCAGCCCCCGGGGGATTCGTTCGAGTTCGGTTCAGATCTGCCGCCCGCAGAGAGCCGACGGAGCCCGCGTTTTGCCGAGCAGCTGGAGGAACTCCCGCGTGGGCGACGGTACCAGTGCTCCGGGTGCTCGTGATCGCCGCTCATGATCGTAGTGGTCGCTGTAGAAATCGAGCAGGCACCAGCGGCCGCGCTCCTTCTGCTCGGCCGTCGACGGCGCCTGCCCCCGGCCCCGGGTCTCGTGGTAGGTCCGCCTAGACGAGCTTCCGTGACCACCGCCGCCGCATCCAGTAGTCTGCAGTCCCAGGCCCGGCCATGAACCTCACCAACAAAGCCGCCCTCGTCACCGGCGGAGGCACCGGCGTTGGCCGGGCAACATGCCTCGCGCTGGCCGACCGCGGCTGTTCCGTCGTCGTGAACTACAGTCGGTCCAGGGACGCTGCGGAAGCCGTCGCGGCAGAGGCCAAGGCCAAGGGTGTCGACGCTCTCGCCGTGCGGGCCGACGTCTCGGTCGACGGGGATTGCCGGCGGCTCGTCGAGACCGCCGTCTCGGAGCTCGGGGGGCTCGACGTCCTCGTAAACAACGCGGGGACGACGCGCTTCATCAATCACCACGATCTCGATGGCGTGACGGCCGACGATTGGGACTCGATCCTCGGCGTGAACCTGAAGGGCCCGTTCCAATGTGCGCGCGCGGCCGAGAAGGCTCTCAAAGCGGGCGACGGCGGCGAGATCGTCAACATCTCGAGCGTCGCCGGCGTGTACGGTACGGGCAGCTCCATCCCGTACTGCGTGTCCAAGGCCGCGCTCAACAACCTCACGCTCATCCTTGCGCGCGTCATGGGACCAAAGGTCCGAGTCAACGCAGTCGCTCCGGGATTCATCGATGGTCAGTGGTTGCAGCAGGGGTTGGGCGAGCACTTCGAGAAGGTGAAGGCGGCCAACGAAGGACGCTCCCTGCTCAACCGGGTGTCGCAGCCGACCGACGTCGCCGCCGCCGTGCTCGGCGTCATCGAGGGCTCGGACATGGTCACCGGGCAAGTGCTGGTCCATGACGGCGGCGCGGGTATCGCCGGCTGAACGGAAGAGAGCGACGACATGTACTTGATCCGCTTCGACATGCGCGCGCCCGAGCACGGCGCCCCGACCACCGAGCTCTACCCCGCCGCCCTCGAAATGTCGGCCTGGGGTGAGAAGAACGGATGCGTGGTCGTCGTCCTCTCCGAGCACCACTGCTCACCCGACGGCTATCTGCCCTCACCACTGGTTCTCGCGACCGCCGTGGCGGCACGCACCGAGAACATCCTGATCAACATCGCGGCACTGATTCTTCCGCTCTACGATCCGATCAAGGTCGCCGAGGACATGGTGGTCCTCGACATCTTGAGCCGGGGGCGCGTTTCGTACGTGCTCGCCATGGGCTACCGCGACGAGGAGTACGCGATGTTCGGCGTCGAGCGAAAACGGCGCGCGAAGATCCTCGAGGCGAAGATCGAAGCTCTGCAAAAGGCGTTCACGGGCGAGCCGTTCGAGTTCGACGGACGCCCGGCCCACGTCACGCCGCGCCCGGTCACGCCGGGTGGTCCATCGCTCGCGCTGGGCGGCGGAAGTCTGGTGGCCGCGCGTCGGGCGGCTCGCTTCGGGCTCGACCTGATGGCGAGCGGCGGAACTCCCGGATTGGAGGAGGCCTACCGCGAAGAAGCGGCTCGCGTAGGGCGCGCGCCGGGCAACTGCCGAATCCCAGACGGCGCACCCACGAGCGTGTTCGTCGTCGAAGATCTGGACCGCGGGTGGGAGACCATTGGCCCGTACGTTCTGCACGACGCGAAGACGTACGGCGCGTGGCTGAAAGACCAGGACACGGCCAGCAGGTCCGGTGCCCAGACGATCGACGATCTGCGCGCCGAGCAAGGCGCCTACCGCATCGTGACACCGGGCGGTGCGGCCGACCTGATTCGCAAGCACGGAATTTTGGCCCTGCAACCGCTTTGCGGCGGGGCCCCCCCCGAGCTTGGGTGGGCCTCGATGAAGCTCGTCGCCGACAAGGTGCTGCCCTCTCTGCGCTGAGGCAGCTTCCACAGAGAAATCCTCGCGCAGTGCGACAACATCGCTCCACGCCGTCGTCCATTCGAAAGCGGACGGCGGGGCCATGAGGATCGATCGCGAGAAAGCTCGGACTCTACTCGATCGCATCGTAAACGAGCTCGGCGCGGCACTCACCGTGCCTCTCGTGGTGATCGGGGATCGCATGGGTCTCTACCGCGACCTGGCGTCGAGCGGCCCCCTGTGCGCCGATGAACTCGCGCACCGGACCGGCGCGAACGCGCGTTACGTCCGTGAGTGGCTTGCCGCGCAGACGGCCGCAGGGTTCGTCGACTTCGACGCCGACGCCGACGCCTATTCCCTCTCGCCCGAGCAGGCAGCGATCTTCGCGAACGAATCGAGTCCGATCTCGATGCAAGGCGGGTTCGAGCTCGCCGCTGGCGCCATCGGCGGCTATGAGCGCATCCTCGACGCGTTCCAATCGGGCGAGGGCGTCGGCTGGGCGACCCAGCACTCCGACGTCTGCTCCGGCACGGGGCGCTTCTTTCGGCCCGCGTACGTCAGCCACTTGGTACATCACTGGCTTCCCGCCCTCGATGGCGTCGAGACACGACTTCGACACGGGGCGCGCGTGGCGGACGTGGGATGCGGTCTGGGGCACTCCACGCTTCTCATGGCGCGGGCGTTTCCGAAATCGACGTTTGTCGGCTTCGATGCGCACGCCGAATCGATCGAGTGCGCTCGACGAGACGCGCGAGCGGCGGGGCTTGCCCACCGCGTCCGGTTCGAGGTGGGCCTCGCCACGGACTTTCCCGGTCGCGACTTGGATCTCGTCACGTTCTTGAACTGCCTCCACGACCTCGGGGATCCAGTCGGAGCCGCACGCCACGTGCGGGCAAGCCTCGCAGACGATGGTTGCTGGATGGTCGTCGAGCCGCGGGCCGGGGATCGCCTGGAGGACAACTGCACGCCGATCGGGCGGATGTTCTACGCGGCGTCCACACTCGTGTGCACGCCAGCGTCTCTCTCCGAGGATGTCGGCGCGGGGCTCGGGGCCCAGGCCGGCGAAGCAGCGCTACGGTCGGTGATCGAGGCGGCGGGCTTCGAGAACGTTCGGCGCGCCGCCGAAACGCCGTTCAGCCTCGTACTGGAGGCCCGACCCCCCCGATCCATCCGCCCTCAGGAAGACGCATGACGATTGATGCAGATCGGGTCCGCCGCACGGTGGCCCACGCGCTGGGCGCGGATGAGAGCACGATACGGCCGGAAACTCGCCTGAGCGAGATCACCGAGCTCGATTCCCTCTCCTTGGTCGAGGTCGCGAGCGCACTCGACGACGATCTTGGCATTCACCTTTCCGGAGACACTCTGAGCGACGCGCTCACCGTGGCGGACCTCGCCGAGCTCGCGCGGCGCGCGCCGCGCCGATGATTCCCGGCGACGCCTGGGAGAAGATCCGCTACCGGACGCTCGATGCCGTCGCCTCCAAGAGTCGCGTCGCCGGCGAACGATACGCATGCATGGCCGCAGCAGTGGAGGCTCGCATGCATCCCGAGCGGCTGCGCATCGCGCGCGACCGAATCGCCCGGGCCTTCGACCTGGAGGAGGACGAGGCGGAGCGAATCTTCCGGCGCTGCCTCATCTCCGAAGCACGCGAGGAGGCCGATACGGCTTGGCTTCTGCGCAGCCGCGCGCCGCTGGGCGACTTGATCCGCGTTCCCGGAGCAGAACCCGCAGACAGCGGTCCGGCCATCTACGTCAGCCTGCACTTCGGGAGCCCGATCGTCACGTTCCTCTACCTTCGCGCCGTCCGCGGAATCCAAGTTCGCGCGATCGGCAGGCCACTGGGCGCAAGCAACCCCCTTTCCGGAGCCAAACGGGCATGGGGGGAGCGGAAGGTGGATTGGGTTTCCCGATGCTCCAGGACGACCTTCGTGGGCGTCGACGCCGCAGGAGCCGTCGAAGCGAGGGAGGAGCTGCTCGCCGGCAACTCCTTGTTCGCCGTCATCGACGTACCTGCCGACGTCGTCGCTCGGTCGACGCGCTTCGACCTCTTCGGCGAGTCCATCCTCCTCGCGGGCGGCGTCCTGCGACTCGCCCAAATCACGGGCGTCCCACTCGTCCCCGTTACGGGCCGCCGTGACGGCCGCGCCATCGAGATCGAGTATGACACGCCGATTCCCCAGGCCTCAGGGAGCGCGGTCACCCGTTCGGTGAACGCCTGGATGCTGAGGACGCTCGAAAGGCACCCGGACGAATGGTGGCTCTGGCCTTTCGTCAATCGCGCGGCGGAGCCGCCTCAGCAGAGCGGCTTCAGGTAGCGACCGGTCTGCGACTGCTTCAGCCGCGAGACCGTTTCCGGCGTGCCTTCGCCCACGACCTTACCGCCACCCGGGCCCCCGTCTGGGCCGAGATCGATGATCCAGTCGGCGGTCTTGATGACGTCGAGGTTGTGCTCGATCACGATGATCGTGTTGCCGGCGTCGACCAAGCGGTCGAGGACGCTCAGGAGCTTCTTCACGTCATCGAAGTGAAGGCCCGTGGTGGGCTCATCGAGCAGATAGATCGTGCGGCCCGTCGCACGCTTCGAAAGCTCGCGCGCGAGCTTGATGCGCTGCGCTTCACCGCCGCTCAGCGTCGGTGAAGGCTGGCCCAGGTGCAGATAGTCGAGACCGACGTCGGCGAGCAACCGGAGCTGCGCGCTCACCTTCGGATGCGCCTCGAAGAGCTCCAACGCTTCCGCCACCGTGAGTTCGAGAACGTCGGCGATCGACTGGCCCTTGTACCGAACCTCGAGAGTCGCCTCGTTGAATCGGCGCCCGGCGCAGTCTTCGCACTTCACGTACACGTCGGAAAGGAAGTGCATCTCGACCTTGAGGACGCCGTCCCCTTGGCACGCTTCACAACGGCCGCCCTTCACGTTGAAGCTGAAGCGGCCCGGCTTGTAGCCGCGCACCTTCGAGCCCGGCAGCATCGCAAAGAAGCTCCGGATCTCGTCGAACACCTTGATGTACGTGACCGGATTCGATCGCGGCGTGCGTCCGATCGGTCGCTGGTCGATGCCGACCACCTTGTCGATCTGGTCGACGCCTTCGATGCGCGTGTGCCGCCCCGCTTTCTGCTGCGACTGGTGCAGGTGCCGCGCCAACGCGGGGAACAGCACGTCGTTCACCAACGTGGACTTGCCCGCGCCCGACACCCCCGTCACGGCCGTCAAGACACCGAGCGGGAACGCCACATCGACCTTCTTCAGATTGTTCTCCGACGCACCCACGACGCGAATCTCGCCGCTCGCTTCCCGCCGTGTCTTCGGAACCGGAACCTTCTCACGTCCGGAGAGATAGGCACCCGTGATCGACTTGCGATTGCGCTCGAGGCTCTTCGGTGTCCCCGCGTGGATGATCTCGCCACCGCGTACACCCGCACCGGGGCCGAAGTCGATCACATGGTCGGCGGCGCGAATCGTCTCTTCGTCGTGTTCGACGACGACTACCGTGTTGCCGATGTCGCGCATCCGGCAGAGCGTTGCGAGAAGCTTCTTGTTGTCCCGCTGGTGGAGCCCAATGCTCGGCTCGTCGAGGATGTAGATCACGCCGGTCAACTCCGAGCCCACCTGGCTCGCGAGTCGGATGCGCTGCGACTCCCCGCCCGAGAGCGACGGCCCGGACCGGTCGAGGCTCAGATAGGAGAGCCCGACCGAGGAGAGAAAATCGAGACGATTGCGGATCTCCTTCACCACCTCCTCGGAGATCTCACCCGCGGCGCCGCTGAGTCGAAGCGAAGAGAAGAAGGCGCGCGCGTCGTCGATGGTCATCTCCGACACGTCGCCGATGGTCGTGGTACCCAACCGCACCGCGCCACTCTCGGGGCGTAGACGCGCACCGGCGCACGTGGAGCACGCCGCGGTCGCCATGAATTGGCCGTACCAACGCTTCATCCCGTCCGACCGGGTCTGCGTGAAAACGCGCGTGAGCCGCGGGATACACCCCTCGAAGCGCACCCGCATGTTGCCGTTGTCCCACTTGAGGTCGAAACGCTTCTCTCCGGCGCCGTGAAGCATGATCTTTCGGTGCGCCGCGCTGAGCTTCTTCCACGCAACGTCGAGCGGGATCTTGTAGTGCTCGGCCACCTGCATCCGCACCCGAGTGCCCCACCCCTTCTTATCCGCGGTCATCTTGCCCCACGGCTTCACCGCGCCGTCGGCCAGCGACAGATCCTCGTCAGGGATGAGCAGGTCTGGGTCGAGCTCCATCCGGGTGCCGAGACCGTTGCAATCGACGCACATGCCCTGCGGGGAGTTGAAGCTGAACGCCTGCGGCGTGAGCTCGGGAAAGCTGATCTTGCAGTGGGGACACGAGAGCTTCTCGGAGAAGACGCGATCCGCCTTCCCGTCGATCGAGGCCAGCATCGTGCCGCCACCCATCTTGAGCGCCGCCTCGACGGATTCGGTAAGGCGCGAGAGCAGTCCCGCCTTCATGACGAGGCGATCGACGACCGCTTCGACATGGTGCTTCTTCTTCTTGTCGAGAGCTTCGACCTCGTCGCTCAGAACCGTCTCGCCGTCGATCCGAAGGCGAACGAATCCCTGCGCGCGCGCGTCGGCCAGAAGCTCGCGAAACTCGCCCTTCCGATTCACGAGCAGCGGCGCCATCAAGATCACCCGCGTGCCCGATTTCGCGTCGCCGAGCTCTCGGGCGATTCGCTGCGCGGTCTGCCCCTTCACCTTACGACCGCATTGGTGGCAGTGCTGCTCCCCCACGCGGGCGTACAGGACTCGTAGGTAGTCGGAGATTTCAGTGATCGTGCCGACGGTCGATCGCGGATTGGTGCCCGTCGTCTTCTGCTCGATCGAAACCGTCGGCGACAGTCCGCGGATGTGGTCGTACTTGGGCTTCTCCATCTGCCCGAGAAACTGACGGGCGTACGACGACAGACTCTCGACGTAACGGCGCTGCCCCTCGGCGTAGACCGTGTCGAACGCGAGCGACGACTTGCCCGAGCCCGAGACGCCCGTCAGCACGACGAGCTTCTTCTTCGGAATCCGAAGTTCAACCGACTTCAGGTTGTGCTCGCGCGCACCCTTGACCCAGATGTGATCGAGCTCGGTGGCTCCGCCCTTCATCAGTGCTGGTCCTCGTTGTCCGTTGTTTGGACCGGGTTCTCGGTCGGTTCAGAAGGGAAAGCCAAAAACGACGTGTATGGCCTCGAAATCCTTGCCGCGATCGTATCCAGCGCCCAGGCGCATGCCGTCGAGCAGATCACCGATCCCAGGCAAGACGAGCGGAGTGGCCGACCCCACCGTCGCCCCGAACTCGAAAATCTGGGGAACCGACAAAACGTCGTCACCGATCCGGGTGAACTTCAAGGCCGGCGTGAACAGACTGTAGATGAAAAAGACGCTCGCATCCGGAACGAGATCGCCGAGCTTGAAGCCCAGCGGATGGCGGACGTCGATGCCGCTGCGAAAGGTCGCGTACCCTTCGATACTGGACGCCTCGGTGCGCGTGAACGGCGCATCGCCCGCGTAGATGAGTGCGTTGCCGAGCGAGAGATCGAACGCGCCCAGCTCTCGCTCGTAGAGGCTCGTGAGCCCGATCTCGTAGGTGTAGAACGTCTCGGTATCGAGATTCACGCCCTCGACAGGCTCGCCCTGAGCACGCACGTCGAGGCGACCTCCGAAGGGTACCGCCACGCCGAGCGCCCCGACCGGCGAGACCCGAAACCCATCGAAGACGGGAATGTCGAGCTGTAGCTTCGGCTGGAACCCGATCGAGTTCGTAGTCGCCGAAACTTCGATCCCCTGCGTCTCGCCCGACACCTCGTAGCGGCCGTAGAGGATGGGAAGACCAATTCTCAGATCCCAGTCCATCACGAGATCTTCCAACGTGAACTCCAGAGGCAAGGAAAAGACCTGGACCGAGAGTCCGCCGATCGAATAGCCACCGAAGCCAAACTGAGCCGCGTAGACGTAGTTCACGTCGGCATCGAGCTTCAGCTCCTCCTGCCCACCCGCCACGCCGGCCGCACCGCAGACGCTCCAGAGTACCGCAGCGACAACGATTCGTGTCGACTTCCACATCGTGCGCAAAGGTTGCATAGTCCGAGTCGGCAGGCACGCCTGCCGCAACGGGAAAGGAAGTCTTCGCGATGAGTTCCAAGAGCCACGACCCCAGAGACCTCTTCGACATGACCGGCAAGGTCGCCCTGGTCACCGGGGGGAGCCGCGGGTTGGGTCGCGAGATGGTCCTCGCGTTCGCGCACAACGGGGCCGACGTCGTCATCGCCAGCCGAAAGATCGAGAACTGCGAGCTGCTGGCGAGGGAGGTCGAGAAGGAGACGGGCCGTCGCGCCGTCCCAGTCGGCTGCCACGTCGGCGAGTGGCCCCAGTGCGACGCACTGATCGACGCCGCCTACGACGCCTTCGGCAAAGTCGACGTCCTCGTGAACAACGCTGGGATGTCGCCCCTCTACCCTTCACTGCCCGAGGTCAGCGAAGAACTGTACGACAAGGTTCTCGCCGTGAATCTGAAGGGCCCCTTCCGCCTCTCGTCGGTGATCGGCGCGCGGATGGCCGAGGGCGACGGCGGTTCGATCATCAACGTGAGCAGCGTGGCCGGGGTGCAGCCCTCGCCGATCGAGATTCCGTACGGCGCAGCCAAGGCCGGACTCAACAACCTCACACTTGGACTCGCTCGAGTCCTCGCCCCGAAGGTGCGCGTGAACTGCCTGATGCCGGGCCCATTTTTGACCGACATCAGCAAGGCGTGGGATCTCGAGTCGTTCAAGAAGGCGGCCGCGAGCAGCATTCCCCTCGAGCGGGGTGGCGAGCCGAACGAGATCGTGGGCGCCGCACTCTACCTCGCTTCGGAAGCGTCGAGCTACACGACAGGCGCGATCCTCAAGATCGACGGCGGCGTCGCGTATACGCCTGGCTGATCTCAGCCGCCGACGACCTCCCGAACCAGGTCGACCAGGGCCTCGATTCGAAACGGCTTCTGGAAGAAAGCCGACAGCCCCGTGCGGCCGAACGACTTGCGGGCCTCCCGTTCGGAATGACCGCTCACGAGGATGTACTTGGCAGGCGAGTCGTATGCCGACAGCGCATCGAAAAGATCGCCGGCTCCGATGTCCGGCATCGTCAAGTCCAGCAGCACGATCCGAATGTCGGCAGCGTGTGCGTCGAAGGCACTCTTCGCGCTGTCTCCACCCGAGGCCAAGAGCACTTCGAAACCCGCATCCTCCAGAGCCGCGCTGAGGAGATCTCGCACCATCTCCTCGTCATCCACGACGAGCGCGAGGTTGCGCGGCCTCGCCTTCGAAGCTGACGTATCCGTCGTCATCTTGTTTCCTCCACGCGCGGACAAGAGAGTTGCCCGCCCGCCTCCCGTGCGATCCCAATCGCGCCTTGTCCTCGTAGACGATGCCGACCGCCGCGGCCATCCCGAGGGCACGGGCAGGGAGCTTCTTCGAGCCACGCGACACCTCGCGCCAACCACTCGATCCGTCGACGACAACTGCGTGCCACCACCCGTCAGTCTCCACGGGCGTGAAGACGCAGGCGTCCGTTGCCCACACGACCGTGCTAGGTTGGCCGGATGACCCCCGAGCGCGCAGAGCACACGACACCGCCCGGGGGCGCCCAAACCACCGTCGACGCGTACCGCGAGATGTGGGGACTCGCCTGGCCGGTCAGCGTGTCGATGTCGACCGTCATGCTGCTGATGCTGGCGAACCTCTTCTGGATCGGCCGCCTCGGCACCCAGGCGGTGGCCGCGGTGAGTCTGACCAGCCACATCCTGTTCATGGCGTTCGGCCTGACGCAGATCGTGTTCGTCGGCACCGTCGCGGTGGTCGCTCGGCGCACGGGCGAGAAGAATCCCCGCGAAGGATACGTCGCATCCGTACACGCGATCGTCCTTGGGCTTCTGCTCGGCGCCGTCGTGAGTGTCGCCGGATACTTCGCTGCGGCGCCCCTGATCTCGTTCTTCGAGATCGAGATCGCGGTTTCGGCCATCGCCGTGCCCTACCTCGAGCTGACGTTCGCGGGACACATCTTCTTCTTCGTATCGATGGCCATCGGCGCGAGCTATCAGGGCACGGGCGATACCCGAACCCCGATGGTCCTGAACGCCGTCGTCGTCGGTCTGAACGCGATCATCGACCCCATCTTGATCTTCGCTCCGGGCGAGCTCGTCTTGGGAGGTCTCGACGTCGGCGTGGCTGGGCTCGGCGTCCTCGGAGCCGCCATCGCCGACGTACTCGCGAGCGCGCTCGGCTGCGGGCTGTTCTTCGCCCTCTATCGATCGCACCGGGGCCCCTTCCCGCGCGAAGTCCGGGGGCACGTGCGGCTCCAAGCAAGCGGCCTCGGGCAGATCGTGCGTATCGGCGTGCCCGCCAGCGTCACGATGCTGGCTCGGCCGCTCTCCACGTTCTTTCTTCTGAAGGTGATCGCGTCGTTCGGCACGACGGCCCTCGCCGGTTTCGGGATCGTGTTGCGCGCCTTCTCCCTGAACTTCATCCCCTTCGCGGGGCTGAACGCATCGGTCGCCACGCTGGTCGGACAACGCCTCGGCGCGAACGTGCCCGACGAGGCAAGGATCGTCGTAGGGCGGGGGCTCGTAATCGCGATTGGGCTCTCGATCAGCTTCTGCCTGATCTACTCGACGTTCGCAGAACCCCTGATCGCGATCTTCGATTCCGACCCTGCCGTAGTTGCCGTCGGAGTCCCGTTTCTTCTGATCATCGCCTTCGGCCAACTCTTCACCGGACCGACGATGCCACTGGCCGCGGCGATGAACGGCGCGGGCGACACGCGCCCACCCATGTTCGCCGCACTCTTCGCCAATTGGCCCGTCAAGCTACCGATCGCGTACGCGCTGGCAGTGCCGCTGGGCTATGGAACTTCGGGCGTCTGGATGGGGATGTTCGCCTCGATGCTGCTGGAGTCCCTGCTTCTTGCGCTCTGGTTTCGGCGCGGCCGCTGGATGACCAAGAGCGTCTAGCGCGATCACCTCACCGCGAGGCGCCGCGTGCCACGGCGCTGCGGGCACTGGATCGCACCACCGCGAACGGGGGTGCGCGTTGGCAAGAACGGGCTCGTGGAGCAGGTCCCAGTCTTCTCGAGTCCTGCCGAGGCAAGCGCGGCGCCGCGATGGTTGTAGCGAAACTTCACCACGTCGGTTCCGTCACCGAAGTTCGGCCCGAAGTTGGCGAGGTAGACCTCTCGCGTGCTCCATCCAGGGCCCTGACCGAAGGCGAGATTCGCGGCCCAGTTGATGAGCGGATCGTCGGAAAGATTCTCGACCTCGCCACCCCGGCGAACCACGTTCAGCTGGCCTCCGCCCACCACCAGGAGGTTCCCGGACCGGTCGAAGGCCAGACCATCCGCGAGGAGCAGGCCCTCGGCGTAGAGCTCTTGTTCACCAAACGTCCCATCGTCGTACATGCGATACCGCACGACCTGACTCGCGAGCGTGAGTGCGACGTAGAGGTACCGCCGCCCTCCGGATTCTCGGATCGCCAGACCGTTGGGGAATTCGACGTCGGGGATGACGACCTCCGCAGTTCCGTTGGTGATGTCGACGATCTGGCCAGCGCTCGAACCGCTCGCAAGAATCCGGCCCTCCCGAATCGTCTGAATGATGAAGTTCGGCCCGCCGACACCCTCGACGAAAATGCTCGCGTCACCCTCGGGAGTGATCGCCCACACACGGTCGCCGTCCACCGACCCCGCAAGAATGCGTCCGTCGGCAAGCACCGTCACCCCCGCGATCCGGTTGTCGACGGTAGCCAGGATCGTTCCCGTCCCATCCGGGGCGAAGCTCTTGATGTCCCCCTCGACGCTCCCCACGATCAGGCGCCCGTCGCGCGTGAACGCGAGGTCCTCCGGGCCGTCGAGCCCGTCGGCGAAAACCTCGAAATCGGTCGCTCTCGGTGGATGCGCCCACGTCGTCGACAGGGGGAATGCGCAGAGGCTCAGGACCACCAGAGCGAGGGTCGGGCACACACGATCGATAAGCATGAGAGTTCTAGTATCTCGCCACCGAGGGCTCGCGAAACCCCCGTCGTAAGGACCGGGGAGCTACCCCTCGAGCGCGCGGGCGAAGACGTCTCGCGCCGCAGGGCGCCGCAGGCACCCCCGAAGCCACGCGCCGAGATGCGGGTACGGGGCGAGATCCACGCCCACCGGTCTCGCGACGACGAGGACCGACGCGACGTTCAGATCGGCGACGGAAAACTCCGACCCCACGAGATGCGAGCGCTCTTCTAGGATCCGCTCGAGCGCCGACAGCGGCCGCCCCAGGGATTCCATGGCGCGACGCACGACGTCTTCAGCGCGATCTTCCTCGACGCCCGCCCCTGCTTTGGCCGCGGCGAGCAAATGGCCGTCCAGGTCCGCCTGCGCAAACAGACTCCACTGTACGGCGTGCGCGAAACCGGCCTTCTCCGTCGGCAACAGAAGCTCGTAGCGTTGCGCCAGATAGAGGTTGATGGCCATCGAATCCCACACCGCGACGTCGTCGTCGACGAGCGTTGGGACCTTGCGGTTCGGATTGTGGCGAGCGAGCTCTTCACTGGCCGCGATCTCTTCGACGGTATGCAGTCGGATGAGCTCATACTCGAGTCCACCCTCTTCAAGCATCCAGAGCACCCGGTGCGTGCGGTTCGGCGGAGCACCAAAGAGCTTGATCGCCATCTTCTTCTCCTCAGCCGCGCAGCAGGTCCCGAAGCAAGTCGGGGTTCCGCGCGGCCCCGATCCCGGTCTCGTGGGAGATCTCGCCGCGACGCACGAGATCGGCCAACGACAGCTCGAGCGAGATCATCCCTTCCTCGCGACCGGTCTGAATCTGACTGCCGATCTGATGTCCACGACCGTCACGAATGTTCGCAGAAACCGCGTGCGTGACGACCATCTTCTCGACCGCAGGAACGAGCCGGCCCGGCTGCATTCCCGGCAGCAGCATCTGCGTCACTATGGCGCGCAGCACGTTCGCCAACTGCCAGCGAACCTGCGCCTGCTGATGGGACGGGAAGGCATCGATGATGCGATCGAGCGCCATTGCAGCACTCCCCGCGTGAAGCGTGGAGAGCACCAGGTGCCCGGTCTCCGCCGCGGTGAGTGCGGCCGCGATCGTCTCGGGATCTCGCATCTCGCCGAGCAGGATCACGTCGGGCCCCTCGCGGAGAGCCGCCCGAAGTCCGGCGGCGAAACTCTCGACGTGACGCCCCAACTCACGCTGATGTACCAGACAGCGGTCGTGCTCGTATTGGAACTCGATGGGGTCTTCGATCGTGACGATGTGGCGGGCCTTCGTCCGATTGAGATGATCGATCAGCGCCGCCAACGTGGAGGACTTTCCAGACCCGGTCGGCCCGACCATCAAGACCAGCCCGTCGGGGTACTCGGAAAGCGCCCGGAGATCCGCCGGCAGGCCGAGCTCGGCGATCGTGCGAATCCGCCGCTGGATCGGGCGCAGTACCGCCGCCAGTCCATCCTGGTGCTGAAAGACGTTCGCCCGCACCCGCCCCGATCCGAACTCCACAGAGAGGTCGACGCTGCCATGGCTCTCGAGCCGTTCACGCTGGCCCGCGTCGAGCCCGGTCAACTCCAAAATCTGCTCCGCCGTGCAGCCGGTCCCCGGCAGACTCTCGAGGTCCCGCTCGATCCGCATGCGGGCATCGCCCGCGGTGGACACGAAGAGGTCGATCGCCTCGGCCTGCAGCGCCCGCTCGACGAGCGGCGCGAGAGCGCCGCGACCCGCGTGTGTCGGTCCAGGGCCCGACGACGCCGGCAGCGGGCCGGGCGGCGCGGCGGCAGTCGCTGGATCGGCTCTGCGGAACTCCATCGACGCCCCGGGCTCCACCGCGACGGTGAACTCGACGCCTCCGTCCTTCCCATCGAGACGGTACGTGCCTCCCCCGGCACTCTCCTGCACTTCCTCGACGAAGCGCTGGAAGAGCATCTCTTTCAGGGGGGGCATCGAAAGATCGCGCCGGTCACCACCCTTGACCAGCACCGGTATCTCGCCGGAAACCAGCGATAGAGTTTCCGCCCCTTGGGCGACGAGAAGGTTTAGAAGAGCGTCCACCCCGGCCATGCGATATTTTGGCAGGAGTTCGCGACAACTTGCCACCCCACGGGCAGGAGTTCGCGGCAACTTGCCACCTCGCGCGAGCGACGAACGCGGAGCGGGTCAGCTCGCTCCCAACACTTCGGCCAGACCTTGTTCGAGGCACTCGAGGAACCGATCGGGATCGGGAACCGCGGCGCGGTCTGTGTTCACCGCGATGCCGAGGTCGCCGTTGTAACTGAACAAAGTGATGTTCGCGGCCGCTCCGGAGAGCGGTCCGAAGCCATAGATCTGCTCGACCATCGCGCCGCACACGTAGACCTCGAACGGCGGCCCCGGAACGTTGCTCGTGAGGAAGTCCACACCCTTCATCATCGACCCAAAGAGAGACGTCGTCATCGCTGTCGGGAAGCGATTGAGCAGAGACGCGACTTCGTCGACGATCGGAAGTGCGGGTTCGTCGCGCTGCTGGTGGACGAGATCGCGAATCGCCTTCATCCGCTCCGACGCATCCTTGATCTGCAAGGGCACGAGAAACCGGACGGGAACGAACTGGTTGCCCGCCTTGGTGGCCGTCGCCTCGGTGCGAAGATTGATCGGCATGCTCATGCGAAGCGCCTCGGCCGAGATCCCGTGCGCCTCGTGATAGAGCCGCATCCCACCGGCCATCGCCGCGACGAAGGCATCGTTCAACCGACCACCGGCCCGGTTCGCGGCCTCCTTGGCAGGCCGAAACGGAACGCGCAGCGTGTCGAACCGCCACCGAGACGAACGCCCCTGCATGAGAGGGCTCGCCGGCTCCGAAACGGGCTGCAACAACCGACCGACGGAGCTCACCGCTTCGGAGAGATCCTTCGCCGCCGTAACCGGATCGCGAGCGACTTCGGCTAGGCTCTCGCCGAGCGCGTTCCAGGTGCGCCGGACACGATCCGTCTGCTTGCGGCGCTCATAGTCGAGCGCATCGAGAAACCGCTCGGCCTGCGTCATCAGATGAACCGGCGGCGGGTCCGGCATCGGATCCAAGTCGCCGGACTCCGGCTCACGGCCCCGCTCGACCATGCTGGTGGTCATGCGCACGAGTCCCACACCGTCGGACAACGCATGGTGGAGCTTCATCACCAGCGCAGTTCGGCCGTCGGCGAGGCCGTCGATCAAACGCATCTCCCACAACGGGCGATCGCGATCGAACGCCTGCATCGCGAACAGCTGCGACGTGTCGAGGAGGTCGCGCATCGTCCCATCGCCCGCGAGCCGCGTGCGCCGAATGTGGTAGGCCAGTTCGAAGTCGGGATCGACCTCCCACCGGGGCGGCGACATCGAGAACTGGCTCGACGACACCCGCTCACGCAGCCGAGGAACGATCCGAGAGGCTCGCTCGATCTTCTCCATCAAGCGCCCCTCATCGGGCATGGAGTCGAGAATCCATATCGACGTAATCGTCGATCGAAGCTGCGGATCGCGCTCGATGTGCCACATGAGCGCGTCTGCGTCGCTCATCCGATTTTCAAACTGAAGTTCTTCGGACATCCGTATTGCCTCCGCCACGCGAGGATGGCCCCCCCCAACGACCGCCTAGCCTGGTCGTGGCAGTTCGGCTTCGATCTGGTCGCAGGTGGGCTGAATCGCGTCCTTACCCTTTAGCCCGTCCGCGAACGCACGGCACCGGGCAGCGACCCCTTCGTCGGTCCGGACTCGGCTCACGAGCTGCGCCAGCCGATCCGCGCGCACGCGCGGCCAGGGCAACACGCGCCCGAGCCCCAGCTCTTCGATGCGAGCGCCGTGGTAGGCCTGGTCGAACGCCCTGGGAACGACCACCGACGGGATTGCGCCGCTGACCACCTGGGCAACCGTACCGAAGCCCCCCGGGTGAAGTGCCAGACAACAGCGGGAGAGCACGCGCGAGAGGGGAACGTACGCGAAGTGAGCGTGGCGGCCCGATCCCGCGGCTGGCAGATTGGACTCCTGCCCCACCAGAAAGAGGCCACGCTCGCCTGCTTCGTCCAACGCCGCCTCGGCGGTCGCAAGGAACGACCCCGCGTCCATCGCAACGCTCGTCCCCAAGGACACCAGAACGGGCGGTGGCCCGTCGTCGAGAAACGGCTGCAAACGACGGGGCTCTGCCCAATCACCCGGCGTGTCGAAAAGTGTGTACCCCGTGCACCGTATCGCCTGGGGCCAATCGGGCGGCGGCTCGCAGTACTCCGGCGGACACAGCACGAGAACCGCGCGGGGCGAGAGGCCAGAGAGCAAGAAAAGGTCGCGGCCGCGTTCCAGCCCCAACTCAGCCCGCACTCGGTTCAGGTCGCGGTCGAACGCAATGCGCATCGCCGCCCGCGCCACCGACCACGCACCTCCGTTGGCCATCCGACCGGCGGCGCCGGAGAACGCGGGCAGCAGCGCCCCCTGCGGGACCGTGTGCCGACTGGGGATGTTGCCGGGGAACACGGAGAGCGTGATCCAAGGAAGCCTCTCGAGCTCCGCCACCATCGGAGCCGCGAGCTGCGCCGGGTGGGCCAGGAGCAGGTCCGCGCCACGCACCGCGTCGCGCAGCTGATCCGCGACCACCGGCAAGTGGGGCACGATGAAGTGCTTCATCAGCGCCTGTAGCGCCGGAAAGCCTCCTCGGGTGGACTCGAAGATCTCTGGGCGGGCCGCGTACTCCTCGGGACCCAAACGCGGGCCCACTTCGCGGAACGCGAAGCCCTCGCTCTCCACCGCGGACCGAAACCAGGGGTTTGCCGCAAACAGTACGTCGTGTCCGCGGCCCCGCAGCTCTCGCGCGACCGGCAAGAACGGAAAGAGGTCTCCCGCACTGCCGATCGTCGTAAAGACCAAACGCGCCATTTCGTCAGTCTAGCCCTGCCATGAGAACGCGCACCACTCCAGCTCGTTTCGGATGGTGCCCGAAGCGCTCGTCGAGACCATTGCCCCGGGCACATCGCTTACGCCGGCGGATCGGCCCCTGCCTCGCTCATGTACTCGTCCAGCAAGGATCGCACTTCCGGCGCCATGACGTAGAGCCCGATGACGTTCGGCAGCGCGACCACGAAGATCAGCGCGTCGGACAGACGCAGGACCGCGTCGAGTTCGAGCAGACAGCCGAGTACGATGAAGCCACAGAAGACGACCTGGAAGACGCGCACCGCCCACGGCCGCTCACCGACGAGATACGTCCAGCCCTTGAGTCCGTAGTACGACCAGCTGATCATGGTCGTGAACGCGAACAGAAGAGCCGCCACCGCGACGAGCAGTGGCGACCACGGCAGCGTACTGCCGAATGCTGCGGACGTGATCTCCACGCCCTCGAGACCGCGCTCCGCCAATCCCGGTTCGTAGATGGTCGTCAGGATGACGAGCGCGGTGACGGTACAGATCACCACCGTATCGATGAAGGGCTCGAGAAGCGCCACGAGTCCCTCGGTGGCAGGATGATGGGTTCGCACCGCCGAATGAGCAATCGCGGCAGAGCCGAGACCGGCCTCGTTGGAGAACGCGGCGCGTTGAAAACCCAAGATCATGACGCCAACGACGCCACCCGCGATCCCCTCGGGGGAAAACGCGCCCGCCAGAATTGCACCAAGTGCACCCGGAAGAGCACTCAGGTTCATCGCGATCACCAACAAGCCACCCAACAGGTAGAGCGCTGCCATCACCGGCACCAAGCGCTCCGCGACCCGCGCGATGCTGCGAATTCCCCCGAGAATCACCAGCCCGACCGCCGCGGCCAACAACACACCGAACAGGCCTGCGTTGTTGTCGAAGAAACTGCTGTCACCGCCCGTCACCACGACGAACTGCTGATAGGCCTGATTCGACTGGAACATGTTCCCGATGCCCAGGCAGCCAATCACCATCGCAAGCGCGTAGAAGCCTCCGAGCGCTCGGCCGAGACCACCGAGACCACGGGCGGCAAACCCACGAGAGAGCGTGTACATCGGGCCCCCCGACACACTCCCGTCCTCGTGATGCGTGCGATACTTGACGCCGAGTGTGCATTCCGCGCACTTCGTCGCCATCCCGAGCAGGCCGGCCGCCACCATCCAGAAGGTCGCGCCTGGGCCGCCCAACGACAGTGCAATCGCGACACCCCCGATGTTGCCGATTCCGACCGTTCCCGAGATGGCGGTGGAGAGCGCGGCGTAGGCACTGATCTCACCCCGCTCCCCGCCTGAGGCGCCCTTCCCGGCTACGATCCGCAGCGCTTCGGAGAAGCCGCGGAAGTTGATCCCACGAAGATGAACCGTGAAAAACACCCCCGCCGCGACGAGCCACAAGACGATCAGCGGAACCGCGGCTCCTCCGACTTCAACCGAGAAGAACACCGCGGCCGTGAGCGCATCCGCAACCGGCCCGAGTGCCTCATCCACCCACTCATCCAATCCCACGACGGTGCGTTATGACGCAGCAACCTTCGATCACCAAACGGTGGCGCCGCGGCGCCGTGAGTGGTCAGATGGCTGAGTATCGGATGCTTCTCACCCTCGTCGCACTCCAGGTCGTCTCCCTCCTCGTCCGCGGGGGAAAGCTCGGCGACGAAGCGGGCTTCCTGATCGCTGCCACCGTCTCCCTGTCGATCGCCGCTGGTGCGATCGCGTTCTCGCTGCCCCCGGCGGCGTTGAACGTCGTTCGATCTTTCGCTCACGCGGTCGCGCGGACACCGCGACGGGCCGGCGCCTTCGTCCTTCTGAGTTCGTTCGCGGCCCTGACGGCGAACGTCTTCGTCCAGCAGTTCGAAGCATGGGACGAGGGCGGCCTTCTCAGCGCAGCGCCGATCATCGCGGACAGAGGCATCGAAGGACTCATCCATGAGTACCGGCACAACGGGTGGCTCGGCCCACAGCATCCACCAGGAGGCCCGCTCCTCTACGCGGCGGGGTGGGCACTCGGAGCGAGCGGCCCGACGTCGCTCCGCATGGTCAGCGTTCTCTTCGAGTGCGGTGCCCTATTCGTCGTGTGGCGCATCATCGAGAGGCTCTACGGGCGACGCGCCGGCCTCCTCACCAGCACGTTGCTTCTCACCTCGCCCCTCTTCGTGCGTCTCGGCTCGGCGGTTGGAAACGACCCGCCCCTGTTCTTGTTCTTCTGGCTCGCGATCCTCTGCGGGTTGCGGCTTCTCGATGCGCCGACGCACAGGCGCGCTGCCACACTCGGAGTCGTTCTCACACTCGGCGTCCTCACCAAGTACACGATGGTGCTCGTCGGGCCGATCCTCCTGGTCCTCCCGTGGGTCACCGGCCGGCGCTGGCCGAGTGCCTCCGCGCTCGCGGTGACGGCCGCGATCCCCGCGGCGTTCTCCGTGTGCGGGCTCTTCGCCCTGAACGGGGTCGGCATGCTCGAAGCGCAAGCCGGAACCCTCGAAAAGTACGTCAGTGGCCTGACCCGATTCGGAGGCACCGTTGCGGCAACCACGCTCCTCCTTCAGCTTCCCGCCGCAATCGGGGTCTATGGGATACCGCTAGCGCTCAAGGGAGTCCGGGCACTCGAGCCGCGCACGGAGCGTCGAGACGCCTGGCTTCTGATCTGGATCGCGGCCGTGACCGTCCCGGTAGCGCTCACGTGGCCGTTCATCCGGTTCTTCGTACCCAGCTTCCCTGCCATCTTCGCCGTGATGGCGATCGGCCTGCTCCACACGACCGACGCGGATCAGCGAATCAGAGTGCCGCTGCTCATGACGATGCTCTGTGCGATCACGCTGGGTTACTACGGGTGGGCCGATCTGGCGGTTCGAATGGTGCGGGGCTGATTGCCGAGACCGCCAGCTCACGCGCGGGGACCTCCGGCGCGTCGACGCAGGCAGGCGTCTCCCCAGACTGGTCCGTGCGTGCCATCGTACGTGGCGCGAGAAACCCGTCGGCCAGCAGCGTCGAACTACAGGCACACTGTGTCGAGTCCGGTCTCGGCCCCGGATCGGGTGGCGGCCCCATCGAGGGGGCGAGCAGGGCAGCAAACCCGGCCGCAAGCACCAGGGCGGGCTGAGCCAACGAAGTCCAGAGGCTGGTCGATCGTCTTCCCATTGCTTGGACAAGTTCGAACGAATCGCCTCTCCACTTGAGGAAGCAGCCGCAAGATCTCAGCCTCTGCTGCGAACCTCATAGACGACGAACTGTGCTTAAAGAACGAGCGCCGTCTCGCCGAACACCTGGGGTAGATATGGAGCTGCAACCAGCACAAGTCCGAGCTCTCGTCGTCGACGACAATCAGCTGAATCGGCTGGTTGCCCAGCGACTACTCGAACGCCTCGGGGTATCGGTCGAGATCGCATGCGATGGGCGCGAGGCTCTCGATGTTCTCGCTGGACAGAGCTTCGACGTGATCTTCATGGACCAGCACATGCCCGAAATGGACGGCATCGAAGCAACGCGCGAGATCCGGAAGCGCGAAGGTGGGCTCTCGCGCATCGTCATCGTGGCATTCACTGCGTGTCAGCTGGAGGAAGACCGCGAGCGGTGCTTCGCCGCGGGCATGGACGATTTCCTCGGGAAGCCCGTCAAGTCGGCGCACTTCTCACGGCTGATCGACCGCTGGGTCCGTCGGCCCCACTGCGTCTAAAACCCCTCGCCTCGGCGCCACAAACTGAGACGCCCCCCCAAGCGATCGACTCGGGAGGGCGCGATACCAATACCCGGGCCCCGCGTGAGCGGGCCACAGGGGCTTGGGGTTCTGCGAAGCCTCTTAGGGCTCCTTGCTCGGGTCAGAAGCCTCTTCCACCTCTTCGACCGTAGTTTCGCCGGGGATCACCGCATCGACGGTCTCCGCCAAGACCCCGTCCGCCGCGTGGAAGTCCAAGCCCTCGGGCTCGCCGAGCCCGTCGTCGTCATCGACCTGGTCCGGGTCGACCTCGACGCCGTCCTTCTTGCCGGCCTTTTTCTCTTCCTTAACGCGCCGCTTTGCTTGGCGCGCGAGTTCCTTCTGCCTCTTCAGGAAACCTTGCCTAGATCTCTTCAAAGCACCGTCCTAACTCCGACTTCTTGCAAATACCGTCGGTTCACACTGAATCCCTACCATGCATTGACGCCCTTCGCGCCCCCCCGAGGGTTTTTCAGCCCACCCGAGCCGCCGCGCGAAAACGCGCCTTGAGCCCGGGGTCGTCGAGCGAGGCCAATCCCTCGCCGATCAGCGCCTCTTTGCGACTGCCGGCCCGCTCGTGCTCGGCCCGGTCACCTCGTAGAAGCGCGAGGCTCGCCATGGCGCCGTGGGCTTGCCAGGCACCGCGCGGGTGCCTGATTCGCTCCGCGAGTGCCAGCGCTCGCTCCAGCGTCTCTCGCGCCTCGTCGAATCGCTCCAGCTTCACCAGCGACCGGCCACAGACGAGCAACGCCCGCGCCTCGATCTTTGGAGCACGATGGCGTTGCGCACCCTCGACCTCCGCCGATGCGGCCGCGAGGGCTCGGTCGGGCTCCCCTCGGTGGAGCTCGATCTCCGCCCGCGCATCCTGCGCGTGGAGCCGATACCGCCAGCGCATCCACGGATCCCCGGTACGGCGCAGCTCGTCTTCGATCGGCTCGATGTAAGCGAGCGCGCGAGGGAGGTCGCCCAGCTCGAGATGGTTGCGCGATAGGTTCACCCCCGCATTTCCGGTGATCTCGACGTCCTCGAGGTCGCGAGCAAGCACCAACGCCTGCTCGTTGTGCTCCCGCGCCTGCTCGACGCTTCCGATCTCGGCGTACGCCCAACCCAGGGTATTGAGCAGACGCCCCTTCCAGGCAATGTCGCCGATGCGATCACAGACGGCATACGCCTCCTTCATCTGAGCGATCGCAGGACCGAACTTCCCGAGGCAACAAAGCGCCTTCCCGATGAACCAGGTCGGCCAAACGACGAGGTTCGCCATGCCCGTACGATTGCCCGCGCTCACGATACGGTCCGCGGTGAGGATCGCTTTGTCGTACTCTCCCTTCCATTCCTGCATCAGCATCACCGGGAACGACGTCAGACCGATCGCGACGTCATCCCCGCTCGACACGGCGAGCTCGCTGGCCTCCGCGCAGAGCCTCTCGGCCGAGTCGAACTCCTCTTGGAGGATCACGCGATACTGCCCTTCGAGAGAAACGGCGTACGCCTCGCCGGCAAGGAGGTCGTGCTCGCGCGCATGGGCCTTCGTCGTGTCGATCAGTCGGATGCACGCGGCGTACTGGTGTGCCCAGAGGTGGGCCAGCCCTGCCAGACCCAGGAAGGCACCGCGAGCCGCCGGAGCGTCGTTGGCCGTCGCGGCGGCCCCCTCGAACGACCGTGCCGAGAGGGAGAACCGACTCATGTAGAAGGCGGTCGTGCCGAGAAGCTGGTAGATCTTGATCACCGCGTCGCGGGGTGCACCGTCGCCGAGACGCTCCGCGATCGACAGAGCCACCTCGCAGTGATCGATCACTGCCTGATTCGCGTAAGACTCGCTAGCCTTCACGGCGGCCCGAGCATGATAGTCCAACGCCTTTTCCCATTCGCATCCACGGGCGAAGTGATGCGCCAAGGCCTCGTAGTGCTCCGGAAGCCGATCGGCGTAGAGTTCCTCGATGGCGAGACCGATCGTGCGGTGCAGGTCCCGTCGCCGCTCCGCGACGACGCTCTCGTACGCAACCTCGTGTGTCAGCGCGTGCGTGAACATGTAGGCCAGCTCGGGATGGAGAGCCTTCTCGTAGATCAGCTCCAGAGCCCGGAGCTCGGCCAGATGCGGCTCGACACCCCCGCCGGTTTCGACGATTCGGTCCAGCAAGCGCAGCGCGAACTCACGCCCGATCACCGAAGCAATCTGCATGGCCTGGCGCGCATTCACCGCGAGGCGATCGATACGCGCCAGCAGAACTTCTTGAATCGTGTCGGGCACGGCCACGTCTGCCAGATCTCGCGTCAGTACGACCCTGCCGTCGTGACGACGAAGCGAGCCGTCCTCGAGAAGCGACTTGGTCACTTCCTCCACGAAGAACGGGTTCCCCTCGGCTTTGCTCGACACGAGGCGACTCACCTCGGGCGGTAGAACGCCGGCTCGAAGGAGTGATCCGGCCACCTCGGCGATCTCCCCGCCAGACAGCGGGCGCAGCGTCAGGCGAACATGATAGCTGCTATCGCCAAACGGGTGCCGATAGCCCGGCCGATACGAGCACACCAACAAGATGCGGCTCGCCGGAATCAACTCCGACAAGAAAGTCAGGAACTCCTCCGACGCAGAGTCGACCCAATGAAGATCCTCCGCAACCAGGACGAGAGGGCGACTTTCGGCGGCGCGCAGGAGGAGTGCGCGAAGCGCACGGAACAACTCGCTGCGCCTGCTCGCGGAGTCGAGCGACGCCACCGATTCATCGTTCTGACGCAAGGACAAGAGCTGGCGAAGGAAGGGCGCCGTCCAAGCGAGGTCTTCGCCAGCCGCCGCCACACCACGTTCGAGCTTCTCGGTCGCCTGGGCTTCGTCATCCCGGTCGTCGATTCGCATCAAACGCCGAACGGCGTCGGCGATCGGGAGGAAGGGCGAGGTGGCGCCGTACGCCGTACATCGACCCTCCACCCAAAGGTGATCGCGGTCTGCGATGCTCTCGCGAAGCTCCGCAATGAGGCGAGACTTACCGATGCCGGCATCGCCCACCACGAAAGCGAGCTGCCCTTGCGAGCCTTCCGCCGATGCGAACGCTTCTTGGAGAAACGTGATTTCGCCAGAGCGCCCCACGAAGCGGGCCTGCACCTGATCCAGTTGCTCCGGAAGGTCGCTCGCCGGAGCCGATCCGACCGTTGTCACCTGCACCCGATCGGCCTCTGCGGGCCCCAACCTCAGCTCACGCGCCGTCATGTTGACGATACCGCGCAATCGACGCGCCACGACCGGAGACAGCACGACTTCGCCAGCGCCCGCGTGCCCCAATAGTCGCTCCGGAAGAGACAGCACGTCGCCGATGGGCAGCACGTGCGCGGCAGGGTCCGACGTCGCCGTGTCGACACGCACCGCTCCCGCGTGCACGGCGATACGGCGCTCGGGTGCAGCTGCACCCTCCAAACGCTGGACGGCGGACGCCGCATGAACCGCACGCTGCGCGCCCTGCTCGAGCGCTTTCGGAATACCGAAGACCGCGACCATCCGCGAAGCGCTCTTCTGCACGAGCACGCCGCCGAATCCGCGCACCTTCGCCTCGACCTCCTGCTGCCAATGGGTCGTAGCCGTCCACGGCTCCTGGCCTGCCTCTCCAGCAACGTGGTCGGGAAACGCAAGATCGATCGCAAGAACGGCGACCGCCTTCTGCTCCCAAGTGGGCAGGGGTGCGGGCTCGACCCTGGACGGGGCAGGTTCGGCGTCGAACGCCTTCGGAGCACGACCGACGTCTGCATCGCTCAGGTTGGGCCGTTCGATGCCATACCGGCGCATCCGATATCGCAGGGCGTTGCGCCCGAGCCCGAGAAGCCGAGCAGCCGCCACGACGTTTCCGCCTGAGCGCGCGAGAGCATCTCGGATGGCGTCCGGCTCGTCGGAGGTCGGGGTTGGACTCACGGTCGCAGCAGGCGGGCCGACCGGTTCCCCCACGGGCGCCGTCGCAGACGGTGGCGATCCGTCGAGAGGCGTCGCCAAGCGTTCCAAGGTCTCCGCTTCGAGCTCTCCGCGCGGCCCCATCAGCGTAACCCGTTCGATGAGGTGAGAGAGTTCCCGGACGTTTCCGGACCACGGGTGCGCGGCGAGCCACTCCTCGGCCGACGGGGTGAGACGACGTGGCTCCAGTGCGTGGGAATCCGAAAACACTTCGAGAAAGTGCTCGGCGAGACGAACGGCGTCACCGTCTCGGTCTCGCAGCGGCGGGATCTCGATCACGACGACAGCGAGTCGGTGGTAGAGATCGGGGCGGAAGTCGCCCTCGGCAACCATCGCCTTCAAGTCTCTCTGCGTCGCAGCAACGAGCTTTACGTCCACCTGCCGCGGCTCGTGCGCGCCGAGCCGCCGCACGCGCTTCTCCTCGATCGCCTTCAGCAACTTGCTCTGAAGCGTGATCGAGAGCGCGTCGACCTCGTCGAGAAACAGGGTCCCGCCCGAAGCCGCCTCGAACAATCCAGCTTTGGCTCGACGAGCGTCCGTGAAGGCCCCGGCCTCAAAGCCGAACAACTCCGCCTCGAGCATGTTCTCGGGGATGGCCGCGCAGTTCACGTCGATCAGCGGTGCCGCGTGACGCGGACCGCTCTCGTGCATGACACGCGCCACCAGCCCCTTGCCCGTGCCGGTCTCCCCGAGGAGGAGCACCGTAGGGACATGCGGATTGCGCGGAGCATCGAACGACGCGAGATGGCGGATCTGATCTCGCAGCGCCGCCATCGACGCGGACTCGCCCAGGATCGGCTGAGGGGCCACCATGGGCCATTGTGAACCACTTTTGGCCCTTGGGCCACAAGTGGTCGTGGCCCGGCCCACCCCGGGCTACCGAGGGCCATCCTCAATCCCTGATTTTACTCGGGAAATTTCCCTCCCGCCGCTGGCACTCACCTTGCGAGAAGAGGGCTCCAACCAACGACCCACACGAATCCCGCGAAGCGGGCTCAAGGAGAGGCACCATGGAACAAATCAACGAAGAGAAGGTCCACGCGTTCGTCGGCAAAGCCATGGGTGATCTCGGAGCAGCCCTGACCTCCTCGCTCGTCGTCATCGGCGACAAGCTCGGCCTCTACCGCGCGATGGCGGACTCGAAGCCGATCACGTCGGCCGAGCTCGCAGAGAAGACCGAGACGAGCGAACGCTGTTGTCGCGAGTGGCTATCCGCCCAGGCCGCGGCCGGCTACGTCGACTACGACGCCACTTCGGGCCGCTTCACCCTGCCCGCGGAGCACGCCATTGCGCTCACGAACGAGGAGAGCCCCGCCTGCGTCATCGGTGGCTTCCAGGCCATGACGGCCGCGATGCGCGCCGAGCCGAAGGTCGCCGAGGCATTCAAGCACGGCAACGGAGTCGGCTGGCACGAACACGACCGCAACCTGTTCGTCGGCACCGAGCGCTTCTTCCGGCCCGGCTACAACGCCAGCCTCGTCGACTCCTGGATTCCCGCGCTCGAGGGCGCGCGGGAGAAGCTGGAACGCGGAGCAACGATGGCCGACATCGGTTGCGGACATGGTGCCTCGACGATCATCCTCGCCAAGGCGTTTCCCAACTCGACGTTCGTCGGCTTCGACTACCACGAGGATTCGGTGCTGCGTGCGCGCGAGCGCGCCGAGCAAGCCGGTGTTGCCGACCGAGTCACCTTCGAGGTCTCCTCGGCCGACAGCTTCGCGGGCAAATACGATCTCGTCGCCTGCTTCGACTGCCTGCATGACATGGGCGACCCCGTGGGCGCGGCGCGGCACATCAAGAGTGCCCTGAACCCCGACGGCAACTGGCTGCTGGTCGAGCCCTACGCGGGCGATGCGGTCGAGGAGAACCTGAATCCGGTCGGGCGGATCTTCTACTCGGTATCGACCTTGGTCTGCACGCAGGCAGGCTTGTCGCAGGACTGCGGTCATGCGCTCGGCGCTCAGGCGGGAGAGGCCCAGCTCGGCGGGGTCATTCGCGAGGCCGGCTTCACTCGCTTCCGCCGCGCAGCCGAGACACCGTTCAACCTCGTCTTCGACGTCCGGCCTTAGCCGACACCCACGGCCCGTCTACGCATCGAGCGGTTGCTCGTATCGACACCCGACACGAGCGACCGCCCGATGCCCGGGCACGGAATACGGAATACGACCATGGCGGCACGAGAAGATCACATTCTGGCGGTGACCGGCCTCTTGCTCAGCATGATGGGCGCATGGGCTCTCTGGCTCGCGTTCCAGACGACGCCTTGACCGTCCATCTGCCGTCGGGCGACTGTCCCGTATGCCCGCCTCCGAACTACGAACCCACCTGCGCACCTGCCCGCTCTGCGAGGCGATGTGCGGGCTCGAAGTCACGACCGAGGGCGACCAGGTCACGCGCATTCGCCCCGACCGCGAGGACGTCTGGAGCAAGGGATACATCTGCCCCAAGGGCGCCGTTCTTGCCGACCTCCACCACGACCCCGATCGACTGCGCACCCCTCTCATTCGTGACGGCAAGCAATGGCGCGAGGTGAGTTGGGACGAAGCGTTCGAAACGATCGCCCAACGGCTTCACCCGGTGCTCGAGAGCCACGGGATCGGCGCCGTAACCGCCTACATCGGCAACCCGACGGCGCACAACTTCTCGCTCTCACGCTACGTCGGGGCGTTCATGCCGATGTCGACTCTGCCGATCATCTACTCTGCCGGGACGGTCGACCAATGGCCGAAGAACGTCTCGAGCGCACTGATGTACGGCGGCATGTGGACGATTCCCACGCCCGACCTCGATCGGACCGACTACCTCCTGGTTCTCGGCGCGAACCCGAGTGCTTCGCAGGGCAGCCTGCTCGCGGCGGCGGACATCCTGGGTCGGTTCGACGCGATCCTCGCACGCAGCGGCCGGATCGTCGTCATCGACCCCCGCCGCACCGCGACGGTGGACCACGCCAGCGAATGGGTTCCGATTCAGCCCGGGACGGACGCCGCGCTTCTTGCCGCGATGGTGAACGTCCTGTTCGCCGAAGGGCTCGTAGACCCCGGCCGATTGGCGGAACTCGCGAACGGAATCGATCGCGTCCAAGGGCTGTGCCGAGCGTTCACTCCGCAGAGCGTGGAAGCCTCGTGCGCAATCCCCGCCGAGACGATCCGCCGCATCACCCGAGAGTTGGCCGCAGCAAAGACTGCGGCCGTCTACGGACGCATTGGCACGTGCAACCAGGAGTTCGGCACACTCGCATCGTGGCTCGTCGACGTCGTGAACTTCCTCACCGGGAACCTCGACCGCCCCGGCGGGTCGATGTTCGCGAATCCCATCGCGTGGTCTCTCACGACGATCCACCCGCCCGACCAACCGCCGGGCTTCGCGTTCGGCCGTTGGAAGAGCCGCGTACGTGGCGCGCCCGAAGTGCTCGGACAGTATCCCGTCTCGTGTTTGGCCGAAGAAATCTCGACACCCGGCGAGGGACAGATCAAGGCGCTCATCACGATCG
Source organism: Deltaproteobacteria bacterium (assembly GCA_029262355.1). GTDB lineage: Bacteria > Desulfobacterota > Binatia > UBA12015 > UBA12015 > VGTG01. Next base: position 36,257 of record JAJCZO010000263.1, read on the forward strand.
CAGGCAACCCGGTGATCAGTTCGCCCGACGCCGGCAAGCTCGACGCGGCCCTCCCGCTGCTCGACTGTATGGTTTCGGTCGACAACTACCTGAACGAAACGACGCGACACGCCGACGTGATCCTTCCCGGCCTCTCGCCCTTCGAGCAACCGCACTACGACGAGCTGCTGTGGTCGTGGGCGGTGCGCAACGCCGGCAACTACTCCGAGGCAATCTTCCCGCCCGAGCCCGGCCGGCTCGCCGAGTGGGAAATCCTGCTGACGCTCGCAGCGATCATCTCAGGCGCGAAGCCGAGCGAGATCGACTGCCACGTTCTCGACGACCTCTACTTCAGCGGACTCGTGGGGCTCATCGTGGCCGACGAATCATCGGCCATCGCAGGCCGCGACCCCGGTGAGATCGTGCGCATGACGGGGGGAACGGGGCCCGATCGGCTGCTCGACTTCACGATCCGAAGCGGGCCCTACGGCGATCACTACGAAAGGAACACCGACGGGCTCACGCTCGCAAAGCTGAGAGAACGGCCGCACGGCGTCGACATGGGCGCACTGGAGCCCCGGATTCCGGACATTTTGCGAACGCCGTCGGGCAAAATCGAGCTCGCGCCGGAGCACATCGTGGCCGACCTCCCGCGGCTCGAGGCACGACTCGGCAGGCGTGAGGACGGCTTGGTTCTGGTGAGCCGTCGCCACCTTCGGTCGAACAACTCGTGGATGCACAACGTCGAAAAGCTCGTGCGCGGCCGAGATCGGTGCACCTTGATGATCCACCCCGACGACGCCGCGCGCATCGGCATCCGCGAAGGGGGTACGGCTCGGGTCGCCTCGAAGTCCGGAACCATCGAGGCACCCGTCGAGATCACCGACGAGATGATGCCGGGCGTCGTGTGCCTTCCCCACGGGTGGGGACACGACCGCGAGGGGATTCGGCTGAACGTCGCCACGCGTCACGCAGGCGTGAACAACAACCTCATCGCTCCTGGAGATCTCGTGGACGTTCCGTCGGGGAACGCCGTCGTGAATGGCATCCCCGTCGACGTTACACCTGCCTGAACAGGCCCTCAGTCTCCGTATTCCGCGAGACTGCCCTCGAGCCGGGCGAGACTGTCCGCAAGACCACCAGGTCGACTGCGCTCGAGCCACGACGCGCGTTGCTCCGCGATCGCCTCGGCGAGATCGGAACGCAATACGTCGACGGGTGGCGCCGCGAAGTCACTCTGTCGCGCGCTTCGCCAGGCCCCGTGCCGTGCGAGCCGTGCGGCGGCCCGCAGCTCCCTGCGCACGACGTCGGCATCCTCACAGTCCGGCCGGACAGATTCGAACGTCGCCAGGATCTCGTCCAGCTCTTCGACCACTGCCTCGAGTCCCTTCTTCGCCGGCGTGCCCATGAGGCGAGCCAGGAACGAGAGCCCGCCGCCCAGGAGCTGGTAGTGCAGCACACTTCCATTCATGGGCTCGACGCCGGTCTTGGCGTAGAGCGCGCCCGCCGCCTCGAGAGCGCCCGCGAGGCGCCCCGACTCGTCACGGAAAATCTCACGATCGAGAAAGGCAGCCGTCTCGACGTCGCGGTTCGATTCGAGGCACCAGCTCACTGCTCCGCCGAACGCGATCGGCGGGAAGCTCACGGACGGCGGCTGCAAATGCCCGCTGTCACCCCAATCGGTGATCAGGTAGCCCCGCGCGCCGTTCTCGAGCCCCTGCTCCGCGGCGTCGAGAAGGTTCCCACGCGCGTTCGGAAGACGGCCCAAGAGCGAGTTCCAGCTCGACGTGCCGGGGCAAACCCAAAACGGGAACCCAGCCTCGGCGAACGGCGGCATGTGACCGACGAAGCCGCGCATCGTTTCGCGACTGATGCCGAAGTCACCGAGCACGTCGAACAAGGCGTCCGGAAGTGTCGCCGGATCGGTCGGTGCTTCGTAATGCCAAGCCAAGGCGGTCGTGTCGTGGCGCGGAAGCCTCGCGATGAGGTCGGAGTGGTCGCGCACGATGTCGCCCCAGAACAGAAGATCCTTCCCCTCTTCGTGGAGTGCCGCGAGAATTCGGTTCAAGAAGTCGACGTAGACGGCGCCGCGTCCCCGGCTCTCGACCTCTGCGGTCGAATGCCCTCGCCCCAACTCGAAGGTCTCGTCGCAGTTCACATTGACGCGGCGACTCGAGAACTGCGGAAGAAGCTCAGCGAATAGACCCCCCACGAACTCCAGACTCTCGTCGGTCGGCGCCAATACCCCCGGGGGCTGCGTTCTTCCCCACCGGGTCTCCCACCCCTGTGGCGCTTCAGCGAGATGGCGGTACCCCTCGTGCTTCAGCCAGCGCTCCATATGGCCGAACGCGTTCTGGTTCGCGGCGAGTTCGATCCCGTGTTGAACACACAGCTCGTCCAACCACCGCACGTCCTGTGCGGTGATCGGCGAGGCATCGCGCCAAACGGCCTCGTGCCGGGAGTAGGCGTAGGTGTGTTCCGTGTAGAGCTGCAGATGGTTGATCCGAACGCGGGCCAGCAGCCCGACGATCCTCTCGAGCGTCGCGCGCGTGGGCACCCGATCGCGGCTGACGTCCAGCATGTATCCCCGGACCGGGAAATCGGGCCCATCGCGAACGAGGAGACACGGAAGCTCCCCTCGAATCGCGTGCCGGATCTGATCGAGAGTCTGCAACGCGTAGCGACGCCCGTTGTCGTCCGCGTGGCGGATCTCGATTCCACCCACCCCGATCTCGAGTTCGTACGACTCTGATCCCAACGCCGGCTCGCTGCGCAGCCGGGGTTGCGACATGCCCGCCTCGAAGCTTCCTCCCGTGCGCTCCAGGAACCGCGGGATCGGAAATAGCCCGAACGGATTCGTGACGTCGCCCATCGACCCTTTTGTACCGCGACGAAGCCATTCCGACCAGCCGACGCACGACCAGGAAGAGCCTCTTCGGCGTACTTGACCGACCGACCCGACCCCGATTCCGTTGAATCCCCATAGGCCGTATGCTGGCGTCGGGTGTTCCTTGGGACTCGGGAGGATTGATGTCGGCCTATAGCTACGATCGCATGTCTGCGCTGGACTACTCGTTCCTCTCGGCCGAGAAGGGCGGCGTCCGCATGCACATCGCAGCGGTCCAGATCTTCGACGCCGGACCGATGCGAACCGAAAGCCGCGGCATCGACATCGAGGCGGTGCGCGGCGCGACCGAGTCCGTGCTGCACCTGATTCCGCGCTACCGCCAGCGCCTGGCGTGGACACCCCTCGAGGGCCGACCGGTCTGGGTCGACGACGCCGAGTTCAACCTCGACTACCACATTCGGCACACGAGTCTCCCCCTCCCGGGTGACGAAGAGCAGCTGAAGCACTTCGCAGCTCGCATCATGGCACAGCCGCTCGATCGCACACGGCCCCTTTGGGAAATGTGGGTCGTCGAGGGACTCGCAGGCGGCGATCGCTTCGCCATCGTGAGCAAGATGCACCACTGCATGATGGACGGCAGCTCCGGGGTCGACCTCGCACACATCCTGCTCTCGCCCGAGGCCCGGGCCGAGCCGCCGAAGCCCGTTCCGTACATGCCCCGCCCGATTCCGAGCGGCTTCGAACTGCTGCGCGACACGGTGACTCGCGCCATACGGGCGCCCCTCAATGCGGTACGCGGGCTACAGGAGTTCGCCAGGGCAACGAGCGATCTCGGGGACGAGATCCGCGTACGAGCTCAGGCGTTGAGCGAGCTCGCCGGCTGGGTGGTGCAAGGCGCGTCCGACACGCCGATGAACGGCAAGCTCGGGCCACACCGCCGCTTCGACTGGCTCGAGATGTCTCTCGACGACGTGAGGTCGCTGAGCAAACGCCTCGATTGCACCGTAAACGACGTAATCCTCGCCACGGTGAGCGGTGCCGTACGCACTTTCCTGATCCATCGACGCGTCGATCCGGCGCGGATCGACTTTCGCGTATCGGCACCCGTGGGCGTCCGCAGCGATGAAGACCACCTCAGGCCGGGCAACCGCGTCTCGTCCTGGATCGTCAAGCTGCCGATCGACAAGGCAAATCCGCTCGAGCGATTGCGGGGCATCCAAGACGTCACCCGCAAACTCCAGGCCTCCAACCAGGCGCTCGGCGTCGAAATGATGATGACGATGGCCGAATGGACGCCATCCGTGGTGCTCTCGCTGGGCTCCCGCGCGGCATCGGGACCAATCAACATGATCGTCACGAACGTACCCGGGGCACAGATTCCACTCTACCTACTCGGCGCACGGCTCCTCGAAGCCTTCCCGCTCGTGCCGCTTCTCGAGAACACCGGCGTGGGCGTCGGGCTGTTCAGCTACGACGGTAAGCTCTGCTGGGGCTTCAACGGCGAGTACGAGCGCATGGCTGACCTTCGCCAGTTCGTGCATGCCGTAAAGGCGGCGTTCGATGAACTCCTCGCCACAGCGCCGAATGTGGCCGCGGTGAGCACCTTGCCGGCGCCCGAGAAGCTGGTCGCGTCAGCAAAGTAGTCTGGCTGCTTCAGCCCGTCTGCCGGGCTCCGGCAGGCTGCCGCGCCATCGTGCCACCGCGCACCGCTTCGACGAACGCACTTACGGCGCGAACTGCCTGTGCCGAGCGCTCTGTGTGAAACATCTCGAACGCGTGTTGGGTCTCTGCAAGTTCTGCGTAGAGAACGGGATTCCTCGACACCTCACGTAGGTTATCGACGAAGACGCGTGCCTCCTCCACGAACACCAGCGAGTCATGGGTTCCGTGAATCACGAAGAACGGCGGTGCATCCTCGTGAATCAGGGAAATGGGGGACGCAGCCTCCCACCGCTCACGCTCGGCCGTGGGGGAACACTTCATCACGAAACGCTCGGCAAACGGGGCAAGCGAGTTCGCGCCGCGCACACCATTGCGATCGAGGAAATCGTACACTCCGTAGAAGGGCACACAGGCCGAGACCGACGTATCCACTTCCTCGAAGCCCGGCTGGTATTGGGGATCGTTCTCGGACAATGCGACCATCGATGCGAGATGGCCGCCGGCCGATCCACCCGTGACGACCACGAGATTCGGATCGCCCCCGTACTCGTGGACGTGCTCACGAATCCACGCGAGCGCACGCTTCACATCGATCAGGTGGGCGGGCCAGGTGGCCTTCGGGCTCAACCGGTAGTTCGGAGCGACGCAGACCCATCCGTTCGCAGCGAGATGCGTCATGAGCGGCAGGCCCTGCTGGTCCTTCTGCCCGACCATCCAGGCACCGCCGTGAATCTGCAGGAGGACCGGGCAGCCCTCGGGGCGAGAGGCTGAGCGATACACGTCGAGCAGATTCCGCGTCCCCGCGTCTCCGTATGCGATGTCGCGAATCCGCTCGACCCGAGAGTCGCTGAACCCAAACGGGCGAGCCAATCGCTCGACCGTCGTTCTCGGCCCCGGCCGCGCCCATTGGGGGTCGAGCCCCTCCGAGAGAACCTTCGCGAAGGTTTCGCGCGCGTCACTCGCCTTGCGCTGGACCGCAACCAGCCCCGCCCACGAGGCGAACGTCACGAGGAGGCCGAGAACACCCGGCCACGCATCCAGCGCCCCATAGGCCACGAAAGCCACCGTTGCGACGGCCTGCCACGCGATGTGGACGAGAGCCAGTTCGCTGGTGAGCCACCCCGCGAAGAAATACGCGATCAGGGTTGGGCCCATCCGCAGCCGAAATCGAGCGCTCAGCGTGAAGGCCGCTCCGATCAGACTGACCGCCAAGAAGATCCACGACACCATGAGACGAGTATGGCGATCGGCCCGCACCGTCGCCAACGGGGGCGGGCCCCACCGAAGCCCGGCATCGTCACGGCCAGGCGCTCCCACGGGGACACCGGGGCGAACGACTCAGGAAGCCGGCTTGGCCTTGGCCTTGGCGCCGCCTGCTGGGTCGTGGCGGCGGCCGCGCTCGCGATCGATCTTTCGCTGCAGTTTGATCTTGAGCAGCGCCAGCCGCGCCCGCTGGTCGGTGTTGAGCACCTCCTGCATGGTCTCGAACAACGTGTCGGGCATGAGGATCAGCTCCTTGTCGATCGCAAGCAGCTGATCGGTGAGCTTTCGAAGGTCGGCCTCGTCCTGCGGGTCGCGGCCAAGCGCAGTCTCCAGTTCGACCTCCGTGACCGACCGTTGGCCGATCAGGTCGTGGCGACGCTTGTCGAACTTGCGGTACTGGCTCGCCAGACGAAGCGTCTGATCCTCGTCGAGATCGAGGGCCTCCGAAATTCGGAGAACGACCATCGTGCGCCTACGCTTCGGGTCGGCGTTGTCCTGCGCGCCGGCGGGCAGCACACTCGCAAGCCCGACGACGATCACGCAGGCCAATGCGACGAGAGAGTTCGCCGAGCCCCGTCGGGCTGCGGCCTCGAAGCCACTTTGCTTCTTGAATGGGAATCTCACGGAACCAACCTCAGCCTAGACTCGGCGCCGAGCCGAACGCGCCTTCGAGCGCATCGAGCTCATCGTCGCTCAACTCCTCGACCGCCAACTCTCCACCGGTGTCGCCAAGCTCGAGATCGAAAATATCGTAGCGCGCGACCAACCAGGCGTCATCGGATGCGGCAAGCTCACGGACATCAATGCCCTCGACCGACACGACTGCGACAGCCGGTTCGACCGCAACCACACGCAGCGCGGGCTCCGGGCGACCGGTCAGCATCACCGAGGCGACGAGGAGCACGACGCCGGCGGCCAGAGCAAGCACGCCCCCCGAAAGCCGCGCGCGACGAGGTTCCGCACGCACAGCGCGCGAAGCCCGCCCAGATCGGCGCAGAGATTGCGCAACCTCACGACTCGCGGGACGCCGCGGAGGGACCCTCCTGCGCGGCTCTGGCTCAGCCTGTACAGCCGCCATGATTCGCGAAGCGCTGTCCTCAAAAGACGCGTCGCCAGGCACGTCTTGCCCGCGCGCCAGAACGTCCTCCAAGGCCCGCTGCTCCTCATGATCCATCGCTCCGCAGTCGGGACACGACTCGAGATGCGCCGCGATCGAATCCGTCTCCTGCGCACGCGCCTCGGTCTGGTCAAAGCGGTCGAGAAGATCTGCGACACGTCGACATTCTTCGCGCACGCTCACGACGGGCCCCCCTCGCGACCGGGGTCGGGGAGCACCCAAGCGCGCAGCTTCTTCACCGCGTGGAAGTAGTTCACCTTAGCCGAGGCTTCGGACGTATCCAGAATCTGGCCGATTTCGCGGAACGGCAGATCTTCGCACACGCGGAGTACCAGCGCGGCCTTCTGCTTCTCGGGAAGGCGTTCGATCATCTTGCCCAGCACGAATCGATCGAACGCGTGGCCACCGACCTTCGGCGCGGGAGGCTCCGCCACCGCATCCAGAGCCACGGTACGGCCCGACTTTCGGTAGAGCATCCGACACTCGTTCAACGCGATACCGTAGACCCAGGTCTTGAAGGAGGCGTCGCCCCGAAAGCTCTCGATCTGGCGGAACGCGTTCAGAAAGGAACTCTGCACGACGTCCTGCGCCTGGTCTGCACTTCCCGTCATGCGCTGTGCCAGCACGAAGACCATCCTCTGATACCTGGTGACCAAGATGCCGAAGGCCTCTCGATCGCCGCCCTGCACCAGTGCCACGACGTCGCCGTCATCGAGTTCGCCCCCCGGCTTCGAGGAATCCATCCCCAAGCGCCCTTCCTAGCGCGGCTCGAACCGGCAACCCGCCGGGCTCACCCGCGCTCGGTATTCGCGCCTGGAAGGTTCCTTTCTCTGCTGCGTTCCTGTCTGCCTCCTGCCCAGCCGAGCAAGAAATTTCGCCCCCCAGAGGCCCGATTCTGCGATGCGAATTCCATGTCGGTGTTCTCCTGGGGCCCTTCGAGGTGCGAGAGAGCCGGCGGGCAGCTCTCGTCTTTCGATGGTCCGGGTCCAGCGAACGTAAAATCCGACGGCGGCCGTGAGCCGAGAAAAGCACAGAAATTGCAGGGGCGTCTTCGAGGCTGCGTAATCAGCCTCAATCATCTTCCGAGGCCTGGCCGGTAGCGCGCACACGGGCCAGGGGTTCGGCAGAGCAGAAGCCATGGCGTCCGCCATCCAGGAAGTCGAACAGTTGTGCAAGTTCTGGTGTGAGCCCGCCTGCACCTTCCAGTTCCTGTCGAAACCGCATCCGGGCTTGCCCGAGATTTGGACGGCCGAAGAACAGCGCTCGGTAGGCACGACGCACGGCGATGATCCTGGCCCGGTCGAGTCCAGCGCGTCGCAGACCCACCACGTTCACACCCCGCAGGGTGTTGACGTCAGAGGCGATGCAGAATGGCGGGACGTCTCGGCTGACGGCACACAGTCCCTGCATCATCGCGAGACGGCCGACTCGGGTGTGCTGATGCACGACCGCGTTGCCCGAGACGAAGGCACGCTCTTCGACCTGGACGTGCCCGCCGAGCAGAGCCCCGTTCGCAAGAATGACCCCGTCCGACACGACGCAATTGTGCGCCACGTGGGTGTTGGCCATGAAGTAGCAGTCGTCGCCGATGACGGTCTCGGTGCCCGCAGCCGTCCCGCGGTGCACGGTGCATCCCTCGCGGAATACGTTGCGATCACCGATCAGCAGTCCGGTGGGCGCGCCGTCGTAGCCGAGGTCTTGGGGCTCATTGCCCAAGAATACGCCCATGTTCACCACGTTGTCGCGCCCCAGTCGGGTGCCGCCGCAGATGTAAGACTGCGCATGGATCCGGGTGCCGGCCCCGACCCGAACCCCCGCTTCGATCACGGTGAACGGGCCGACCGATACGTCCGGTGCCAACTCGGCCTCCGGGCTGACGATGGCACGAGGATCGATCAGGGTTTCAGTCACGACTCGTCTCCGTCGTCGTCCGGGATGCGCACCGGGTCGCCCGGGATCGCATAGCTCTCCTCGAGCCAAGCTCCGAGATCAACCAGCCGACAGCGCTCGGAGCAGAAGGGGCGCGCCTTCGCACCCTCCCCTACCACCGTGGCACCACACTGTGGACACTGAACCGTCCGCATCGCCGCCTTCGAGTGTACCACTTCACCGCGCCGGCGCATTGAGAAACCGACGAGGCGACCGTAGGCTCGCCCGAAGTGGAGAAACTCGCAGAGCTGACGGTGGTCGCTTTCGAGAGCCGGCGTGCGACCGAGCTCCGGCGCCTCCTCGACCGCCACGGTGCCCACTTCCTCACCGCGCCCGCACTGCGCGAGGTCGCGCTCTCGGAGAACCCCCAGGCCCTACGGCTGGTGGAGGAGCTCGAGGCAGGACGCATCGATGCCGTCGTCCTGCTGACGGGGGTCGGTACGCGGGCGCTGGTCGAGGCGGTCGCAGCCCGCTGCCCCCGGCCACGCTTCGTGGAGCTTCTGTCGAAAGTGCCGTTGATCGCGCGCGGCCCAAAGCCGGTCGCGGCTCTGCGCGAGCTCGGGCTCACCGCGGCCATCCGCGCCCCGGAGCCGAACACCTGGCGAGAGATTCTTGCGGAGATCGACCGCGCGTTTCCAGTGAACGGGCTTCGGGTCGCGGTCCAGGAATACGGCCGCACCAATCGCAACCTCATGGCCGGTCTCGAGGAGCGGGGGGCCACTCTGGTGCCAATCCCCGTGTACCGTTGGGCGCTGCCGGAGGACCTGGGCCCATTGCGCGCCGCGATCGCACAGATCGTCGCCGGAGAGGCGCACGTGGTCGTCTTCACGACGGCCGTACAGCTCGACCATCTCCTCGAAGTAGCCGGCGATTGCGCGGACGACGTCGTCCGCGCCCTGCGGGATCGGAGCGTCGTCGCCTCGATCGGACCGTCTGCCACCGAAGCGCTGCAAGAGCGCGGGATCACCCCCGAAATCGAACCCGTGCATCCGAAGCTCGGCTATCTAGCCGCTGCGATCGCCGACGAAGCCCCGTCGCGGCTCGCGGAGAAGACCGCCGGCCGGGCCTGACGGTCGGGTGTGCCAAATCCGGCTCCCCCAATTAGGATGACGACAATGAGCACCGACGCCCCGTTCCTTCTCGCGTGCCAACGCCAGCCGACTCCCTTCACCCCGATCTGGATCATGCGGCAAGCCGGCCGCTATCTCCCCGAGTACCGGGCCGTGCGCGAGCGCTTTACGTTCCTGGAGCTTTGCAAAACACCCGAAGCGGCGACCGAAGTCACGGTGCAGCCGATCGACATCGTCGGTACCGACGCCGCCATCTTGTTCGCCGACATCCTGCTGATCCTCGAGTCGCTCGAACTGGGCCTCGAATTCTCGCCCGGCGACGGCCCGTCTCTGAAACGACCGATCCGCAGCCCCGAGGACGTCTCGAGCATGCCGCGCCCCGACGTGCGCGACTCACTCTCGTACGTCTTCGAAACGATCCGTCAGGTCCGAGCCGCGCTCGCGGGGCGCGTGCCCCTGATCGGGTTCGCCGGCGCGCCCTTCACACTGGCGTCCTATGCGATCGAGGGAGGAGGCTCGCGCAACTACCTCGCAACCAAGCGCTTCCTGCTCGAACACCCCGAAGCGTGGAACGACCTCATGGGGCGGCTCGTCGACGCGACGGTCGACTACCTCGGCGGACAGGTCGACGCGGGGGCGCAGGCCCTGCAGATCTTCGACAGCTGGGTCGGCCACCTCGGCCCCGACGACTACCGCACGTCCGTGTTGCCGCACATGCAGAACCTGTTCTCTCGGTTGCCCAAGAGCGTCCCGGTCATCCACTTCGGCACCGGCACCTCGGGTCTTCTCGAGTTGATGGCGGCGGGCGGCGGAGACGTGATCGGACTCGACTGGCGCATCCCTCTATCCGAAGGCTGGCGACGCATCGGCCATGACCGCGCCGTGCAAGGGAACCTCGACCCCGCCATCCTCTTCGCGCCCTTCCCCGTCATTCGCCAGAAGGTTCGCGCGCTTTTGGCAGAATCAGACGGCCGCCCGGGACACATCGCGAACCTCGGGCACGGCGTCATGCCGAACACTCCGGTCGACGGGGTGCGCTGCCTGGTGGATTCGGTTCACGAGTTCAGCGCGAACACGTGACCATGGGGACGCAGCGGCCTCGCATCGTAGTCATCGGCGCTGGAATCACCGGCCTGGCGGCCGCGCACCGGATCGGAGAGAAGGCCGGTGACGCGGTCGAAGTCCGCCTGCTCGAAGCCTCGGACCGAGTCGGAGGTGTCATCCGAACCGAGAGGCAGGGGGAGCTGCTTCTCGAGGGAGGGCCCGATTCGCTCGTGACCGACAAGCCGGGCGCGATCAATCTGATTCGACGACTCGGCCTCGAAGAGGAGATCCAACCGACGCAGGAAGAGTTCCGACGCACGCTGATCGTCTCCAACGGTCGACTTCACGCGATGCCCGATGCGTTCCAACTCATGGCGCCCGCAAGGCTCGGGCCGTTTCTGCGCTCACCCGTGCTGTCATGGCGAGGACGCCTCACCGCGCTGAAAGACCTCGTCCTGCCCCGAGGAGGCCCTGCGCCGGGCGGAGACGAGAGCTTGGCCTCCTTCGTGCGACGACGTCTGGGTAGCGAGGTCTTGGACCGGATCGCGCAACCGATGATCGGCGGGATCTACACGGCGGACCCGGAAACGCTTTCTCTCGCCTCGACGATGCCACGCTTCCTCGACATGGAGCGCGAGCACCGAAGCCTCGTCGTCGCGTTGGCGGCGCGGATGCGTCAAGCACCCAACGAAGGTGCAAGTGGACCACGATACGGGATCTTCGTCTCGCTGCGAGGCGGCATCGGTGCTCTGGTCGATCGCCTGGTAGAGCGCCTGCCTGCGGACGCGTTGCGAACGAACGCCCAGGTGACAGGGGTGACGCGAGCGTCTGGGGAGAGGGTACGCCCATGGCGCGTCACTCTCGAAGGCGGCGACCTCGAGGAAGCAGACGCCGTCGTCGTTGCGGCACCTGCGCCTCGGGCCGCCGCCATGCTGCGCAACCTCGATGCCGCACTCGGCGCGAAGCTCGGCGCCATCGATTACTCTTCGGCCGCGATCGTGACGCTCGCCTACCGGCGCTCCGAGCTTCCTGAGCTGCCGAAAGCCTTCGGCTTCGTCGTCCCCCACATCGAGGGGCGACAGATCATCGCCGGCTCCTTCTCCAGCATCAAGTACGCGGGGCGGGCGCCGGACGACCAGCTCCTCCTTCGAATCTTCGTCGGTGGAGCGCTCCAAGCCTCGGTTCTCGAGAACGACGACGCAGGCCTCGCCGCAATCGTTCGCAGCGAGATCGGCGATCTCCTCGGGATCCGGTCCGAGCCAAGCCTGACGCGAATCAACCGGTGGCCATCCTCCATGCCTCAGTACTACGTCGGCCACGCCGGTCGCATCGAGGCCCTTCAGAAGCAGGCGGCCGGCCACGCCGGGCTTGCACTCGCCGGCAACGCCTACCATGGTGTCGGCCTCGCCGACTGCGTTCGAGACGGCGAGCAAGCGAGTGAGCAGATGCTCTCCTACCTCCTGGACCAGTAGGCCCAACGGCCAATCCATCCACGACCAAGCATGAACCGATTCATCACCATCGAGGGAGTCGAGGGCGCCGGCAAAAGCACCCAGGCGGCGCGTCTGGCCGACGTGCTGCGTCGCGAAGGCCACGAAGTCGTACTCACGCGAGAGCCCGGTGGAACGGAGCTCGGACGGAGCCTGCGCAAGCTCCTGCTCGACGAGTCGTCGCTCGCCCCAACTCCACAGACCGAACTGCTCCTGTATCTCGCGGACAGGGCCGAGCATGTGCAGCGCCTGATCCGGCCGGCCCTCGACAAGGGCGCCGTCGTCATCGCGGATCGCTTCTCGGACTCCATGATCGCCTACCAAGGACACGGACGCGGTGTCGCCATCGACACCGTGCGGAGTCTCGACGACTTCGCTCGCGGGGGGATCCAACCGGCCCTCACGTTCGTGCTCGATCTTCCCCCGGAGGAAGGTCTCGAACGCATCCGCGCGACGCGGTCGGGAGACCGCCTCGAGAACGAGAAGATCGACTTCCACCGCCGGGTGCGATCGGGCTTCCAGGCGATCGCGGCAGAGCACCCCGACCGAGTGACCATTCTCGATGCCCGGGAGGACGTGCAGGCGGTTGCGGCCCAAATCGCGAGTCTCGCCCGCGAACACCTCCGAGGGCTCGCTCCGTGACCTTCGACTCGATTCGGGGGCAGGACCGAGCCGTCCAGACGCTCCGGGGCGCGCTGGGTCGTGGCCGACTCGCCCACGCGTTGATCTTTGCGGGCCCACCTGGGGTTGGAAAGCGCTCGACTGCGCTCGCGCTCGCGACCGCCCTGTTCTGCAAAAACGAGCCAGGGCTCGGCTGCGGCGCCTGCGAGGACTGCCACCTCATGGAGACGGGCGGTCACCCGGACTTGTTCGTCGAGGATCTCGCCCGCGCGCGGGAGGAGAAGGCAACCGCCACTCGCCTGTCGATCGCTCAGATTCGACGTGCCCGTTCTCAACTCTCGATGCGGCCCGTGATGGGCGACAAGAAGGTCGGGCTCGTCGATCAAGCCGAGCTCCTCACGACCGACGCTCAGAACGCACTCCTCAAGACGCTCGAGGAGCCTCCGGGCCAGACCACGCTCATCTTGGTCGCGACCAATCCCGACGCGCTGCTGACCACGATCCGCTCACGCTGCCAGTACCTGCTCTTCGCCCCTCTGGAGCGTGAGCTCGTCCGCGAGCTTCTGGTGGACGAGGGCTTCGAGGCCGACCTGGCCGAGAGCGCGGCGGCACTCGCCGAGGGAAGCCTCGACCGAGCCAGGGCCCTCGCCGCAGACGGAGGGCTCGAGTACACCGCCGAACTGCGCACCAAGCTCGCCCGCCTCCCCAAGGCCACTCTGCCTCAAGTACTCGACCTCGCGGCCGAGCTCGCCGCTCCGCGCGGCGAGAAGGGACACGCCCAGCAACAGCTCAACCGGGCTACCGTCCTCGACTGGTGTCGGGATCGCGTCCTCGAAGCCGCAGCAGGCACCGAACCGGCGGTCGGCACCGAGCCCGACGACCACGATCGTCTCGACGACGTCCGACGCGCGCTTCGGCGGGTAGATCGCGCCTATGCTATCAACCGAGAGTTCGAGCGAAATGCGAACTCCCATCTCGCCTGGGACCGACTCCTCCTGGACCTCCGCCAATCCCGATAGTTCAATGGAAGAAGCCAACGAAGAGAACGTGGCCCAAGCGGCACCTCCGGCCACCGTCGTCGACGTGCGATTTCGCGTGCCCGGCCGCGCCCGGGCCTATGACGCGAGCCGCGTTCCAGCCAGTCCGCAGGACCTCGTCGTCGTCGAAACCGACCGCGGCCCCGAGCTCGGAGAGGTCATGGCAGCCGCCCGACCCCGGTGGCCGGACGAGGCAAAGGCAAAGCTACCTCGTATCCTTCGCCTGGCGGATTCGAACGATCTGAGGCGTGCCGACCACAACCGGCTCCAAGAACGTGCCGCGGAGCAACACTTCGCCCAGCGCGCACGGGAGTTGAGCCTCCGCGTGAAGCTGAGCCGCGTCGATTACCGGTTCGACGGGGGCAAGGCGGTCTTCTACTTCGTCGGCGACGACCGCCTCGACGCCCGCGGGCTCGCGCGAGACCTCGCACAAAAGCTGCACACCCGCGTCGAGATGCGCCAGCTCGGACCGCGCGACGCCACCCGGATGGTCGGTGGGATTGGTCCATGCGGTCGCGAACTCTGTTGCAGCAGTTGGCTACGCGACTTCGGCCCCGTCTCGATCAAGATGGCCAAGGCTCAAGACCTCTCCCTCAATCCGTCGAAGCTTGCGGGCATGTGCGGGCGGCTGAAGTGCTGCCTGCGCTACGAGTACGACAGCTACCTCGCGCTGCGTCGTACGCTTCCGAAAATCGGCAAGAAAGTGAAGAGCGTGAAGGGTAACGGCGTCGTCGTTCGCCAGAGCCTCCTCAAGCAATGCGTCATCGTCGAACGAGACGAAGATGGGGAGAGGGTGGAATGCTCCCTCGAGGAATTGGTCGAGCGGCGCCCGGAGCCACCTGAGAAGACCGATGGCTGATCACGCCTACATCACGACTCCCCTGTACTACGTGAACGCTGAGCCACACCTGGGCTCGACCTATACGACAGTGGTCGCGGATGCCCTCGCCCGCTTCAGCCGGCAGCGGGGCATCCCCACGGTGCTCCAAACCGGGACGGACGAGCACGGAGAGAAGATCGCCGAGACCGCACGCGAAGCCGGCGTCTCGCCCCGCGAGTTCGTCGACGACGTAGCCGCCAAGTTCCAGGCAACGTGGGACTCGTGCGGCATCCAGTACGACAACTTCATCCGAACCTCCGACCCGGCGCACATCGAGTTCGTTCAGGAGGTCCTTACCCGACTCCATGCGAACGACGACATCTACTTCGGCTCGTACGAGGGGTTGTACTGCGTCGGCTGTGAGCGCCTGTACACAGAGAAAGAGTTGCAGGGCGGACTCTGCCCCGATCACCTCACGAAACCCACCGAGGTCTCGGAGCCAAACTACTTCTTCCGCATGGCGAAGTATCAAGACGCCATTCGGGAACACATCGAGAAGCACCAAGGCTTCATCCACCCCGAAGGCTACCGCAACGAAACGCTCGGCATCCTGCGCGAAGACCTCGGCGATCTCTGCATCTCCAGGCCCAAGGAACGGCTTTCGTGGGGAATCGAGCTTCCGTTCGACGCAGGCTACGTCACCTACGTCTGGTTCGACGCGCTTCTAAACTACGTAAGCGGCCCCGCGGCCCTCGGGCGGTTCGACGAGCTTTGGCCAGCGACTTTGCACCTCATCGGCAAGGACATCCTGAAGCCCCACGCGGTCTATTGGCCAACGATGCTGCTCGCCGCCGGCTACCCTCTGTACGACCGTCTGGGCGTCGGAGGCTTCTGGTCCAGCGGCGGCCACAAGATGTCAAAGAGTCTGGGGAACGTCGCCAAGCCGCTCGAACTACGAGACCGGTATGGCATGGACGCACTCCGGTACTTCCTTCTGCGCGACATGGCCTTCGGACAGGACGCCGACTTCACGGAGCAGGCACTCGTCACCCGGCTCAACGCGGATCTCGCGAACGGACTGGGCAACCTCGTGAGCCGCACGCTCGCGATGACCAAGAAGTACTTCGAAGGGCGCGTACAGCCACGACTCCCCGAGACCGAAGCCGACGCCGTACTCGCAACGGCATTTGCCAACGCACGGACGAAGTTGGACGCCCACATCGACGACCTCGCCTTCCACCGGGGGCTCGGTGCAGTCTGGGAGGCAATCGACGTCGCGAACAAATACGTGGCCGATCAGGCGCCGTTCAAGCTCGCGAAAGACGAAGCGCAACGGCCTCGGGTCGGAGCGATCCTCCACAACTGCATCGAGGCACTACGGGTGGCCGCGCAGCTCGTCGCGCCCTTCCTGCCGGAGTCAGCCGAGAAGATCCGGGAAGCACTCGGTGTCGAGCCCGAGCAGTTCGCCAACCTCGACCTGCCGTGGGGCGACGCCTTCTCCGACGATCATACCGTGAGCGGCCCGATCAACCTGTTCCCGCGCGTCGAATCCTGAGCAAGACGTCGGCCGCCGCGCCCAGCTAGTGCACTCGGCCCGCGCTCTCTCGACACTCCCGACAGATTCCGTAGAGCTCCATGCGGTGACGGGCTAGGACGAAGCCCAAGCGTGCCGCGATCTCCTCTTGCAACGTCTCGAGTGCTTCGTCGTTGAACTCCACGATCTTTCCGCACTTGTCGCAGATCAGGTGATCGTGATGCTCTTCCTCGCTCTCGGCGTTCTCGTAGCGCGTCTGCCCGTCGCCAAAATGGCGCTCATCCGCCAACTCGCAGTCCTTCAGGAGCTTGATGGTTCGGTAGACGGTCGCGTAGCCCACGCGAGGGTTCACCTTTCGCACCTCTTGATAGAGGTCGTCGATGCTCATGTGGCGGGCCGAGGCGAAGAAGGCGCGTGCAATGTCGTCACGCTGGGCTGTCGATTTCAGCCCCTTCTCCTTCAGCGCCCGCCGAAAAGCGGCGAACCGCTCCGCACGCGACTGCATGCGGCTTGCGTTAGAAGCGGCGCGCGCGATTGTCAACGCAGCCAGGGAGACACTCCCAGTAGAGGGCTAGGCGGTCGGGCTGCTTCGGAGCATCGCCAAGGCATCTTCCGACAGCGGAACTCCCGACAAATCACGGCCGGACAAGGCTCCCAAGAGCAGGTCGACCTGGACGTCGGCATCGAGCTCAGACTCGACGAGGAGGATCTCTTGATCGTCGAGGCGGCACAGCCCGCTGCGGACGTGATACCCCACCTCGCGAAGGAGCCGTTCCCTCCGTACCCGGATGCCGATCGACTCCGCAGCCGAACGCAATTCGTCGATGATGGATTCGAGCTTTTCGCTCTTCTTCCGATCCTTCGCGGAGCCACGGCGACGAGCTGAGGCCGGTGGGCGCTTTCGAACCTTGGATTTCGTGGCTCTGGCCATGGCGCCGCGCTACTATACGGCCAGAATCAGCCTTGTAAAGAGGTGGGATCTACGCGAGAGACCGCGCGTTGGCTGAACGCCGACCTCGGACGGGAGCAAAAGGATGATCAAGAGCATCATCGTTGGCTTAGACGGCTCGGACCATTCCCGAAGCGCACTCAAGTACTCCACCTGGCTCGCGAGCCAGTTCGACGCGACCGTGACCGGCCTCCACGTGGTCGACATCATCTCGATCGAAGGCTCATTCTTCCACGACATCTCGGGCTCGCTCGGATTCGAGCCCTATCTCGACTTCACGTCCAAGATGCGCGAGGCGCTCCAAGAGCGTGGCACCGCCATCCTCGACGAGTTCACAAAGGTCTGCCAAGCCGAGGGCGTCCGTTGCGACATCGCCCTGCAGATCGGGATCGTTCCGAGTGAGATATGCGAACGCGCGAGAGAAGCGGACCTCGTCGTTCTGGGGAACCGCGGAGTCAATCAACGATTTACGACCGGGTTGCTCGGAGGCGTCACCGAGAGCGTGACCCGGCAATGCTCGAAACCGGTCCTGGTGACGCCACTCGAGTTCCAGAAGCCCGAGGCCCCCCTTCTCGCCTACGACGGCAGCGAGCGAGCCAGTGCGGCCATGCACGTGGCGGCCGAGGTTTGCTCGCAACTCGAACTGCCGCTCGCCGTCCTCACCGTGTGCCGCGACGCCGAGCAAGGGGAGCGGGTTCTCGATCAGGCCCGGCGATACCTCGCTTCGTACGCCCTAGCGACGACCACCGGAGTCGTCGACGGCCACGCGTATGAGACGATCCCGAGCGAGATCGCCCAGCACGGATACGACCTGGTGTTCATGGGATCCCATGGGCACGGCCGCGTGATGGAGTTCGTGCTCGGCAGCACGACCGAGTACGTGCTGCGAAACGTACCCTGTCCGGTCTTTCTGAACCGCTAGCGGCGGTGCGCTCGTTCCGGGTGCGCGATCAGGTGCG
The DNA here is from genome assembly GCA_029262355.1 of Deltaproteobacteria bacterium. Lineage (GTDB taxonomy): Bacteria > Desulfobacterota > Binatia > UBA12015 > UBA12015 > VGTG01. The sequence goes on from JAJCZO010000263.1 coordinate 54,579, forward strand.
GTTTCCGGTGACGCTGTCCGCCTGCTCCACCGAGTCGGCCGGAGCCGGACCGACGGAGTCGGGGCTCTCATCTCGTGCTTCACTGTCGGCGCGCTCGACCAGGTTGCGCAGCCGGACCTCGATCTCCCGCAGGCCGTTCTCGAGCCGCTCGACCTCGGGGCCGAGGCCCGGGACGGTGCGAAGACGGCTCACCGACTCCTTCAGTCCTTCATCCACGCGACGCTGGAGGTCGTCGATCCGACGCCGGGAGGTCTCGAGCATGTCGCCGATCAGAGCCGCGCCACTCCCCCCCTCGGGCACTAGCTCGGAAACGCGCTTCTCCGCAGCCTCCCGCATCTCTCCGAAAGCCTCGATCCCCTGCTTGGTCGCATCGGCGAGGGCATCGCCTCCGTAGCGCACCAGATCCTGCAGGACGGGCAGAGAGAGGAAGCTCTTCTTCTTGCGCTCATCTTCCAAGATGATTTGCGCGAGAGTCACCGCGGTCAGGTCCTCGCCACTCTCGTTGTCGGTGACCTCGACTTCGTCACCACGCCGCACGAATGAGGCGACATCATCTAGAGCGACATAACGACTGCTCGTCGTGTCATAGAGCTTGCGGTTGGCATAACGCTTTACGACGCGGCGCATTGCTGCCTCGGTAACACCCTGCCCAGAGGGGGGCAAGAAGAGTCCGCCTCGCAGGACGCGTCATGGATCCGACCGGTGTGAAACCTGTCAGATGCCTGAAATCCTGATCTTTTCGGGCGTCGTACAAAACTGTTCACCCGGACGAGCGGCACACGTCAGCGCGCCCTACACGGAGGATCCCCTGTAGGTTCAGTAGTTTTCCTGCGAGACGGTCGCCGGCTGGGGGGCGGCGGTTACGTTGCTGAACACTCCCGCACAATACCGTCGCTCTTGTAACGCTCTGCAGCGCGAGATTTGGCGCTCCAATTGTGTGCGGAATTCCCGTTCCCTTCGGCTTAAACTCGTGTGTTTTCAAGTTCTTGACCTGGCAATACCGTGACACGGGAGCCGCAGCGCACTCCGTGGCGCCATCCTTGCTGAGAGCCTGGTCGTCGCGACGCAACAATCCCCGACGAATCTTTCGGATTTCGACGTAACTGAACCAGGAGAATGCGCATGACCCGCCCCAGCGAAGAACTGCAGACGAACGCCCCTACGGCCGAGTTCATGGGCCTGGTTGGGAGCCACCCTTCGATGCAGCGCGTGTTCGAGTTGATCCGAAAGGTAGGCCCGTCGCAGAGCGCGGTGCTCATCACGGGCGAGAGCGGGACGGGCAAGGAGCTGGTAGCCCGTGCGCTGCACGACCTCTCCGGGCGAACGTCGCGCAACTTCGTACCCGTGCATTGTGGTGCGATCCCCGAGGAACTCCTCGAAAGTGAGCTCTTCGGTCATGTGAAGGGGGCCTTCACGGGCGCCCTCGCTGCCCGCACCGGTCGCTTCCAACTCGCCAACGGCGGCAGCATCTTTCTGGACGAAATCGGCGAAATGAGCCCGCGGTTCCAGGTGAAGCTCCTTCGCGTGCTCGAAGACGGATCGTTCGAGCCCGTCGGCGTTGGCAAAGACCACGCCAAGGATTTCCAGGTTAGGGTTGCGGTGCTTGCGCACGTCCGCGATGTC
>JAJCZO010000264.1 GCA_029262355.1 Deltaproteobacteria bacterium
TAACGCCTTGCCGCCCCTCGACGTCCGTCGCCGCGTCTCGTCTCCTCGGAAGATTGCCTATATTCCTGCGTCGCCGTTCCTTGCGACGAACGCCGATAGACGGCAATCCGTTAACCCTATGTCGACGGCGGTGCACTAGCTTCGGACAAATCGGGTCAGGCGGTGCGAACGGGCCGGTTTCCGTCGCCGCGGCTCTCGAGCCGGTCGATCGGCGGGCCCTGCGCGAGCCAGTCGGAAGCCGCGCGCAGCCCGGCGCGGTACATGTCGCGCATCATGCCGCGCTGGAAGTTCAGATACGATCCTGCGCTGAACAGATTGCGGTCGTAGGTTGGGCGGATCGCGTCGTACAGCTTGACGTCGCGGTAGGGGCTCCCGGCGACGTGGGCGAGCCGGTTGCGGTCGAGGAGCAGCATTCGGTCGACGTTGTAGGCGTTCTCGAGAAACGCATCGAGTGTGCGCTCTAGCGCTCTGCCCATGTGTGTGAGCTCCTCGTTCATCTCTCCTGCTTCGGTGACGAGCACGGTGACGATCTGGTCAGCGCCGAGAGCGACCGCCGGGGCAAGCGGGGTGTTGACGAGGAGGCCGCCGTCCCACAGGAGGTGGGATCCGATCGTGATCGGATTGAAGACGAGCGGGATGCTCGCGCTGGCCATCAGCATGTCGACCGTGATGGCGGGGACGACGATGTACTCCGACGCTGGAACGGCGGGGACCGGACCGGTCACGTACCGGACGACCCGGCGCGTGTTGAGATCGACCGCGTTGATCGCGAGCCGGCACTTCGCAGGCACTCGGGTTCCGCCGAAGACGTCGATCAGGCGATCCCGCAGCCCATCGGTGTCGACGAGGTAGGGCGCCTCGATGCCGTCGAGGATGCGACTGATGACGTCGAACCGACTCGTAAGCAGGTAGTCCATCGTCAACGCCGCGAGGCTTCCCATGCGCGGTGGCCAGTAGTGCCGGGCGCGTTGGCCGAGGCGGGCGATGTCCCCCGGTAGGCGCATGGGGAGCTGCACGAGCTCCTGTACGAGCGTTTTGGCGATCGAGACGGCGCCCGACTCGAAAAGCTGGGCATTGGCGCGCACCGGCGGATCGTCGGCGAGACCGAACCAGAACTCCATGATCTCCACCGGGGACAGCCCCGCGGCGATCATGGCGGCGTTCAATGCGCCGGCCGAGGTTCCACTCAGGACCGCTGGGCCGTCGGCGAACCGCTCGTCGCGCAGGAGTCGCTCGTAAACGCCAACCTGGAAGGGGCCGCGGGCTCCGCCGCCTGAGAGGACGAGCCCCAGTTTTTCGCTGTTGCGAGCATTGGAGGCAGACACGATTCCCCAATATGCCGGATGCGGGCGGCTGTTTCACGTCATCGAGCGCGTCCGCGTCCGTTTCCTCGGGGCAATGTGTATACTGTGGACGGCGGTATGACGTCTTTCCTCGCGGCTCTACTCTTGTCGGGCGTCGCCGTTCTGGCTCTCGTCAGCTCGCGTCGGCTCGCAATCGAGGTGTTCCCCTCAGCGTCGCGCAGGGCACTCGCCCTGGCACTGCTTACATTGACCCTCGCGGTCGCCTGCGCCGGGCCTCTGCTGGAGTACTCAGATACCGATCCCAACATGGAGATCCCGGATCTCCCGTTCGGGGCGTTGTTCCTCGGCCACGGGCTCCTTTCGGCCTTCTTGTTCCTGTGGTGGTTGCTCGCCGGGCGTCCCCCGATCCGGCAATACCTGCACCTGCGGTTGGATGACCTCCGCGACGGTTTGCGACTGGGCGCCGCGGCGGGCGCGGCCGGTTGGGCGGTGACCATGACGATGATGGCGATCGTCGGCACGGTCGCCGTCACCGTGGAGCCTGGATCCCTACCGGACGACGGGGCGATTCCATCGACCGTGCGGACGATCGTCGAGCTCGCCTGGTACGAACGGCTACTGCTCGTTCTGTCGGCAGGCATCGTCGAGGAGGCGTTCTTTCGGTCTTTTCTCCAGACCCGAGGGGGGCTGGTATTGTCGAGCGTTCTTTTCACGATGAGCCACATGAGTTACGGATTGCCACTGATGTTGGTGGGTGTTTTCGCCGTTTCGGTCGTATTCGGCCTCGTTTTCCGAGCTCGACGAGACGTCCTGCCGTGCATGGTCGCGCACTCCGTGTTCGATGCGATCCAGCTTTTTCTGATCTTGCCGGCGGTGGTCGCCGGACGTTAGTCTGGAGGGAACCATGTCCGAGCCCGTTCCCTTCCTCGTTCCCGTCGACGAGAGTCGGCTTCGCGCCGAGCGCGCGAAGGCTCGCGAGCTGCGGCGTAGCGCGTGGTGGAAACAGAAACGTTCGCGTGGCCGCTGCTATTACTGCGACGCCGATGTCGGCGCCCAGGGGCTGACGATGGACCACAAGGTTCCGATCATTCGGGGAGGACGAACGACGAAGGGCAATGTCGTGCCGGCCTGCAAGCCGTGCAACGACGCGAAGAAGCACAGCCTGCCCAGCGAGTGGGCTCCCGCCGGCGGTCGTACTCATGCCGATTGAGCTACTGAACTCGATCGGCGAGCGTCTCCGCGCCCGCGATCCACTCGTCGTCGACCTCGACGTACCGCGGCGAGCCGCGGTGGCGATGACCCTGGCGCCGTCGAAGGACGACCTCGAAGTTCTGCTCATCCGGCGAGCGGAACACGAGGGCGACCCCTGGTCGGGGCACATGGCCTTTCCAGGTGGACACTGCGACGCCACCGACGCGACCTTGGCCGACACCGCGATTCGAGAGACGTTCGAAGAAGTCGGGATCGATCTCGCGCAGCACGGTCAGTTGATGTGTCGGCTCGACGACGTTCAGGCGCACGCTCGGGGGCGCGCTCTCGACATGGTCGTTACGCCGTTTCTCTTCTCGTTGGACAAGCCGCGCCCGACGACCATCGACGAGAGCGAGGTTGCCGATGCCATCTGGATCCCGCTTCGGGTGTTCCGCGATGAGCAGTTTCACGGCACTACTCCGATCGCGCGCGGCGACTTCCGGGCCGATTTTCCGGCGTTCCTGTACGAAGGAAACACGGTCTGGGGCATGACCTATCGGATGATCCGGGAGTTCTTGCGGGCGGCGCTGCTCGAGGCCGAGGTTCGCACACAAGCGTGATTCGACTCTTCGTGAGTCTGAAATTGCCCGACGAGGTACGCGAATGCCTTCACCTCGTGTGTTGTGACGTGCCTGGAGCGCGCTGGGTCGACCCCGACCAGCTTCATCTGACGGTCCGGTTCATCGGGGAGGTGGAGGAACCCGTCTTCGAGGAGATCCGCGACGGGCTGGGGAGCGTGCATGTCGCTCCGTTCGAGCTCGAGTTTCGCGGGGTCGGGCACTTTCCGCCACGTGGGCAGCCTCGCGTCTTGTGGGCGGGAACCGGGCAGAGTGAGGAGTTGGTGCTCCTCCGTCAGCGTGTGGACAGCGTCCTGGTTCGTGTCGGTCTGCCTCCCGAGGCGCGAAAGTTCGCGCCGCACATCACCCTGGCGCGACTTCGGGGGACGCCTAGCCGCGCGGTCGGGAGCTTCCTCAGTACGAATGGCTTGTTCCGCGCCGGGCCGATCGTGGTCGACCGGTTCTGGCTGTACTCCTCTCGGCTCTCGCCGAAGAGGTCCGTGCATCTGGCTGAAGCCGAGTACCTGCTCGGTGACGCCTTGGTATAGGTAGGTTCGTGTTCTCTGCCGATCTCCAAGCTCTGGTCTTCGACTTCGATCGAACTCTCGCCCCGTTGGGCAACTTCGTGAAGTGGCGGGAAGCCCTGCCACTCATGCGCGAGCGCTATCGGGCGCACGGCGTTCCCGAAGCGCATCTCGATTCGGCCCCTCGCGGTTGCTTCGGCCTCTTTGGCCACGTGGCCCGTGGGGATCATCTGGCGCCCGACGTGCTGGCTCGGGCACAGGTCGAGGTTTCCCAGATCCTTGCCAAGTACGAGGCGGCCGGGATTGGACAGGTAGAGCTGTTCGCCGGTAGCGAGGCGCTTCTCCGCGCTCTGCCGGTGCTCGGGCTTCGTGCCGGGATCGTGAGCTCGAATCCCGAGTGGGTGATCCGCGACGTGCTCGAGCATCGAGATGTTTCGGGCTGCTTCGAGGCGATCGTGGGCCGCGACGGTCTGCGCCACATCAAGCCCGATCCGGAAGGGATGCTGCTTTGTTGCCAAAGCCTCGGGGTCCAGCCCGCGAGCTGCCTTGGCGTCGGCGACAACGCAGGAGATATCGAGGCGTCGCGCGCCGCCGGAATGCCGGCAGTCGGTGTGGCGACGGGAGTTTCCAAGGAGCCGGAGCTTCTCGCGGCTGGTGCCTTGGCCGTCTACGACGGCATCCCGGCGTTGCACGCGGCGCTGGGCGCCTGGAAGGCGCTGCGCTAGTCGTCGCGCCAGGCGCGCAGCAGCAGGAGGCCGATCGCGCTGCTGGCGCCGAGTCCGATGAGGACGGGCGAGAGGTGCCAGATCACGAGATGCCACAAGTTGTCGATCGGGCACACGACGCGCATCGTAGCCGCGGCGATCAGGAATGCGGCGAGTCCTGCCAGGCCGCCGCAGGCGACCGGGACCAAGGACGCTCCCCTGCGAGCGAACGCGAGCAGGGCAGCCCAAGGCACGGCGGCGATCGCGATCGTCTTCAATGCGCAGCCCATCCCTCGCGGCGCGTTGGCCAGTGATCGCGCCGCCGCCGGCATGTCCTGATAGAGGCACACAAACGACGCGGCGATCAGGGCGAGGGCGAGGGCGACCGCGCCGGTGCTCGGCTCGCGGCCCGGGACCGCTGACAACAGGGCCATCGCCGCGGAGAGCCCTCCCGCCGCGACGAGCAACGTGAGCTCGAGCAGAAACAGGGGGTTCGCGATCTGGTCCATGATGTCCATGCGCAAGGCGAGGCTCGCCACGAGGCCAAATGTGAGAAGTTCGACTGCAAGCCAGAACCCAAGGTGGGTCCCTGGCGACCAGATGCGCTCGACCGGCTCGAGATCGGCGACGAGATCGGCGACGAGTGATTCCGTGCTTGCAGGGTCGTTTTGGGGAGTGTCGGTCACCTTCCCCCCTCTCCTTGGTCGTCTTCGCGCTCGATGAACGCCCGCACCGAGCGATACGCTCGGTGAGCACGCACGCGGAGAGTGCCTGGGGTGACGCCCGCGCGCTCCGCGGCGTCGTCGACTGAGAGTCCCTCGATCTTCAGCATCGAGAACGCCTCACGCTGCGTCTCGGGTAGTTGTGCCAGCGCCGCGAAAAGTGGTGCGTCGCTCGTCACGGATCCGGCGGGAGTCTCCGGGAGCTCCTCGGTCAGGACCTCCCGCTTGCCTCGGGTCGACCGGCGCCGGCCGTGATCGATGGTCGTGTTGCGGGCGATCGCGTACATCCACGGCTCGAACGGCCGGGTCGGATCGTAGGTATGACGGGCCCGGTGGATTGCGAGCAGCACGTCTTGGACGATGTCTTCTACCTCCTGCCCATTGTGGACGCGTCGGCGCACGAAGCCCACCAGGTCGCCGTGGATGTCGCCGAGGAGCGTGCGATAGGCGTCGCGGTCGCCCGCGAGCGCCTTGCCCATCCACTCGGCTCGTTGACCCACCTCCGCCGCTGAGGCGTTGTCTTTCTCTGCCAGATTCATACGTGCCCGAGCCGTCTACGTTACCCGATCGAATCGAATTCGTCGCCTCCTGAGTCCAGTCGAAGTTTTGCCCCGGATCTCCCGTAACTCGGTTGCGTGCCTGCCGTAGGAGCATGTCAGAACCGACGACAGGCGCCCTTGGGGCGCTCGAGGAGCAGATGCGTGACGAGAACCAACATCAGTAGCATCAGGAGATCGACCGGGGGGGCTGCCCGGATCGTGGGTTTCGCGATGACGGCGCTGGTAGCGTCCGTTGGTGCGACCGAGGCTCGAGGGTTCACGACCGACCCCGACGCGGGTAACAATTCGATGTCGGCCGTCTTCGATGCGGCGATCGGCGAGAGGATCACGGCGGTCAGCTCGGCCGTGGACTGCTCGCTGGAGGTCGATGAGGCGAAGCTAACGGGTAAGGCGAGGTGCCGGGTCCCACTCACCTCCATTCAGGTCGATAGTGAGCCGACCAAGACAGAGCATTTCCAGCAATGGGCAACGAACAAGAAGGGCTCGCCTGGCGACTGTAGCTTCGAGCTCGTCACAGGCGACATCGACCTCGCGGGTCCGATTGCCGAGAAGGTGCCCCTCGAGTTCGAGACTACGGGTCGGTTCACGATCTGCGGGCGCCAAAAGAAGGGCGGGGGCGTCGAGAAGATCACCGGCACGCTGATTCATCTGCCCGCCGGCACGTACGGCTCGAACGAGACGTTGCGCATCCGCGCCCGTATCGAAGACTTCGATCGAGAGGCTTACGGCATCTCGCCGGCGGCCACGCCCGGGTGGCTGGCGCGTGTGCAGTCTCTCGCCCCCGTCGTGGCGGGCCAGGGCACCATTGACGTCAACCTCTTCGCACGAGCCCCGGATGGGGCTGCGAAGCAATGAGGAGTCGGCAGATCGCCGGCTCTCGAACCGCCCGCCGCTCAGAAGCGCGGGTCACTCGAAAGGGAGAAGAACGATGAACAAGATCACCAAGGGCGGGCTCGTCGCTGCTGCTGCGGCGGCATTGGTTCTCACCGGGCAGGTCGACGCACGTGCGAGCGACAAGGCGGGTGCTGACGCCGTGAAGTGTGGCGGTGTGAATGAGTGCAAGGGCCACGGCGCGTGCGCCGGCGCAGACAACGCGTGCAAGGCGAAGAACGAGTGCAAGGGCCAGGGCTACGAAGAGCTCAGCAAGGCCGAATGCGATGAGAAGGGCGGCAAGATCCTCAAGTAGAAAACTGCTCTCTCTGGCCCCGGCGCCGTACCCCCAGCGCCGGGGCCCTCCAACCCAGCTGGCTCACAAGCGAGGAAACGAATGAACGCATCCCTCGGTCACGGTATCGGCCTACGTACCCCCCACTACCCAACCGTTCTCGAGGGGGCCTTCGACGTCGATTGGTTCGAGGTCATCTCTGAAAACTTCATGCTTCGCGGTGGCCGACCCCTGGCGGTCTTGGAGAAGGCGTGCGAGCAGGCGCCCGTCGCGCTGCATGGGGTTTCGATGTCGATCGGATCGACCGATCCAGTCCGACACGACTACCTGCGAGATCTCCGATCGCTCATTGATCGATTCGACCCCGCGATCGTCTCGGATCACCTGTGCTGGGGAAGCGTCGGTGGGCACTACGCGCACGACTTGCTGCCTCTCCCCTACACCGAAGAGGCACTAAGACTCATCGTGGCACGCGTCGAGCTCGTACAAGAGCGGCTCGGACGACGCATCCTGCTCGAGAACGTTTCGAGCTATCTGACGTTCGAGCACTCGACGATGCCGGAGTGGGAGTTCCTGGCCGCGATCGCGGAACGGGCCGACTGCGGAATCCTGCTCGACGTGAACAACGTCTTCGTGAGCGCGCACAACCACCACTTCGACCCATCGTGGTATCTAGCGGCTCTGCCGGCGGCGCGGGTCGGGCAAATCCACCTTGCTGGGCATAGTAACCGAGGCACGCACCTTCTCGACACCCACGATGGTCCGGTGATCGACGCCGTCTGGGGGCTGTATCGGGAGGCCGTCGAGCGGTTTGGTCGCGTGCCGACGTTGGTGGAGTGGGATGACTCGATCCCGCCCTTCGATCAATTGCGGGACGAGGCGGAGCGCGCGCGGTGCATCGAGTCGGAGGTCTTGGATGGAATTACAAGGACTGCGTGAGCTTCAGAAGAGCTTCTTCGCGTTCGTGGCTGGGCCGGATTCTGCCGCGACCGACGTGCGCGGCTCGCTCGCTCGCGTCGCGGTGCGAGGCGATGAGTCCCTCGATGCGGATCAGCGCCTCGGGATCTATCGAGCGATGTGTCTAGCGCGTCTGGTCGAGGTTCTTCGAGACGACTACTCGGTCGTCGCCGAGCGACTCGGCGATACGTCGTTCGAGGCGCTCGCGCGGCGCTACGTCGTTGAGCATCCGTCCGTCATGCCGTCGATCCAGCACGTGAGCGATCGCTTCCCGGAGTTCCTCGAGCGCGAGCTCGTCGGGCGTCCGGATCTCGGAGAGCGGGCGCTCGTCGAGCGGGCCCGACTCGAGGTCTTCTCGGAGAAGGATCCGGTTCCGCTCGTGCTCGAGAGACTGCGCGCGCTGCCACCCGAAGAGTGGGGCACGGTCGCGCTCCATCCGATCGAAGCTCTGCGGGTGATCACCCGAGCGTGGGCAGACGCCGCCGAGGCGCCCTCCCCGAAGCCACACGTCACCCGGGTTTGGCGCCAGGGCTTCGAAATCTTCCAAGCGACCGTCGACCCGATCGAGGCACGGGCGCTCGATCTATTGCTGGATGGTGGAACGACGCTGCAGGAGCTCGGCGAGAGCTTGGAAGCCTCGATGTCCCAGGAGGATACCGCCCGCGAAGCAGGGGCGCTCCTCCTGCGCTGGCTCGAGGACGGTATACTGCGCGCGCTCTAACTCGACGCGGTGCAGTACGCGGGGAAATCGACCGGGAGTCCTCCTTCGTACGGCGAGGGTACGGTGGCGAAGGGATGATCGAGGAAAAAGGGGAGCGTGCGCTCGCGGATGGCCGACGGGACGGAATGGCCGAGGCCGTGGCGACACATGATGGCAAAGTGCCCCTCCCCGACGATCAGGTCCAAGTACGCCTCCATCAGCTGATCGAAGGGGATGTATACGAAGTCGCCGGGACCGCCGTGCGACATGAGTGACGGCACGCGGTTGTCGGGGTTTTGGTCGGGTCCGGAAAAACCTCCGGACCAGCCGACGATGCTCGCGATGTAGTTCGATCGGTTGGTGCCCATGTACGTGGTCTGCAGGCCTCCGGCGCTGAACCCTACCGAGTGGATCTGGAACGGGTCGATTCCGACCTGTTGCCTCGCGCATGCGACGATCTCGTCTGCGACTTCGAAGTCGGCGGCCGTGAACTCGGTGAGGTTGCCGTGTCCGAACGGGGCCGCCACCATGCCTCCCATGTCGAGGATCTGCTGGAGTTGGCTGTCGGGGCCGAGCAGGTGCGCAATCGCCGCGTCGGGGTTGCTCCCGAGGCCGTGCCAGGCGAAGACCAGCGGCCCATTCTGCGTCGCGGCGTCGGGGGACACCCGGATCCGCACGTTGTTGCCGAGGAAGCTGAGGGTGCCGTCCTGGATGGCCGGGCACGGCTCCGTGTTGGTCGGAAGGATCGGCCCTTCGGCGATCCCCATCCCGAAGTCGGTGCAGTCGTCGACGTTCGCCGCGGGCGCTTTCCTACCGATGAACCGGCCCGCGTAATCCTTCTTGATGTTGGCTGGATTGAATCGTGCGCAGTACCTCGTATCGCCCATCGTGATTCGGATGGTCACGAAGGTGTTCCGACCCGAAAGGGGAAGCGGCAGCTCTTTGGCGATCAGCTTGAGCTTCTTGCCATCCTTGAAGAGAAGCGCCTTGGCACCGGAGACCACGTCGGGCGCTCCGCCATTCACGAACCTGTAGTCGGGCCCCGTTTGCTTCCAGATCGCCGGAGCGGCGGCCGCCGCGTTCGGGATGGTGAGTAGGGTCGACGCCCCGTCGAGCCCAGAGAAGAGGTCGATCGAAACCCCCGTGAGCGTCGGATCGTCGGCGCTCAGCGACGCCGGGGCCATGAGCGCCGAGTCCGACGAGACGAACACCAGCTTCTCCTTGCCGGAGCTGCTTCGAGTCAGGACGATCTTCGTGCCCTCGATCGGGTGGTCGGCAGCAGCTGCTTCGAGGGATCCTGCCGTGAGCAGGAAGAGGCTGAGAAGCGTGGCGAGCAGGCGCATCGAGTCTTGTCCTTTCAGGGCGGCGTCCGCGTTCGAGACACCGAGTGTCTCCCACGAATACATCGCTGGCCAGGGGCCGTTCAAGGACCAGGATTCGGCTGTCCGGCGCCGTCGTGAAGTGGGCCTTCGACCCTCGGCGGGTCTCGACCCGGAAGGCGTCGTGGAAGACTTCCTCCTCGCTTCCCCTCAGATCTTCCGGGTCCCCGCCGTTATCTCGGCCCACAGGGCGCGGTCGAGGGGGATGAGCGTCTGGCTGCCGTCGTCACGAAACCACAGAGCGTCATCGCCGACCGCACTGGGGTCGAAGCCCTCGCTCTGTAGGCGGGTCTTTCGATTCTTGAAGTTCCCCGTTACGTCGACCTGCTTGGCGACGCGCACGAAGACCGGCCGTGCGTATCTCGGCAGCGCTTCGGTCGCGTATGTATACAGCGCGGCCGGGTCGAAGCCGTGGCCACTCGCTGGGACGACGAGGGCCATGCCTGCGCGGCCATCGGTGCCGGGAACACGTACGCCGTACACTGCCGTCTCGTGGATCCCGGGCGCCTGATTGAGCAGGTGCTCGACCTCCATCGTGGCGACGTTCTCACCCTTCCATCGGAAGGTGTCGCCGATCCGATCTACGAAGTAGTAGTAGGACTCGTAATCTCGCCGCAGGAGATCTCCGGTGCGCAGGTAGACGTCATCCGGCTCGAAGCAGTTTCGCAAGAGCTTCTTCTCGTTGTCGGCCGCGTTCGCATAGCCGTCGAACGCCATCACGCTCTGTGCGTCGATCTTGCCCAGCAGTTCCCCCGTCTCGCCCACGCGACATTCGACGAGAAATCCGTCGTCTCCCCGCGACAGATCGCCGCGGTCGTGGTCGTAGCGCGCGAGCTTCAGGAGGTGGTGGGTGAACGGCTGGGCGCGGCCGCAGGAACCCACGCGGCCTCGGCGGTTCTGCAGACTGATGTTGCCTTCGCTTTGTCCGTACGAGTCGATGATGCGAGGAATGCCGAAGCGCTCGCGAAAGGCCTGCCAGATGTCGGGACGCAGCCCTGAGCCGGTCGCGACGCGAATCTCGTGGTTGCGGTCGTCGGCGCTCTCGGGAGTGCGCATCAGATACCGACAGAGCTCCCCCACGTAGCAGAAAACGGTGGCGCGGTGTCGTCGCACATCGCCCAGGAATTCGCTCGCGCTGAAACGGCGTCGCGATGCGAAGCAAGCGCCTCGGTGGAACGCGGGCGCGAACCCGACGAAGTTCGCGTAGCCGTGGTACAGCGGTGTTGGTGCGTAGGCGCAGTCGTCTTCGGTTTCGCCGAGCATGATCGCCAGGGAGTGTCCGCCGGCGGTGAAGCGCAGGTGTCGGACGATCGCGGGCTTGGGGAACCCGGTCGTGCCCGACGTGTAGACGTACAGGAAGACGTCGCCGATGGTGACGTCGGGAATGTCGGGCTCTGCGTCCGAAGCGTGCGTGAGTTCCTCCGGCAGCGAGCGGAGCCTCGGGTGTGCTGCGTGTCCATAGACGGCGAGGTCGCCCACCTGGTCCAGTAAGGGCACCATCGCTGGGGTGCAGGCGGCATCGACGACCGCGACTCGCGCGTCCGACGCGCGGTGGACATGGGCGAGCGCTTCCCCCTCGAGGTGGCTATTGATCAGAGCCCCGATTGCCCCGAGCTTCGCGCAGGCGCCCTGAGCCATCAGCATCGCCGGCGAGTTTTCCATCATGATGTTCACGACGTCGCCACGTACGATGCCTCGGTGCCGAAGCAGATTGGCGTAGCGGTTCACCCCCAGGTTGAATGCGCCGAACGAGACTTCTTCGTCTTCGAAGCGGAGCGCGATCCGGTCGGGGATCTTCTCTGCCTGATCTCGGCACACGAAGCCCATGGTTCGGAAGGCACCCGCGCCAGCACCCATCAGCGAATCGCGGATGGCGCGAAACGTGGGGAGCTCGATCAGGTCTTCGATGAGCGTCGCGGTGCCGCCATCTGAGTCCATCGCTCCGTTGGATTAGCAGGGGTGCCCCAAAAAGGGGATAGTAGGGGTCATGTCGCGTTACGATTACGATCTCTTCACCTGGGGGGGGGGCTGGGGGGGGGTGCGGGCGAGCCGCGTGTCCGCGTCGTACGGGGCCCGGGTCGCTGTCGCAGAGGAGCGAGACCTCGGCGGAACCTGCGTCAACGTGGGCTGCATCCCCAAGAAGCTCATGGTCTACGCCTCGCATTACAGCGAGGACTTCGAGGACGCGGCTGCCTACGGTTGGACCGTGGGGCCGCGGAGCTTCGACTGGGCGACTCTGATTGCGAACAAGGACCGCGAGATCGAGCGGCTGAACGGGATCTACCGCACGATCCTCACGCAGAACGGAGTGGAGATCATCGAAGGTCGGGCGGTCGTGGTCGATCCGCACACGGTCGAGATTGGTGGTCGGCGCATCACGGCCGAGCACATTCTGGTTGCGACGGGAGGTTGGCCCCGGATGCCCGAGGGGGGCGGCGCGGAGCTCGCGATCAGCTCCAACGAGATCTTCCACCTCGAAAGTCTGCCCGAGAGGATTCTCGTCGTGGGGGGTGGCTACATCGCCGTCGAGTTCGCGGGGATCCTACACGGGATGGGTTCGAAGGTGACTCAGGTGTATCGCGGCCCTCTCTTCCTGCGAGGCTTCGACGACGACGCGCGCACCACGCTCGCAGAGGAGATGCGAAAGAAGGAGATCGATCTGCGATTCGACACGAATCTCGCCTCGATCGAAGAGGCATCGGGTGGCCTCGTTGCCACGCTGGACGATGGCAGTCGACTCGAGGTCGACCAGGTGCTCTGCGCGATCGGCCGGGTGCCGCTCACGCGGGACCTCGGGCTCGAGGCCGCCGGCGTCCGTCTTGGGAAGAAGGGTGAGATCGAAGTGAACGAGTTCGGTGCGTCGTCGGTGCCGAGCATCCACGCGATCGGCGACGTCACCGACCGCGTCAGCCTCACCCCGGTCGCGATCCACGAAGCCGTGTGCCTCGCGGCGACTCTCTTCGACGGGCGCCCCAGCTCGCCCGATCACCAGGACATCGCCTCGGCCGTCTTTAGCCAACCCAACATCGGGAGCGTCGGTGTGACCGAAGCGCAAGCGCGGGCGGAGTACGGAGAGATCGATGTCTACCGGTCGAAGTTCCGCGCGCTGAAGCACACGCTCACCGGCAGTTCCGAACAGACGATGATGAAGCTCCTGGTCGATCGAGCTTCCGACCGAGTCGTCGGGGTTCACATGGTCGGGCCGGATGCGGGTGAGATCATCCAGGGCATCGCGATCGCCGTGAAGTGCCATGCGACCAAGGCACAGTTCGACGCGACGATCGGCATTCATCCGACGGCGGCAGAAGAGTTCGTCACGATGCGCGAGCCCGTCGCCGCGGCCGACTGAGAGCCTGTTCGTGCCGGGCCGGTTCACGAGCATCGACGGGGCGGCCTCCGCCCGCGTCGTCATAGAGCAGCGCGGGGATACGGGCTTCATCCTGCGCGAGGGGTTTCGGTATCAGGATCAGGACGCCGGCCTCGATCTTACGGTGTTGCCCGAGGACCTTCCGGTGACGGATCTCGCTTCGGTGCCGTGGTTTTTGCGCTGGTTCGTGCCGGCGTACGGACGTCATTCGCTGGCGGCGCTCCTCCACGACCACCTGGTCGAGAACGGGGAGCGCCTCGTCTCGCCGGTGTCCCGGGTTCGGGCCGACGAGATCTTTCTCGCCGCGCTCGCAGATCTCGAAGTGCCGCTCGTGAGGCGTCACGTCATGTGGGCGGCGGTCAATCTGAAGACCCGATTGAATCGCGGCGGGGCGAGCCGGGTGGGGATGCAGGCTTGGATCGTTGCCTCGTTGCTCGGTACGGCCACGCTACTCGGCGCGATCGTCGCGCGGGAGCCCCTCTGGGCGCTCGGCGCCGTCATCGCGCCGGTCGGCGGAGCACTGATGTGGTGGCCGCAGTTCCGCATCGGGCTCGTGGCGGGGTACGGCGCGGCACTCCTCGGCGCGCCCGCGATCGCCATTTCGATCGCCTACGCGACGTACGCGCTCACCGAGAAGCTCATGGCTGGCCCGCGTGACAGTGGGGACGCCGGCCCGCACGTCGGGCGGCCCGACTTGGATCTCTGATCCGACTATTCGACCTCCGTCGCCGTGCCTCCGAGCATCACGAACATCTCGTCGTCCGTCGTGAGGCCGCCGGTGATGACACACGCGTCGCAAAGACCGTCGCCTCGCCCGGGCTCGGTGTCGCACCTGGCGTGATCCCCCGTGCCGGCACAGGACTCGCCAATCCGGCCCTCGGCACAGGCGATCGGCTGACAACTGCTGCGGGCGGGTTTTCGGGAAAGGCGCGTCACCGTCTCCGGGTTCGGTGAGCCGTCCTCGTTCACGCCGTTGTTGTAGGTCGCGCAATACGTGACGGTTCGCTCGTCCGGGTCCTCCGACGGGTAGTGGAGCGGCGGGTCGTAGCTCTTGAAGAGGGGGTCGTCGTAGAATGGGCTCTCGTAGATGATCTCGCCGCTCGGATCTTCGATCCAGAAGTGTTCGCCGCGCTTGTGCGTGTGCGACGCGAGGTAGAGGATCTGCTCGTCTGGCTCGAACGTGCGCGTCGAGCAGACGGTCTTCCTCGCAAAGGGGGCTGTGCCGGCGCCCGCGCCGATCGCGAAGAAGTGGTTGAAGTGGGTCATCCCGAACCGCAAATCGTCGGTAAAATAGAAGTTGCGCCAGACGTGGTGCAGCGTGTCCTGTGTGGTGAGATTGAAGGCGTGCGAGTTCCAGTACACGAGGCCGCGCACGGGTAGCTTCGTGAAGAAGCCAGGAGTCTTGATCTCGGGAATGAGGTAGGTCTCATCGAAGTTCACTCCGCCGTTGGGCCGACCTTCGTCGGGACCGAACCCGCTGCAGGTCACCGAGTTGAAGATCTGCGTGCGGCAGAGCGAGCCCGGGCAGTCTGAGGGCTCGAGCGGGTCGCACGTCTCGAGGCCCCGCTCGCCGTCTGCACAAACCCAGTCTCCGAACGATGGGTCTTCGATCAGGTCCAGATCGACCGACGGTCTCATTACGATGATGTGGTGGGTGTTCGGATCCTCGCGCTTTTCTTCTCGCTTCGCGTAGTAGAAGTCTCCGGTCTCATCGAGAAAGCGCTCCGGGATCTGGTTGGAGAAATCGAAGTACGATGCGAAGCAGAGCTCGACCTCGCTGCCCGCAGCGATGGGATGCGGGGGCATCACGAGTTGAATGCCCTCGTCCGCCGCGGGGGCGGGCAGCGGAGCGACCTCGACCGGCCCTTCTTCGGGGAGGCAGGCCCCGAGGAGTTCTCCGACGAATGCGGAGCCGCGTCCGGCGTTGCCCGTCACCGCTCCGGTTCCGGGCGCTCCGGCTTCGATCCAGATTCGCATCGCTTCGAGTTGGTTCGCGCTCAGACCGTCGCCGGACAGCGGCATCGGGCTACCGGTGATCTCTTGGCCCGCGAGCTGTGCGGGATCGGTCGCGGCGGCGAGCTTCAGGAAGAGATAGCTCTTCAGCGGCTCCTTCGGGAAGACGCGAGAGAGTGAGCTGCCGACCGACGGGGCGTCGACGAGGTTGGAAAGTGCCGTGCCCGCCCGAAGGTCGAGGCCGCCGGCCTGACTGCTGCCGTGGCACGCTTGCGCGGTACAGCCCTTGCGGTCGAACACCAGCTCTTGGATTGCGTTGAACGTGCTGTCGAACTCCTCGCAGTCGGTGGGGTTGGGCTCCGGCTCCGGAGCAGGCTCGCCAGGAACCGGATTGGTCGAGGTGGTCGGACCAGTTGCGTCACTGCCGCAACCCGCGACGAGGAACACTGCGACGACGACCGTGGTCAGCATCGATCCGAGATTCTTCATCAGCCCCTCCGGAGAAACCTAGCCGAGCCACGTGGTGTAGCCCATCGGGCAGCGTTCGGGGAAGGGCCCCCGGAGAGACACTTCGCGTCGACGGGCTCGGTAGCGCCTCCGGGGCGCAACGGGTAATCCACGAGGCCATGGCGCGCATCAATGAGAACTACCTGAAGCTCAAGGCTGGCTACCTCTTTCCCGAGATCGGGCGGCGCGTTGGTGCCTTCCAGAAGGCCAATCCCGACGCCACAGTCATCAAGCTGGGCATCGGTGACGTCACCGAGCCGCTGGTCCCGGCGATCATCGAGGCCTTCCGAGCCGGCGTGGAAGAGATGAGTACCAAGCAGGGCTTCCACGGGTACGGGCCTGAGCAGGGCTACGGCTTCTTGCTCGACCTGATTCGCGAGAAGGACTACGAGGCACGCGGCGTGAAGGTCGAGAACGACGAGATTTTCGTGTCCGATGGCTCGAAGTGCGATAGCGGGAACATCCAGGAGATCTTCGGCCTCGACAATGTCGTGGCGCTCGCGGACCCCGTGTACCCGGTCTATCTCGACACCAATGTCATGGCGGGTCGGACGGGCGAAGTCGACGCCGCGGGGCACTACGCGGGTATCGTCTACATGCCGGCTGTGGCCGAGAACGCGTTCAACCCGGAGCCGCCAGAGGGCCACGTAGATCTCATCTACCTCTGCTCGCCGAATAATCCGACCGGCACCGTTTCCACCAAGGAGCAGCTCGCGCGTTGGGTCGAGTACGCGAAGAAGAACGACGCGGTCATTCTGTTCGACGCGGCCTACGAGGGATTCATCTCCGATCCGTCGCTGCCGCGCTCGATCTACGAGGTCGAAGGGGCGCGCGATGTCGCGATCGAGTTCCGCAGCTTCTCGAAGAGCGCGGGCTTCACGGGCACACGCTGCGCCTTCACTGTCGTTCCGAAGACCGTCATGGGCAAGACCGCGTCCGGTGACGAGGTCTCACTGAACTCGCTTTGGAATCGGCGACACACGACGAAGTTCAACGGGGTGTCCTTTCCGGTGCAGAAGGCCGCGGCCGCCGCGTATTCACCGGAAGGTCGACGACAGACGGGGGAGATCGTCAAGTTCTACATGGAGAACGCGCGCCTCATTCGCGAGGGGCTGTCCGCGACGGGTCTCGAAGTTTTTGGGGGCGAGAATGCGCCCTACATCTGGTTCCGCACGCCGGCGAGGATGGGCTCGTGGGACTTCTTCGATCAGCTCCTTCAGAAGACGCAGGTCGTGGGGACACCAGGATCGGGCTTCGGGCCGTCGGGGGAGGGCTACTTCCGCCTCTCCGCGTTCAACTCGCGTGAGAACGTCGAAGAGGCGCTCTCGCGCATCACCAAGGCGTCCTGGTGAGCGAGGCGCGTCCCCTCCGAATCCTGCACGTCGTGCAGGGGTACGCGCCGGCCGTCGGCGGTACCGAGCGTGTGATCCAGCGACTCTCGGAGGAACTCGTCTCTCAATACGGGGACGAGGTCACTGTCTTCACCAGTGATTGCTATAGTGCCGAAGCCTTCCCGCGGCCCGCGCATCCGCGGCTCCCGTCGGGCCATGAGACGCGTGCAGGCGTTTCGATCCGACGCTTTCACGTCGTCCGGTCGTTCGGCCCCCTTCTTCAGCCGGTTCAGGATGCCGCGTTTCGGCTCGGCGTGCCTCTCAACCAGTACCTACGTACGTGGTACGCGGGGCCGATCATCCCGGGACTCACCGGTGCGGTGCGACGGCATCCCGCTGATCTGGTCGTGGCTTCGTCATTCCCGTTGCGCCACATGTACCAGGCTTTACGAGGTGCGCGCCGGTCGGGGCGGCCCTGCGTCTTGGTCGGCGGCATGCACTCCGAAGACCGGTGGGGCTACGACCGCGCCATGATTCATCGCGCGATTCGGCAGGCAGATCTGTATGTTGCGTACACCGGGTTCGAGGCGCAGCACGTCGTCTCGAAGGGGGCGGACCTGGAGCGGGTAGAGGTGATTGGGCTGGGCGTCGATCCCGAGCCATTCGACCGGGTCGACGCGAGGGCCGCGAAGCGGGATCTTGGCTTCGACGACCATCCCGTCATCGGGTTCATCGGCCAGCTGGGTGTCCACAAGGGCGTCGATACTCTGCTCGAAGCGATGCCCGCGATCTGGGCCCGTCGGCCCGATGCCCGACTACTGATCGCGGGAGCGCAAACCGAGTTTGCCGCTCAGATCGAGGAGCGGGTTTCGCGGTACGATCCGGAGGCGCGTAGCAAGGTAGTTCTGCGCTACGACTTCGGCGAGGACGACAAGCCGCGTCTCTTCGGCGCAATCGACGCGTTCGTATACCCATCGGGCTACGAGTCGTTCGGCGTCGCATTTCTCGAAGCATGGTCGGCTGGCAAGCCCGTCGTTGGGTGTCGGAGCGGCGCCGTCCCAGACGTCGTTCGAGACGGGCAGGACGGAGTGCTGGTGCCGTTTCGCGACGCCGAAGCACTCGCGGCCGCGTCCCTGAGTCTGATCGAGAACCCGGAGTGGGCGCGGGCAATGGGCATGATCGGTCGCGACCGGGTGCGCGATCGACACACGTGGCCGGCCGTCGCGAGGCGTTTCCGAGAGAGCTACGTGCGGACCGTAGCGGCGCGCTAGAAGGAAGGGGCTGCGTTCGGCCGCATACGAATCGTCGCCCCGGTTGGATTGCTGGCCGCTGAGCGTGCGGAGAAGCTCCCTCCGTCGCGGCGGCCCGTACGGCAGTTCGACCTCTGGTTCGAGACTGTCGGTCGGAAACGGTGTGGAGGTCGCCGTTAGGCCCGGCGTAACGCGCGGCGAATGGCTTGCATGAGGCGCCAGCTTCGAGAGGAGAAGATCGTAGCGAGGAGTCCGTCGCGCTCGGCCAGTTTCGAGCGCAGGTCTTCGACCTCGGCTTCGAGATTCCGAGAGTCCACCGGGGGCTGGAGTGGCGCGGGCCAAGGTCCGTCGCCGTGGCGACGCGGGCGGGCCGCCAACACGGTGTAGTCGCTCCCGAGGAGGCCGTTGGAGATCAGCAGGTCCTCGAAGCTTCCGAGGAGTCGGATCACCGTTTGGTCCTTCGAGTCCGTCGGGTCGAAGTTGTGGACGATGTTTTCGAGCAGGGGGCCCAGGATGGTGCCTCCGTAGTCGCGGCGGATGATGATGTCGAACCGCTCCTCGACCCGTGAGATGATCTCGTCGGAACGAATGGCCTCGGAGGGATCCACGGTGCTCCAGTGCGCTCTAGGCTGTACCACGTACGAGGTCTTTCCCAGTCCTGAATCCAGATCGACCTTCCACTCGTGGCGTAGGGCGGCGAGGAGGTGGGTCACCGTCTGCTGCTGCCGCTCGGTGTACTGCAGCTGTGACGGGCCGACGTACTCGTTGATCAAGAATGCGCCTCCGGGCCGGAGTGTATTCGACACGGAGTCGAGTAGCGCCTCGAGCTTCTCGACATGGTGAAGAGACATGCACATCATGACGACGTCGAAGGCGGCGGTGGGGAGGCGCGCGGCGTTGAGATCTTTTGACCCGAACCGGATGTTGCGGACACCCTGCGCCGTCGCGTCCCTCTCGGCTTGCTCGATGGAGCCCGACGCCGCGTCGAACGCTTCCATGTCTCCGAACAGGCCTGCCTTCGACGCTGCGATCTCGGTGGCGCCGGCTCCACACCCAAGGCTCAGCCACGTGCCGTCTCGGCGGAGGTCGAGATCCTCGACGAGTGCGCCGAGCCACGTTCGTTCGCTGCTGCCGGTCTGCTTCTCCTGAACGCAGTTGGCCAGTACGATCCCTGCATCGAGCCACCCGCGGACCGATGACTCGGTGCGGCGCGCCGTCGTCTCCGACCATAGCTTGGAGACTCGGTCGAGCGGCGAAGGTTCGGCCGTGCTCGAGCGCGCGTCGTCGTCGCGCCGTTGGGTCGTCATGAGCCCTTCCGAAAGTCCGCCCTGTGGGCTTGAACGACGCAGATGAGGTTGAGGTCGACTACCGGCACGAGGGCGGGCAGCCAGAGGACCCGCGGCGACTCGAAGTAGTAGCGGAGGATTGCGAGCAGTCGTTGTGGGGCATTGACGTGCTCGCGGGCCATGATCAGATCCTTCTCTCGTTTCGTGATGCCATTGAGGCGCATGGCTTTGCGCATCGTGACCAGTTGGCCGGCTCGCCACGCCCAACCCGGGTCGCACGGAAGTGCGATCGAGAGAAGACCATCGGGCGCGAGGAGCCCGCACCATCGCAGGATGGCTTCCTCTGGGTTCGGGATGTGCTCCAAGACGTGTGAGGCGAGGATTCGTGTAAAGTCGCCTTCGAGAGTGGCAAGGCCGGGGTCCTCGTCGAAGTGGTGGACGTGTGTCCAGGCGGGTAGGTCGGGACGTTGACCGAGCTTTTCGAGGAGCGGCGTCGTGTCGGAGATCACATACGACTCGATCTCCTGGCGGCGCATCCACGAGAAGTGCGGCTTCACGGCGCCACCGATCTCCAGGATCCGCCGATTGAATCGGGCTTCGACTCCCAGATCGAGCGCGCGGTGGCCCAGCGACATGGCGAAGCCGGCCGCGCCCGAGTAGACGTACTCCTCGTAGTTCTCGTAGACAGCAGCACTACTCCGGTGCTCGAACTTTTCGATGGGCAACTGCAGCTCCTGGGCCTGGGATCTGACGTTCGTGCGGTTCATAGCAGAGTGTCCAGCGGCCGCGCCTGGACATGAAGCCGAGTCCGGGGCTCAAAAGCGCTCGCAGGGCGTTCCCTGACCAGCTATTCTCCCCGCCGGAAGGCCTGCAGCGTCTTTGATGATGTTCGATTCGAAGCCAACGATAGAGGAGCGTATCTCCCACATCGCCAGTCTGGAGGCCATGCTGGAGGACCTGCGCCACGAGAAGGAGATGGCGCGGGCCGTTGCCGCCCGCAGGGCCCGTGATTGCGTGCGGCTCGAGCGTGAAATCACGATTCTTCGCGCGGAGCGGGATTCGTTCCGGCGGCAGTTCGAGGAGCGAAACCGGCTGCTCGGGGTGGTGACCCAGTCGGGGAGCTTTCGGTTGATGCAGGTTCTGCGCCGCGTTCTCGGGCGAGAGTGAACCGTGGCTGACCGTGAACACGCCGCCGTGTACTGGGAGGCCCGCGCGCGTGAGCTGGAGCGACGCCTCGGGGCCGTTCGGACGAAGCTCGTCGCCCTCGCGTCGGCGTTGCCGCCCGAAGCGCTCGAGCTGCTCGAGCTCGAGGCGGAGGCTCTCGAAGCGGCGACCTGGGCCGAGAGCCCCGCCGTCGGAATCGAGCACACCCACACGTTCATGCCGTCGGATGTGGAGACCGAGCTCGACATCGTCTGGCAGCGTCTCCGGCCACACGGGGGGAAGCAATGACGGAGCGCCCGGTGTCCATCGTCGTCCTCTGTTGGAACCACTGGGAGCTGACGGAGCGCTGTCTGCGGTCCGTCCTGCAGAACACGGATTTGTCGAAGGCCGAAGTCGTCGTGGTCGACAACGGCAGTGAGGATGAGACGGCGGAGCGCCTTCGCGGGATCGAGGGGATCCGCGTCATAACGAACGAGAAAAATCTCGGATTCGTGCGTGGGAACAACGTCGGCATGCAGGCCGTCGCGGCGGATCGCGACATCGTTCTTCTGAACAACGACGTGGAGGTCCTTCAGGACGACTGGCTCGAGAAGCTCTTGGCTACCGCGACGTCCGCCCCGGACATCGGGATCGTCGGATGTCGGCTCCGGATGCCCGACGGGCGGCTCTTGCACGCGGGAACGTACATCTTGCCCGACACGTGTTGGGGGCAGCAGGTCGGTGCGCTGGAGCCCGACCTGAACCAGTACGCGATCGACCGCGAGGTTCAGGGGATCGTCTTCGCGTGCGCGTATCTTCGGCGCGAGGTGATCGAAGCCATCGGCATGCTCGCCGAAGACTACGAGTCCTACTTCGAAGACACAGACTACTGTCTCGCCGCGGCCAAGGCCGGGTGGCGGACGTTCTGCTGCGGCGGCGTGACGATCCTGCACAACGAACACGGCTCGACGCAGGACGATCCGACGAAGTTCAACAAGCTCTTCGAGACGAGTCGGCGAATCTTCCGCCGAAAGTGGAAGGACGGGCTCGAGGCGCGGTACGAGCACGATATCGCCTGGCAGTCGATCCTGAACTTCCCGACGGGCTATGCGATGAGTTCGCGGGCCTTCTTGACGTCGCTCGAACGCCTCGGGGTGCGTACGAGCTACTCCTACGTTTACGGAGCCGGGTCGCCGTTTCCGGTCGAGGAGCCCGAGGACACCGGGGATTACCTTCTCAACGTGGTCGCCGGGCGGTCCGATGAGCGGAATCCCCCGATCTCGGTCGTGTACGGTCAGGGCGACGTGTTCGATCGCAATCGCGGGCAGTACCGCATCGGCTACACCATGCTCGAGGTCGACGGCTTTCCGGGTGAGTGGGTCGAGCAGGCGAACCGGATGGACGAGATCTGGACTCCGACGACCTTCAACAAGGTGGCTCTGCTCGGTTGTGGCGTGACGAAGCCTGTTCACGTGATGCCACTCGGCGTCGATGTGCAGCATTTTCATCCGGAGATCGACTCGTTCCCGTCGCCCGACGGCGACTTTGTGTTCCTCGCGAGCTTCGAGTGGGGGGAGAGGAAGGCGCCGGAGGTCCTCCTGTCGGTCTTTAGCGAGACGTTCCGCGCGAGGGAGCCGGTAGCGCTGGTATGTAAGGTGAACAACCGCGACGCTTCCGTTGATCTGATCGCTCAGATCGAAGCGCTGCAGTTGAAGCCGTGGGGCGGACGCATCGCATTCATCCACAACCGGGAGCTCCCGTACGAGCAACTCGGGAGTCTCTACCGATCGGCGAACTGTTACGTGTCGGCCGGAAGGGGGGAGGGATGGGACATGCCGCTCATGGAGGCGATGGCGTGCGGACTCCCGACGATCGCCACGGACTGGGGCGCGCACCAAGACTTCGCGCACGACGACATCTCGTACCCGCTGCGCATTCGTGGGACCATCCCCGCGGTCGCGCGTTGCCCGTACTATGACTCGTTCTCCTGGGCCGACCCCGACCGGGGGCACCTGGCCGAGTTGCTGCGCGAGGTCTACGAGAATCAGGACGAGGCGGCTCGCCGCGGCGGTCGTGCCGCGGCCGAGATGCGGGAGCGTTGGTCGTGGGAGACGGCGGTCACTCGGCTTCGTGATCGGCTTGCCGCCATCGGTGCCTGAGTACGCCGAAGGGATCCGCGTTGCCCGCAACGCGTGATCGGCTCGCGCTCTGGTTGAGGGTTCTCGCGGGGCTATTCTTCGCGGCGTACCTTGTGCTCGCCCCGTTCGAGCTGCGTGATTGGTTGGCCGAGCCTACCGTTGGTGGCCAATGGACGTTGAACGGGTTCGTGCGGAGCGGTGTGGACACGTTTACGAGTGACGGAGAGCCGACGATGCACATCGTTGCTCTCGGCGTTCGGATCGCTTCTGATGCGGAGTACGACGTACGCTTCGACGTCGAGGCGTCGCCGGAAGAGCGAATCTGGCTCCATGTCGACTTCTACGCGCCCGGGTTCGACGAGCCGGACTCCGAGCGTCGGCTGAGCGTGGAGCCAGGCGATGCGGGGCGCGAGGTTCGCGTCGCGCTGCCGGTGAAGGCCGCGCCCACCGAGGTGATGCTTCGCGTTTTCTACCAGGGGCTGCCCGGGCTCCGCATTTCGAACCTTCGGATCTCCAAGATGCCGGACTGGCTCCCACGTCGGGTCGCGTGGATCGGATGGCTCTCGGTCAGCCTGGCCTTGCTGGCGGTGCTCGCCGTGCTGGCCGACGACGAGTCTCGCCTCTGGGCGCGCTTCGGGCACGGCTCGATCTCCGACCGCACAGGCGTAGCCTTGGTGGTGGTCGCCTACGGCGTCTCCGTGGTCGCTCGGTTCCTGCAGTACGGAGCGACGCCCTATTGGTCGGGTGACGAGTACGTTTACAAGAGCATCGCCGTCGGAATTTGGGACTTCGGAGGGACGAGCGTTCTTCACAGGGACCACGTCGACGCCATCATCGATTTGCCCAGCCTGCTCTATCCCTACCTGGTCGCTCCGGCGTTCTCGCTCGGAGAGCACTTCTACACGGGGATTCGGCTGATCAACTCGCTGGTGATGAGTGCCGCGATCTTCCCGGCGTACGCGATCACGAGGAAGTTCTGGGACGTCCGTTGGGCGTTCCCGCTCGCGGCATTCTCGGTTTGCGTGCCGGCCATGGGGCTCGGTGCCTACGTGGTGACCGAAGCGCTCTTTTATCCGGTTCTGCTGACTACGGCGTGGGCGGCGCTACGCTCTCTACCGCGAGCCGATGGCTGGGGAGCCCAGCTCCTCGTAGGCGTCCTGGCGGCGATCGCCATGAATGTGCGGCCGACGGGCACGTTCCTCCTCCCCGCTTACCTTGCTGCGTATGCCCTGTATGCGCTGTATCGCCATGAGGCGATCCGGCTCTACCGAAAACCGACGTGGTTGGTCGCACTGGCAGCGTTCGGCGTCGTTCATTTCGTCTGCCAAGCGACCCTTCGCGGGCCTGCATCCGAAGGACTCGGGCTCTACGCCGAGATTCTGTTCGACGATAGCCTCGCGATCTTCCTGAAGATGCTCGAGGAGGACCCGACCGGTCCCATGCGGCTTTTCTCTGGGCACTTCCTCACGCTCTCGGTGCCGTATGCGTTCCCGTTGGCTCTCCTGGGTGTCAGCAGCCCGGTTCTTCGGCGGCTGTTTCGAGATCAGCCCGACGAGCTTGCCCTGGTCGTCGTCGCCGTCATGTTCTCCGGCGCGTTGGTTGGCTTCACTCTGGTGTTCACGCTCTACACGTCGACCTTCGACCTCGGAGCGTTCGATCGTTGGCATGCGCGCTACTACGCGCTCGCGAGCCCGCTTCTTCTGTTCGCAGGGGTAGTCGCCGCACGGCGCCTGACGAGCGACCGCCCCTCCCTGCGTTGGGGGGCCGTCGCCGGGAGTGCTCTGATCGTACTCCTGGGCGGCGCGGTGCTGTTCTGGTCGTCGATTCCGAGCGCTCCCTGGTTCGGCTCGATCGTGGACGACATGGATGTGCAGTGGGAACTCTACTGGCCTGGGTTCTATCTGCCGTTCGCGGCTTTGACTACGGCGGGGGCCGCGCTCTGGGCCCTGCGTCGGCCCGCGGGACTTCGCCTGCTGATCTGCGGGCTTCTCGTATGGGTGGTCGTCGCGGGCGCGGGGGCGGTGCGGCATGCGCGCGTGGGATCCCCGAATCCCGATGTCGCGTGTGGCCGGGGGCTCGCAGGGTGGGTCGCGTCGTCCAGTGGCCGCCTTGGTGTCTTTGGTTGGTCTCGAGCGACGTTCGTCGGACTCGGGTTCTGGTTGCCCCGAACGCCGGCGTGGACGCAGTCCGTGCAGAGCGTGGCCGAAATCGACCGCGCCGTGGCGGACGCGGCACTCGATTGGGTGCTCGTGAACGGGGACTTTGCGCCACCGACCGCCGGGCGCGAGATCCTCGTCTCAGGAAATTGTCGGATCTACGCCATCGATCCTTAGTGCACAGCCGTCCGTAGAGGGTCGACGTCGGTGCACTAGCAGGTTGTTGAAAAGCTCCGGATCGCGCCAGGTGCGTCCCTTCGACCCGAGGCCAAGGCGCGAAAACGACGCGATAGTCGGGCACTCTCGCTAGTTTTCGCAACGCGGGGATCGGGTCGAAGGGGCGTGCCTGGCGACGGGAGGAGCTTTTCAACAGCCTGCTAGGGATCGTGTTCGAAGAGGAAACACTTCACGTCGGCGGGCAGCGCTCTCAGGAACGGTAAAATGCAGAGCGAGCTGACGTAGGACGCCAGAGCGACGACGAGGGTCGGCTCGGCGTGACGGATGCGCTGCCACAGCCCCCGGGTGTGGAGGGTCGGCATGGGAAAGGCGGTTGCCAGCCGTAGCCCATGGCGCCCGAAGATTCTGCGCAGGCCTTCCTCCGAGAAGTAGTAGAGGTGCGGCGAGGGGAAGCCGACCTGCCACATGCGCTCGAACGGTCTGCGGAGGCCGACGCGACAGAGCAGCTTGGACGCACGATAGATCGTGCCGGTGGCCACCGGCAGATTGATCACGGCGATGCCCTCGGGGTGCAGCGATTGCGCCACCGCCGTCGCGACGGCCTCGGTTGGGCGGATGTGTTCGAATACGTCGTTGAAGACGACGACATCGAAACCCTCGTCCGTGCGCAGCGCCTCCGGAAAGCAGCCCGCGCGAACGTCGGCCGCCGCGCCGACCGGGTCTGTCCGAACGCCGTCGTCGGGTTCGATGCCTACCGTGTGATCGAACAGAGGTGCCGCGACTTGGAGAAACCATCCGTGCGCCGACCCGACCTCCAGGAGCGCTCCGCGCTCACCGCTTCGAAGGTCCTGGAGCCGTTCGAGGATCCGTGCGTAGCCGCGTTGGCGCAGATCACGGAGTCCCTCGGCGCGGCCGACCTCGTCGAGCTGGGCGCCACCGTCCCCGATCGTCGGCGCGAGGGAAGAGGTTTCGGTGCGGCACGTTCTGCACTCGAAGTGCCAATCGGTGAGGCCTGGGGTGAGTGGCCCGTCGCATGCCTCGCAACGGGTCATGGTCAGCGCTCGTGGGGCGCGGCCGCCGCGGCGCGGGCCAGCGGTTGCCGCCGTGCGATCAGGGCCGGGTGGACCGGTCGTTTCGGCGTCGACGCGATGTCGAACCCGACGAATGCGAGGAGCAACTGGAGACCGATGACCACGGGCAGCGCGGCGAGCATGACCGTGCCCGCGGGCGTCGTGACCCCCGCGAGATACGAGGACACCCAGTGCGTCACGCCGTAGACGGTGCCGAAGGTGAGGAGAAGCATTCCGATCGCGAGCTCGAGCGAGGCAAGAGAGAAGTCGCGAAGGAAGTAGTTGTAGAGCAGCCGTTTGCTCGCGTTGCGGGTGTGGTTGATCAAGAACTCGGGCAGGATGCGTCGAATCCTCAGGCTACTGACCTCAGTTCCGTACTTCGAGTTCATCGGGATGTCGACGACCACCGCGCGCGCAATGTTCAATCGGAAGAGCATGTCGGTTTCGAAGAAGTAACGCTTGCTGAGGAGATCGCGCGGGAGGTACCGAGCCACCTCGGCGTGCAGCGCCGTGTAGCCGTTCGTGGGGTCGAAGATGTCCCAGCAGCCGGCCGATAGCTTCGTCATGAACGTGAGGGCGGCGTTGCCGACGACGCGAGCGAGCGGCATCTGGTTCAGTCGGTTCAGATCGTGGAAGCGGTTTCCCTTGGTGTAGTCCGCTTCTCCATCGAGAATCGGCCGTACGAAGTTCGGTAGAAGCTCAGGCGCCATCTGTCCGTCGCCATCGATCTTCACCAGGATGGTGGCCTCGTCTTCGAGGGCGGCATCGTACCCGCGCACGACCGCTCCTCCGACGCCGAGGTTTTGCTCATTGCGAAGGACCCGCACCCGGGGGTCGCGGCACTCGGCCTCGACGAGATCGCCAGACTTCTCGGGGCATGCATCGTCGACCACGTAGATGCGCCAGCACTCGTCTCCGATGCGTGAAAGGACGTCGAGAATCGACCCGGCGACGCGATAGCTCGGGATGATCACCGCGATCTTCGGCGGCGGTGCGGCCCCAGCGTCGACTTGGCTCCTGTTCGGCATCCCGGAGGTCAAGATGTGAGATTCAACCGATCCGCGGGGCGATGCAAGTGACCTCAGAGGCGCGTTCGCAGGATCCGGCGAAGGTCGCGCAATCGCTCGTGTAGGGCAGGACGTCGAGCCTTCTTCGCGATGAGTACGGAGTCGTGCCAGAGGTTGCTGCTGTCGGCATAGTCGGCGTCTTCCCAGCGCGTTTCGACCTCGAGCGGCTCCAGGCCGGCGTACGTTGCGAGTGCGCGCAGGCCGTCCGGGTAAAACCGCCAGCAGTCGACGGGGTATCGATGCTCGGGCCCCGACGACGGAGCGACGAGACAGCAGAGTCCTCCGGGTTTCAGGACCCGGTCGATCTCGTCGATGGTTCGCCAGAACAGCTCGGTATGCTCGAGGGCTTGTCCGGAGACCACGACGTCGACCGAGCGCGTCTTGAACGCGGTCCACCGGTAGGGCTCGGTCACGACGACGTCGACATTGCGGCCCGACTCGCGATCCATCCCGAGGTAGGTCCACGAGGGCACGTCGAAGAGAGGGCGGAAGGAACCGTTCACGTCGAGGCTGCCGTAGTCGAGAATGACCATCGGATCTTGCTCACGACCGTCGAGATACTGGCCGCGAAACCGCTGCATGAGGTCGTACGAGCTTTGGTGCATGAGAGTCCGTTCAGCCGCGTCTCGGTTTGAGTGCTCGCAGCCATTCGAGCGCTCGCCAGCCCTTCGATTCGAAGACCTGTCGTAGCATTTCCTCGAGCGACCGCGCGTGCGCCGCGGTCGCTTCGACTTGGGTTTCGAGTCCGGCGACGTGGTCGGCGAGCGCGGTGTTCTCGTTGGCGAGCGCCGCGTTCTGGTCCGCCAGTGACGCGTTCTGGTTTCGCAGCGCGTCGGTCTCGGCTGCGTGCTGGGTTCGCTGCTCCTGGTTCTCGGCCTGGAGCGTGTCGATCTGCTCCCGCGCCAACGCGTAGTCCCGCGACGCGGGCCAATCCATCTCCACCAGGACCTGACGACCGGGGCCGGCCGGGAGTGGCCTTTCGAGAGGGAGCTGGAGGAAGGGATCTTCGGTCCGCATCAAAAACCCGCCGTCGGGGCCGCCCAATGCGAGGATCCCATCCATCGTCGCCGCTTCGGCGATCGCCTGAGGACCATCGAGGCGCAGTACGGTCTCCTCGCCGGTCCGGATTTCGATGGAGTAGAGGTGTGCAAAGCCTGGCCCCTCGGCGGGGTCCAGACGCAAGACGCCGATCGGTTCTTCGTCGGGCAGCGCGAAGGAGAGCCTCTGGCGGCCGTGCCCGAGCGTTCCGAAAGCCGAGAGGTGTCGATCCTCGCTGGTGGGACCGCCGGGGGTCGCCCAGTAGAGCTTTGCCCGGTACCGAAGCTCTGGCGCGATCTGTGCGGGCCGCAGCGCGTCCCATTCTTCATCGGGCATGGAACCCACCCGCGCCCGCGTGACGAACTGGTAGGTCAACGCGTCGGGGTGATGCAGGAGCTCGGTTCTGAGCGAGGCCGACAGCTGGTCGAACCGACGCTGAAACTCAGTCGTCTCGGGCATTCGCACGATCGTATCGATGCTCTCGACTCGGAAGCCCGCTCCGCGAACCAGCGCCAGCACACTCTCTCTGGTGAAAAACCAGCGGTGGGTTCGGTCCAGGATGCCGAAGCCGCCGTACGGAAAGCGGCCTTTCATGAGCTCCAACAGAACGGCCGCGTGACCGACGTTCGGGAGGGATAGGAGAAGTTCCCCGCCCGGCTTGAGGCGCTCGCGGCACTGCTCGAGCACCCGGGCCGGGTCCTCGAGGTGCTCGAGGACGTCGGCCGCGATGACCAGATCGTACGTGCGGCCCCCGCTGCGTTCGCCCAGCTCCGTCGTGTCGAGATCGGCCTCCCACACGTTGCGCGCCCATGAGCGCGCGCTGGCGGCCATCTCGGGGGATCGCTCGACGCAGTCGACCTGGCACCCCAGGGCCTCACGCAAGTGTTGCGTCAGCGTTCCTGGCCCGGGGCCGAGCTCGAGGACTTCCGAGCCCGCAGAGACCGCGCGTGCGATCGTCGCGAGAGAGTCGCTCGTGGTCGGGTCGAGCCTCAGCGGGGTGCCCGGACCGGACGCGGCCATGTGCGGTCGCAGCCGTCAGTGGCTGCGATCATCCCCCCGACCCATGAAGGCTCGCTTACCACACGCCGGTGCCGCGAATCCAGGAACGGACGTGCCGGTTTAGGGGGCCTGCTCCTTGAAGTAGCCCGTTCCGTCGAGAATGACGCCGCTGGTTTGGTCGACCGGAGCGGTCGCAAGGTGGATGGCCAGGTCGTCCGAGAGCGCCGGACCCAGGGGCACCACGCCACCGTTGCCTCGGACGTCGCCGGCTGAGAAATTGAGGGACGACACGACCGGACGGACCGCATTCGACGGGCAGAGCGTGATGAATCCCGGTGCGTCGGGCAGGACGATCGTCACGTTGTACGAAAGCGCCGTCGCATCGATCGGGATTCCGCACTCGCCTTTCACGGTGATCGTGCGGTCTGGTGTCGCGCCCGTGTGGTCGTGTACGAGCGGTGTGCCTGGGGGGTCGAAGCTGCTGAAGATGCGGCACGGCGTGATCGGGAAATACTGGGACGGGTTCTGCGCGAATACGGGAGTGGCCGTGATGAGGAGAACGGCGATCGCACTGAGCACGCTCCGTGGGTTTCTGGTGAGTGAGCGCATTTTAGTTACCTCCACTTTGGTCACTCGAAGTATCCGTTGACGTCGATGATGAGATGAAGTGTGCCCGTAGGACTGAAGATCCGGATGTTTCCGGTCCCGTTCGACGCGAGTTTGATGAATGCGTTGTTGTTGATGACGCCGCCGACGCCGAAGTTTACGGCGCTGACGACGGGACGGAGCCCGTCGGCCGGGAAGGGGGTGATGAAGCCCCCAACGGTGGGGTTTACGACCGTTATGATGGCGGAAACGGCGCGAGCGGTCGATGGGATTCCGCACGTGCCCCCCACGGGGAAGACCCGCTCGACACCGCCGATGATCTGCTCCGGGGCGCCTCCGCCGGGGCCCGGGTCTGAGAAGGTGTTGATGCTGCGGCACGGCGTGACGGTGTAGAAATCGAGCGGGCCGGGGTCGTCCTCGTAGAGTGAGGCGGGCACCTTGGCCATCCCGGCGCCGCTCAGGTCGTCGACGCCGACGTCGTCGGAGTCGATCGCGGCGTTGATGAGCCACTGCTTCATCTGCGCCGGCGTCAGCAAGGGCAGGCTGTTCTCCGCGCGGTCGTGCTGGATCAGCGCGGCGATGCCAGCGACGTGGGCGGAGGCGGCCGAGGTGCCGTTGAACGTCCAGTCGAGGACAAAATTGGACCAGACGACGGCCGCGTTCTCGACGATGCCGGGGCCGCCGAGGTCGGGCTTCTGGCCACCCGATGCGGCGGGGCCCTGTGAGCTCGTCTCCGTGACTTCGTCTTCGAAGAACGCGTCGATCTCGGCGACCGTGATCGCGTTCGCGACGACCGCGAGGTCAGATAGGCTGCCTGGTGTGGTGAAGAACAACAAGTCCTCGACACCGACGCCGCAGGCGATTCGGAAATTAGGCCAGGTTCCGAGCGGGGTGTTGGGATCCGTGT
This sequence comes from Deltaproteobacteria bacterium, assembly GCA_029262355.1. Classification (GTDB taxonomy): domain Bacteria; phylum Desulfobacterota; class Binatia; order UBA12015; family UBA12015; genus VGTG01. The sequence goes on from JAJCZO010000264.1 coordinate 30,819, forward strand.
AGCGCACGGACAGGTAGTGCAGCTGCTCGTCGAAGTCGCCATCGAAGAGACTGATGGGCTTGGTGAAGGAAATACCGAGGTTCTTCTCGGTGCTCGTGACCGGTACGGCGCCGCTGTCGCCCGGGCAGATGGGCTCGTCATTCTCGGAGCCCTCGTCGAACCTGTGCAGGCGGAACTTGAACTTCGTTGGGTCGAACCCCGCTTCGATCGCGCTCCAGCACGTCATGTCGAAGTTCTCTGCGTCGTAGTGGTCGTCGTCGAAGGTGATCGCGTTCAGCGCGCTCTCGTCGAAGTCGTCTTCGAACTTGTGATAGCCGAGATTATTGCTGGCGTCGTTGCAGATGTAGTCGGGGTGCGTGTCGACGCACTCGGCGCACGGCACGTACTGGTCCGCCAGGTGGCTCTTCGCCTCGTTGCCCGCCGCAACGATCACGACGCTGCCGAGCGCAACCGCGTAGTCGACGTCGTCGGTGAAGCGGTTGGTACCGCCCGCGCCGGTGCCGACGGGGTCACCCATCGTTTCGATATGGGTCAGCGGAACGTGGATGATGTCGAAGCCCTGGTCGGCCGCGTGGCGAATCGCGAACTCGATGCCGGGGATACTTTTCACGCTGTAGAGCTTGATCGTGGCGCCCGGCGCCATTTCGTAGACGACCTCGGCCGAGGCCGCGCCGTGCTCCCGGTCGCCCTGGCTGTCGACGGATATGTTGTTGAACGTGCACGGCGGTTTAGCGGTCACAGGATCATCGTCACAGTTTGATGTGGCCTGCAGGAACATGTCGCTGACCGGGATCGAGTAGAGCTCGTCCTCTGGGTCGGCGATGGTGGTGTCGAGGAACTCGTAGTCTCGATCGATGATTGCGACCGTGATGCCCGATCCGAGGATGGGGGGCACGGCGATATGTGCGAGATCGGCCCCGGTCGCCTCGATGCCCTCACTGTCGAACAGGCCGGCGGAGATGGGAGCGACCGGCGGGCGGATCTTCTTGATGAACTCCAGCTCTGCCAGATCGCGCTTCGCGTGCACCGGCATCCACACTTCGAGCGAGTCGAAGTTCACGACCGACGACGGCCCGAGGTCGACGCCGTGGCTCGCGAGAATCGCGAGTGTCTCGCCCAGGGTGTCGCGCGGCTCGAAGGAGCGGAACAGCGGCAGCTTGGACTGGGTGGCCTCTGCGATCGCTTGGAGGCGGTCGGCACTGGCGGCGCGATCGGCCGGCGGCAGGGCGGTGGGGTCGAGCAGGATGTCGACGCGCCGCATCTCCGGCGCCTCCTGTGCAACGGCTTCCGCTCCCGCGACGCCCCCGGCGGCCAGCCAGGCCAACAGGGCGGCCAGCAGGAGTCCGGCGAGGAACATCCACGAGGGTTCGTCTTGGGCAGTGGCCACCCGTGCGACGCAATTCGGCCGCGGGTTTCTATTCCTGCGAAGCTTCAACGGTGTCTCCTTGGGGTGAGCGACGTGGTGTCAGGAGATGAGGGGTGCAGAGAACGGCTGGAGGGGAGGGGGAGGGGGACGTCGCCTGGAGATACAAGCAACGCCGGTGCCGTACTTTCATAGGGAATACCGCCCTCTTGGCTGCCAATTTCGTTGCAAAATTGCACGATCCCGCGTCATTGAGGCATGGCTCGATAGCGCATGCCTGACGCGGTGTCGCCGAGCGGCAACCGAGTGTCGCGCGGCAGACACAGGTCGGCGTCGCCCTGGGAGGCCTGCGACGTGGCATCCGCGCACGGCCTTGCCGGGTTTGTCGTCGCCAAACGGCCCTCCTCGCCGATGGGAGGACACGTGCCCCGATGCACGGTCGGGCGAGCGCGCGACGGCGTCGGCCGAGCGAAACGGGGTGCGCGGACGGCCCCGAGAGCTCTTCTCCGAGTTCCTCGCCATAGGATGGGGCGTTTTCTGGCTTCAGCATCGCGGGTTGGGTAACGTTCCCCGCTGTGTTCGATCCTGCCCTGAGCCTGAGCGGCTTCGTGGTCGGCGTTCTCGTCGGGCTCACCGGGGTGGGCGGCGGCGCCATCATGACCCCCCTGCTCATCCTGCTCTTCGGGATCGCGCCAACCCATGCGGTGGGAACGGATCTCGCGTACGCGACGATCACCAAGGTTTTCGGCTCGGTCTCGTACATCCGGCGCGGACAGGTGAACTTCCCGTACGTGCGCTGGCTCATCGTCGGCTCCGTTCCGATGTCGCTGTTCGGCGTACTGGTGTTCATGCCGTGGTTGGTGTCGCAGGGGATCGACGTCGAGAACCTGATCGCCCGGGTTCTGGGCGTGATGCTCTTGATCGTGGGTGTGGTGAGCATCCTCGAGCATGGGCTGTTCAACGGCCAGCTGCGCGACTCGCGCTTGATCCGCAATCGCCACGTTCAGAAGCGCTTCAAGGAGCCGATCCTGGTCGTTGGAGGCGGGCTGATCGGTCTCGGGGTTGGGCTGACGTCGGTCGGCTCGGGCTCGATGCTGATGGCGATCCTGCTGCTGGTCTCGGAGCTTCCGATCCTCGTTCTCATCGGGACCGACATCGTGCACGCCACGATCCTGTTGGGGGCGGCGGGTCTCGCGCACTGGTCGCAGGGCCACACCGACTGGGCCATCGTCGGTGCACTCTTGATCGGGTCGATTCCCGGGGTTTGGGTCGGGAGCAAGCTGTCGCAGTACGTTCCGACGACGCCGCTGCGCATCCTGCTCGCGCTGATTCTCATTGGAACCGGCCTGAAGCTGGCGCTCGGATAGGCGCGGCACGGGAGCGCACGCGTGGTCCGTCGAGCAATCTGAGACCGGCCGCGCTTCTCCCAGCGGGTTGGGTGGGGGGCCGGGTCTGCTAGACCCCCGCCGATGACCGGCGTGAGTTCGATCGGGCTCTACCTGCCGCGCCAGCGCGTGTCGGGGGCAAGTGGCCAGCGCAGCGTGGCGTACGCGGACGAAGATGCGTTCACCATGGCCGTCGAAGCCGCCCACCGGTGCTTGGAGGAGGTGGAGCCTCTGACGTTCGGCGGGCTCTTCTTCGCGTCTGTCACATCGCCCTACCGCGAGAGCCAACTCTCCAGTGCCATTGCGACGGCCTGCGATCTTCCTCGCGACATCGTGACCGCGGACTTCACCGGATCCGTCCGCTCGGGGCTCGCGGCTCTGACCGCCGCGGTGCGTGCGGTAGAAGCAGGGGTGCGGAAGGTTCTCGTCGTCACGGCCGACTGCCGACGTGCACACAGCGGAGATGGCGCCGTCGCGGTGGTCGTGGACGCGAAGGCTCGGCTCTGCCGGTTTCTGGCTGCGGCCGCGGTCGCAGAGGACTTCATGTTCCAGGTCGTGGAGTCGGACACCGGCGACGCGCGCCGGTCGCTGCGCGACACGGCGGAAGTCGTCGAGCGCGTGATCAACGAGTACGGCGTTGGGGCGGACCAGCTCGCGGCCCTCGCTGTGGGAGGTGTGGGCGACGAAGTGGCGTCGCGTCTCGCCGACCTCGTCGGCGTCGACGCGGAGCGCCACCTCGCGATCGGGCACCGCGGCGCGGTTGGGTCGCTGGGGTCGCCCGAGCCGCTGTTGGGGCTCGCCGGTGCTCTCGAGCGGGCGGCCCCCGGAGACCGCATCGTCGTGGCCGCAAACGGTCAGGGCGCGGAGGCGGTGCTGTTCGAGGCCACGGACGCCGTCGGGATGGGGCTGTGCCGACCGCCGCTGGCGGATGCCGTGCAGCAGATCGAGGCGGAGGCCGCCGGGGCCGCCGCTCCGCTCGTCGGTCCAAGCGTCTGGGATCCTCCCCGAGGCGCCGGCGAGGCGACTTCGGTACTCCGATCCCTTCAGCGCAGCACCCGCTTGTACGGGACACGGTGCCCGTCGTGCGGTGGCGTGCAGTTTCCCGAGGCCCAGGAATGCGGCGCGTGCGGGACCCGCGAAGGTCTGGAGCCCGCGAAGCTCGCCAAGCGGGGGTGTGTCGTGGAGATCGACGTCGCTGGTGGTCGGGTCACGGTCGAGCTGGAAGGCGGCGGTCGGATCGATCTCGAACCGACGGACGGCAGGCCGGCCGCAGTCGCTGCGCCCGTGCAGCTCACCTTTCGCCGGGCGGCTCCGACGGCCCCGACACGCTACGCGTGGAAGGTTCGCCTGGCCTGACGGCTACCGGTTGGCGGTGTCGTCTTTCGAGCGCGGAGCGTTCTCGTCGAGCCATTCCTTCAGCTCGACGGCGGCCCGCTTGCGGAACTCTTCGTTCACGTCGAAGCGCTCCAAGGCGAGCTTGAGAGCGCGCGCCGCGGTCTCCACGGGGTTTTCCTTGAAGAAGGTCCCGACCTCCTTGCGATGCTCCTTGGACTGCAGCAGCGCCGTCGCTTCGATGAGGCGCGAGGCCATCATCGGGGGCAGCCGGCCCGCGATCGTCTCCCAGTTCTTTTGAATGAAGGCCCAGGCGAGCGGCCGCGCGACCCGGTTCGAGAGGTACCGGATCAGAACGAATCCGACATCCTGGGTCGGAACCTCTGGTGTCATCGTGATGCCGAGGCCTTGCTCCATGGCGCGGGTTTGACGGAAATCGCCGAGTGCCAGTCGAAGCCGGCGCCGCTCCTGTGGTGTACGCGTGTTCTCGACCGCCCCGCGCATTCTCGTGAAGCGCTCATAGTCGCCCTCGCGCGCCGCGATGCTCACGAATGAGTCGGCGAGGTTCGGGTCGAGCGTCGTCGCGTCGTCGAGATACGCGTCGAGGCGAGTTGCTGCCTCGTCTGCGATTTCGCGGTTCTCGGCGAGAACGCCCACCAACCGGAACAGCGACGAACGGCGCAGGGCGCGCCCTTGCGGCTCGTCGGGTTCGGCATCCCAGCCCAGGTCGGCGCGTGCCGGACCGAAGCTGCGCTCCAGCCACGCCTGCAGCTGTTCGCGACATCCCGGACCGGCGGCATCCACGACCTGATCGTCGAGGAACGAGAGCGGGCCGAGCAGCGTGTCGAGCACTTCGTACTCGTATTCGTCACGGCAGGCTTCGACGATGCTGAGGAAGCTCGAAAGCGGCGCGCGTCCGGCCCGGACGATGGCCCATTGGTGGCCGGCAAGCCCCATGCGTTCCACTGGCTCGAGGTAGGACTGGAAGTTCTCGGTGAGACGCGCGAGGCACTCGTCGTCGTGCTGCGGACGGTAGAAGCCCCCTTCCGCCGCGTTGCCGTAGTACCAGGGCGGAGCTTTGTCGCCTTTGATCTGGAACCGGTCGCGGGCCTTCTGCACGAGAGCGCGTTCGATGCGGGTTCCACGCGTCGGCTTCGGGACTTTGACGGCGAGCGGTAGCGGCCAGCTGTTCGCGCCACCGGCCGGGACCTTGGTCGTCGGACTGGCCTTGAACCGTTCCTGGCGCACCAGCAACTCGGAGCCGGGATTCTCTTCGTCGCGCGAGAAGTTCACGATCGGGAACCCGGGCTGCTTGATCCAGGCGCGAGCGATTTTCTCCACCGGCTGATTCGAAGCCTTCTCGAGTGCCTGCCAGAGGTCGGCCGCGACCGCGTTCGACTCTGCGTTCTTCGAGATGTACTGGCGGACGCCCTTTCGGAACTTGGTTGCGCCGAGGTGACTCTCGAGCATCCGGACGACCGACGCGCCCTTCTCGTAGGTGATCGCGTCGAAGTTCTCCGTGGCCTGCGTGGCGCTGGCGACCTCTCCGTAGATCGGATGCGTGTTCGCCAGCGCGTCCATGCCGAGCGCGGCGGACCGGTGCGGCTCGAAGTTGTTCCACATCCGCCACTCGGGCTTCCAGTCGTCGATGATCTTGAAGGCCATCCACGTAGCGAACGCTTCGTTCAGCCAGAGATCGTCCCACCATTTCATGGTGACGAGGTTTCCGAACCACATGTGGGCCAGCTCGTGGGCGATGACCTCGGCGACCCGCTTCTGCTCGGCGACGGTGATCGTGTGCGGATCGACCAGCAGTAGGGTTTCGCGGAAGAAGACCGCGCCAGCGTTCTCCATCGCGCCTGCCTCGAAGTCGGGCACGGCGACCAGGTCGAGCTTTTCGTACGGGTAGGGGATGTTGAAGTACCGCTCGAGGCGCTGGAGCGACGCGATCGCGGTTTCGAGGGCGAACGTGGCCATGTTGGCCTTGCCGGGTACGTGCCAGACGCGAACCGGGACGGTGCCGAGATGGCGCTGCTCTTCGCTCTCCAACTCGCCCACGGCGAGTGCGCAGAGGTAGGTCGACAGCAGAGGCGTCTGGGTGAAGTGCCAGGTCGTCGTGCCGTTCGTGTTGTGATCCGAACGACGGACCGGGTTGTTCGACACGACCGTCAGGCCGGAGCGAACCGTCACCGAGAACGTGAATCGCGCCTTCATGGCCGGCTCGTCGAAGCAGGGGAAGCAGCGTCGGGCGTCTGCCGCCTCGAACTGCGTGAACGCGTACCGTCGGTTACCGCTCTGGGCTGCGTAGAGACCGCGCAGGCGCTTCTGGAGGGTTCCGTGGTAGGCGATGCTCAGGGTGTACTGCCCCGGCGGTAGGGGCCGTGGGAAGCGAATCTCGACCGTTTCGCGGGCAGGGTGGGCCGTGAATTCGACGGCCTCGATCGGGCTCCGCGAGGCCGCGAAGCTCGGGTGGCGCGGGGTGCCGGCCGGCTTGATCTGGCCCTCACCCCGAGGGGTGATCTCGGCGCGGTCGAGTTCGATCTCGGTGGCGTGGACGTGAATGGCCGAGCGGCCCCGGTCGAGCGTGATCTCGATGATCTCCTCGCCGCGGAAGATGCCCCGGTTGAGGTCGGGCACCACGTGAACGTGGTAGGCCTCCGGTCGAACGTCCTCGGGCAGCCGATAGGAAGAGTCGCCGCGGCGCACGACCGGCGGCGTCGTGCGGGGCCCTCCCTTGGGGGGGCGGGCCGCACCGCGTCGGTTTGCGGCCTTCTTGGCAGCGGCCTTTTTGGCAGCGGCCTTCTGCGCCGGAGTCTTCTTGGCTAGTGACGGCTTCGCGGGAGCTTTCTTGACGCTTTGCGTCGTCGCATTCTGGGAAGCCTTCTTCGCCTTCTCGACGGTCCCCTTGGTGGCCTTCTTCGCGGTCTTGCCGGGGGCCGTCTTGCTCGTTTTCGGTTTGGCGCTCGCCTTGCGTCCGCTCGGCTTCGACGCGCCTCCCGAGGTTCTCCCGGATTCTCTCAAGGTGCTCCTCCAGTGCTGGCAGATTTTTTGCCGTGCGCGGCGCGTCAGCGCAAGGGTTGGTGCGTCAACTCCTCGCCTCCGTGTCAGGGGAGAACAAGAGGCGAAAACGGAGATCTCGCCCACTGGGTGGGACGAATTCCCGGCCGTGGCAGGTTCCGGACGGCCGTGATCAGCTTTTTTTCGTTCAGTGGTGCTTGTGCGCATCTGCGGCCGTTTGAGCCACATCTGCGCACGCGTCGGCCGCCGCTGCGACGCGATCGATCTTCGGGCCACCATGGCCCGCGCTGTTGTCGACGCGGACGAGGTCGCCCGGATGCACGTCGGGCAGGGCCGAGAAAAACAGTGAGGTGACGCCGCCGTCCAACCCGGGCGGAGCGGCGAAGGTCACCATTTTCATCTGGGGCTCGATGGAGACGACGCACATCTGGTCGCTCGTCGTGGTGGCGGGCTGATCGGACGTCGCGGCGCAGCCGCCGATCGTGATCGTGGCCAGCGCGGTGGAGGCGAGGCGACGGATCGTGTGGGTGGGGCGGGTCATATCTGGCGGAGCCTCTCGTGGGCGCGGACCATCTTGGCCCGGATGGGTAGCTCGAAGGGGCACGATCCGGCGCACGGTGCGGGGCACTCCTCGCAGCCCGATGCATCGAGGCGGACACGGGACAGTGCGGCGTACTTGTCACGCGCCACGTCTCGGCGCCCGCGGTAGCCTTCGAAGTACATGTCGTAGCGGAGCACGGTGTTGATCGGGAGATCGCGCTCGCAGGAGTCCAAGCACGCGCCGCAGTGCGGCCGGCAGTAGTCGGCCGATGCGAGCCGGTCGTAGCGCTCGAGGAGCGCCTGATCGGTCGCGTGAGGTTTCGTGCCGGAGGCGTACAGATACTCGTCGCAGTGTTGGTCGTCGAAGAACGAGACCACCAGGCACGACACCGACGGATTGGACAGCACCCACCGGAAGGATGCTTGGGCATACGAGCCGGCATCGTTCTCGAAGCCCACCAGGTTCTCGGCCTTCGCGCCCTTCAGCGTCTTCATCGCGACGACTCCGATGTCGTTGGTATGCGCGTCGTCGATGATCTGACCGATCTGAGGGAAGAGGCCGTGGTGATAGGCCAGCATCATCACGTCGAATCGATCGGACGCGATGGCTTGTCGCGCGATCGGCTCTAGGTTCGGAGTATGGGTGCTCACTCCGAGGAAGCGCGCCTTTCCCTGCTCGCGAAGCCGATCGAACGCCTCGTGCAGGCCCGGCGCCATGAGGCGTTCCATCGCGTCGCACGAGTGGATGTGCACCAGGTCGAGGTAGTCCGTGTTCAGTCGCGTCAGGCTTCCCTCGACCGCGGCCATGATCTGCGCCACCGATGCATCGATTGGCATGTGACCGTCGGCCGTGCAGAACTTCGAGGCGAGGAACATCTTGTCTCGGCCGCCGGTCTCGCGAATGGCTTCGCCCAGAATCGTCTCGGATGTCGTGTGGGAGTAGTCGGGAGCCGTGTCGAAGTAGTTCACGCCGCGGTCGATCGCATGGATCGCCACCGCCTTGTCCTTGATTCGACCCGAGCCGAGCGAGATGTCGGAGACCATGGCCTCGGTGCGGCCGAGCCGCCGGTAGCTCTGAACCGTCGAGCCCGCCCATTCGGGCCGGCGCACGGGGTGGGTCTTTACGACGTCGCCGAAGAAGATGTTGGTCGCAATCGGTAGCCACTCGCGCTTGCCCGCGACGAGGCCGCCGACACCGGCGGTCGCGGCAGCGACGCCGCTCGCACCGACTGCGCCGGCGGCGGTGAGGAATCCGCGGCGGTCGGTGCCGCCGCGGGCGGCGCTGGTGCGCACCGGAGCAGGTTGGAAGAGCCAGGTCGGTTCCACTGTGCCGCAGGCGTCGCAGGTTGGGCGCCGCAGTCGGGTGAATCCGGCTACGAATGCCGCGCCGCCCAGCACGAGGGTGACGCCAGCAGCGGTCCGCGCCGGGGCGAACCCGTTCTCGACCCCCTCGAACATTCCGACCGCGAGCGGCGCCATCACGAAGAAGGCCACCGCGAACGTCAGGGCCAGCAGGGCGAGTCGGACCGACCAACGTACCCGCGCCGGGGTGCGCTGGGTTTCCTTGCCGCATTCGGAACATTCGCGCATGCCTCAAGACGATGCTCTCCCGGGGGGCGGCTTGCAACTTTGGCCCGAGTTGCGCCGGACCGCCTCTCCTCAGTAGGCCGGTGGGATGCGGTGGGTATCGGTGACGATGGGGGCGGTGGTCTTGGCGGGTTGCTTTTCGCAGCTGCGTGTCCCCCCGCTCGCGGCCGAGCCGCGCATCGAGGTCGAGCGCGCGGTCTTCGATTTCGGGGCCGTGCCGCTCGGGCGGGAAGTACGGCACGTCTTCGAGGTCGAGAATCGAGGACGAAAGCCGCTGACGCTCGTTCCCGGTCGGAGCGAATGTGCGTGCACGAGTACGGTCAGTCCGGGGGGCACCATTGCAGCCGGGGATTCCGGCTGGGTCGAGGTGGCCTTCGACACCAGTCGTGAAGCGGGCCCTCGCGTGCGCACGGTGACGGTCGAGACCAACGATCCCCAGACCCCGGAGCTCGTCCTCACAGTTCGGGGCACGGTCGTGGCCGACGTCACCATCGTGCCGGATCGGATCTTCTTCGGACGGGTGCCGATCGGCGTCTCGCGTGAGAGGACGATCGAGATCGAGACCGAGCCGGGAGTCCGGCTCTTGAAGGTGAAGAAGGACAGTCGGCGGTTTGACGTACGGGTGGTTGGCGCGCCCGCTCCCGAATCGGGCGTCCGGTTGCACGTGGTGCTCCATCCCAGCCGGCGGCGCGGGCCGTTCGACGATGAGGTGATCGTGACCACGACGAGCGATCGTCAGCCTAGGGTCGTCGTGCCGGTGCTCGGCTTCATCGAGTAGCTCGACGCCCGCCTTCCCCGGCGCTACCTTGGTGCGCGTGTCGACCGTGTTCGAGATCCTGGTCTCGGTGCTGGCGGTGGTGCTCTTGTTCCTCGCATCGACGGTGTTCTTCGACCTGGTCCACTGGGCTCTGCACCGTATGCTCACGAGTCGGTTCGGGCTTCTGCGAGTGCTCGCGTGGCCACACGCGATCCACCATCGCTGGATCGATCGAGGTCTGCGGGTGAATTGGCAGTATCAGCGGGCCAACGTCTGGTGTCATCTGGTGCTCGAGTACACGACGCACCTCGCGTTTACCGGCGCGCTTTTGGTCGTCTTGCCAACCGGGATTGCGGTCGGACTCGCCTCGATGCAGACGGCCGTGTTCCTCCTGCTGCTGCGCGATGGCGGGCTCGACCTGAACCACCGGCCCCAGCCGGTCGTCGAGGTCGCGCCCTCCACGGTGTTCTGTCCGATCGCCTACCACGCGATGCATCACGCATTCCCCGATGCGTACTTCAGCTCCTACGTGAAACTCGTCGACGTCGTGCTGGGAACGGCGCTCGACCTGAAGTCGCTGCGCATCGGGCTCGCGGGCCGGGAGACCGCCTTCGCCAGGGGGCTGCGGGCACCGCTGCGCGCGGCGGGTGCCGTCGACATCGTCGAGCTCGACTCGGCTCGCGGCATCAGCTGTGCCGACGTGGACGTTCTGGTCCTGTGCTCCTTCGACGCGGATCTCGCTTCGGAGGTCGAGGCGTACCTTCGGTCGAGCGGGGAACGTCAGTTGCCTCCCGAGGTCTGGGCGGTCGTAGATTCGCCGACGGACGCCGTCGCGCGCCACTATTTTCGGGATCGGCGTCTGCTCTTTCGTCCGATCCTCGTGCCGCAGGGTGCGGGCGCGACGGACGCGGTCATCCTCCGAGCCGCGCGCATCGCGGTTGCGTTCGTTCGGCGGGGCGCGCACCTGCCGCGCACCTCCCTGGTCGGGTTTCCGGCTCGTGCGTTCAAGCGCACTCGGCCCCAGCGTCCGCGCGGGGTGCCGGCGGTTCGTCTCCGCGCCGCGGAGATTCTCGCGGCGTAGAGCCGACGAGGCCCGCTCGTGCACCGCCGTGCACCGCGGGGCGCTATGCCTTTTTCGGCTTCGCGCGCGAGCGGGACTTCGCGCGGCCACTCGTCGAGGCCTTCTTTCGCGCCGCCTTCTTGCGGCGCTGTGCGCCTTCGAGCTCCTCGCCGAGCGCGTCGAGGCGGGACGCGATCGAATGAAGCCCCTTGGCGAGGTCTCCGACGCGACTTTCCATCATACCGACCTTGCGCTCGAGCTGATCCTCGTCGCCCTGCAGGCTGTCGCCCTGAACGTCGACGATGCGCCCCAACCGCCCGACGAGACCGACGAGAGCTTCGAGCTGCCCACTGGCGCGCTCGACGTGATCGCCCGTCGCACCGATCCGGTCGCCAAGCTCTCCGATGCGCTTCTCGAGGCGACGAATCCGCTCTGCGAGCAGATCGCGGGTTTCGGCACGTGGGGCCATCAGTCCGTCGCCGTCTCGATCGGAGCTGGGCTAGAGGCGTTGGTGCTGTTGTGACGATCGTGCACTGGGCAAGAGCATTATCAGCGGCGATGCTACAGCGACAAGCGGATGTCGGATGCTTCCGAAATCATCGGCGAACACTCGGTCGAAGGAGTGGTCGCACGCGTGGCCGCCCGGCTGCCCGAGGAGGCCCGGGTGCGGGTTGCCGGGGCTCGTGGGCCGGCCCGAGCCGCACTCGTCGCCCAGCTGGCTCGATTTCTGGCTCGGCCCCTTCTCGTATTCGAACCGACCGCGCGGGAGGCCGAAGTTCTCGCCCAGGACCTGCGCTTTTTCCTCGGCGAGCCCGGGGAGGCCGCTCTGGTGCGCAAGCGGGTCCACGTTCTGCCACCATGGGACACGGCTCCGTTCGCACCGATGTCGCCGAGTCCGGAGACGGTCGCGCAACGGATCGAGGGGCTCTACCACCTTCGGCGGTCGCGGAACCCGATCATCGTCACCACCCCTGAGGCGGTACTCCAGCGCGTGATGCCTCCCGCGGAGCTCGACGAGGCGGTGACGTACCTGGTCGAGGGCGAGGACATCGACCTCGGGGAGGTCGCGAGGCGTCTGACCGATTGGGGGTATCGTCGTCGCCCGCTCGTGGAGGATCGCGGTGAGTTCGCGATTCGGGGTGGGCTGCTCGACGTGTTCGTGACCGGTCAGCCGGATCCGCTTCGCCTCGAGCTGATCGGCGACACCCTGGACTCGATTCGAACGTTCGACGCTCGTTCTCAGCGGCGCGTCGAGTCCTGCGAGGACGCACTCATTCTGCCGGCAGCGGAGGTCCGCATCGGAGCGCGCAACGAGCCGGCCCGCCTCCGCCAGATCGAGGAGCGCGCGCGCGAAGTGCAGATGCCACGGCGTGAGCGCCTCGCCTTGATCGACGCGTTGGTCGAGGGGACGTTGCTGCCCGGGTTCGAGGTGCTCGCGCCGTACCTGGCTCCGCTCGTTCCCGTGTTCGAGTATCTTCCCGAGGGCACGGTGCTGGTTCGCGACGACGAAGCGGCTCTGCTCAAGGCGCGGGATGAGGCGTGGGAGAGCGTAGCCGATCACGCTAGGCTCGCCGACGAGGAGCGCCGGATCTATCCGCCTCCCGAGGCGCTGTACCTTCCCGCCGAAGAGCTCGCCGACCGGGTCGCTGCATTTCCATGTGTCCAGCTCGACCCGTTCGAAGATCCCGGTGGGGTGGCGGGGTCCGAGGGTGTCGCGGTGCGGCTTCCGTTCGAAGTTCGCGACACGAGACTGCTGCGCGAGAAGGGGCAGTTCGAGGCGGTCGCCGATCGGATCCGCGCATGGGCGGCATCGGACGCCAGGGTGGCGCTCGTCGTGGGATCGGCGAGCCAGGCCGAGCGGCTCCGGAACGTGCTGGAGTCGCAGGAGTTGGCGGTGCCGGTGGTCGGCGACTCTCTGCCGACGGCACTTCTCGAGCACGACGAGGCGGGCCCCTTCATCGTCGAAGGCGAGCTCTCGGGATCGGTATGGTTGCCCGACGATCGGCTGGTCTGTGTTGCCGAGTTGAATCTCTTCGGAGAGCACCGGCGGTCACGCCGCCGCAAGGAGGTGGCGCTGACGCTGGACGAGGTCATGCGCAGTCTCGAGCAGCTCAAGCCGGCCGACTTTGTGGTCCACCTCGACCACGGCATCGGCCGCTACCACGGGCTCACCCATCTCACCGTGGCGGGCGACGAGGGGGATTTCCTCCTCCTCGAGTACCACGGTGGGGATCGTCTCTACCTTCCCGTCGACCGGGTGAACCTCGTGCAGAAGTACGTAGGTGGGGATGGCAAGGAGCCTGAGCTCGACAAGCTCGGCGGGACGACATGGGAGCGCACGAAGCAGAAGACCAAGGAATCCATCCTGGCGATGGCCCACGAGCTGCTGGACCTCTACGCGGTGCGGCAGCGAAACCGCTCCCACGCGTTCTCGAGTGATGATCCGTACTACCAGGAGTTCGAGGCGCGCTTCCCGTTCGACGAGACTCCCGACCAAGGGCGCGCGATTCGCGAGGTGTTGGAGGATCTCGGCAAGGATAGGCCGATGGATCGCCTGGTGTGCGGCGATGTAGGCTATGGCAAGACCGAGGTCGCGATGCGGGCGGCGTTCGTCGTGGCGATGGAGGGCAAGCAGGTCGCCGTCCTGGTGCCCACTACGGTTCTCGCCCAGCAGCACTCGGAGTCGCTCAAGAAACGGTTCGAAGGGTACCCGGTAACCATCGAGACCATCTCGGGCTTCCGGACCCGCAAGCAGAACCTCGATGTCGTCGCTGGACTCAAGGCGGGTGCCGTCGACATCGTCGTGGGGACGCATCGGCTCCTGCAGAAGGACGTCGAGTTCGCCCGACTCGGTCTCTTGGTGATCGACGAGGAACATCGGTTTGGGGTCCGCGACAAAGAGCGCGTAAAGCAGATGCGCAAGCTTGTGGACGTGCTCACGCTTTCGGCCACCCCGATTCCGCGGACGCTCGAGTTGTCGCTCACCGGAATTCGCGACCTGTCTGTGATCGAGACGCCGCCGCTCGACCGGCAAGCCATTCGCACGTATGTGACGCGCAGCGAAGACGCCATGATCCGCGAGGCGATCTTGCGCGAGATACACCGAGGCGGGCAGGTCTTCTTCGTGCACAATCGCGTGCAGTCGATCGAACGGATGGCCGAGAAGGTTCGCGTCCTGGTGCCGGAGGCGAAGGTTGTGGTCGGCCACGGCCAGATGCGAGAGCACGCGCTCGAGAAGGTCATGATGGGCTTCCTCGAGCACGAGTTCGACGTGCTCTGTTGTACCGCGATCGTCGAGTCCGGGCTCGACATCCCGAACGCGAATACGATCCTCATCAACCGGGCGGATACCTTCGGGCTCGCCCAGCTCTACCAGCTCCGTGGCCGGGTGGGGCGTTCCGCAGCGCGGGCGTATGCGTATCTTCTCATTCCGGGCGAACAGATTCTGAGCAAGGACGCGCGGCTGCGTCTGCAGGTCCTGCAGGAGCTCGACGATCTTGGGGGTGGTTTCAAGATCGCGGCCCACGACCTCGAGATTCGTGGTGCGGGGAACCTGCTTGGCAAGAAGCAGAGCGGCCATGTCACTGCGGTTGGGTTCGAGCTCTACACACGGATGATGGAAGAGGCCGTGCACGAGCTGCGCGGCGATCCGGTCGAGACGGACATCGAGCCGGAGATCCATCTCGGGATCGGGGTCTATATCCCCGACTCCTACGTCGACGACGTGAATCAGAGACTCGTGTGGTATAAGCGACTCGCTGCGCTTCGAAGTGCGGGGGACCGCGTCCTCCTCGCGGAGGAGCTGCGTGACCGCTATGGACCGATCCCGTCGATCGTCGACACTCTTCTCGATGTGATGGAGCTGCGCCGCCGAATGAAAATGCTCGGGATTCTCGAGGCGAGAGTGCGTGGCACTCGGCTTGCGCTTCGCTTCCATGAGACGGCGCCGGTTGAGGCCGAGCGTCTGGTCGAGTTCGCGGCGGAAGGGGGCGCGGGGCGCACACTACAGCCGGATGGGACCCTCATCGTTGGGGTGGACCCGGGCGAGGGGCTCTTGCGCGACGTATCCGAGCTGCTCTCCACGCTAGACCAGCTCCGCCCGGCTCCGCCCGAGGATCCGGCGGGTGGCCGCGCAGCTGGGGAGGTTCGGCCGTGAGCGACGGCGGATCGCCTGAGGAGCTGCCACAGCACGTAGAAGGGCCGCTTCCGCTGCTGGCTCTGGGAGCCCTGGGCGTGGTGTACGGCGACATTGGGACGTCGCCGCTTTACGCGCTGCGGGAGTGCTTCCTCGGGGAGCACGTTCTGCCCATCAACGCGGCCAATGTGCTCGGTGTTCTGTCGCTGATTTTCTGGTCGCTCGTGATGGTGATCAGTGTCAAGTACCTCACGTTCGTCATGCGCGCGGACAACCATGGTGAGGGTGGCATTCTGGCCTTGTTGTCGCTGACTCGGGCGGGAGGGGCGGATCGCACCGGGCCGCTGCCCCGATACGTGCTCCTCCTCCTCGGATTGTTCGCCGCGTCGCTGTTGTACGGAGAAGGTGTCATCACGCCCGCGATCTCAGTGCTCTCGGCGGTGGAGGGCCTCGGCGTTGCGACTCAGACGTTCGATCCGTTCATCATCCCAATCACGATCGTAATCTTGATCGGTCTCTTCACCGTGCAGTATCGGGGTACGGCGGGGATCGGTGCGGTCTTCGGCCCGATGATGCTCGTGTGGTTCGGCACCATCGGGGTGCTGGGTGCCGTGAAGATCTTTGCCCAGCAGGGCGACCACGTGTCGGTGCTTGCGGCGCTCGATCCGCGGTGGGCGGTGTCGTTCCTCGCATCCGCTGGCGACGTGGGTTTCTTCGTGCTCGGTTCCGTCGTGCTGGTGATTACGGGCGGTGAAGCCCTGTATGCCGACATGGGGCATTTTGGCCCCAAGCCCATCCGGTTGGCCTGGTACACGGTCGTGCTGCCGGGGCTCTTGCTGAACTACTTCGGGCAAGGCGTGCTTCTCCTCGAGAGGGGCTCTGCCGTGACGAACCCCTTCTTCGAACTTGCGCCGGAGTGGGGACTGTACCCGCTCGTGGCGCTGGCCACGGTCGCCACGATCATCGCGTCGCAGGCGCTCATCTCGGGCTCGTTCTCCCTCACGCAGGCAGCCGTGCAGCTGGGCTATTCGCCGCGGTTCACGATCATCCACACGTCCAAGACGGCACATGGGCAGATCTACATCCCGACCGTGAACCGAACGCTGATGATCTTCTGCATCTTGCTCGTGCTGGGCTTCCAGGAATCGAGCGAACTCGCCGACGCGTACGGCATGGCGGTCATGGGAACGATGACCACCACTACGTTGCTCTTCTACGCCGTTGCGCGCGAACGGTGGGGTTGGACGCGGATGCGTGCCGGCGGAACGATCGCGGTCTTCCTGCTCTTCGACCTCTCGTTCCTGGGTGCGAACCTCGTAAAATTCTTCGAGGGTGGCTGGTTCCCGCTGGCGGTGGGTGCGGTTCTGTTCGCGGCGATGACGACATGGAAGCGGGGGCGGGCGGAGGTCGGGAGCATTCTCTCCGCGGCCCGGCTGCCGTTGGACATTTTCCTACAAGACGTCGAGGCAACGCAGTGCCATCGTGTGTCGGGGACCGCGGTCGTCATGACGTCCGCGCTCGACGGCGTGCCCAGCGTTTTGATGCACCACTTCAAGCACAACAAGGTCCTGCACGAGCGCGTCGTGTTCATGTCGTTCATTTCCGCGGTGCGACCGGAGGTGCCCGACCACGAGCGACTGTCGGTCGAGGAGTGCGGCCAGGGCTTCTATCGCGTCTTGGTGCGCTTCGGGTTCATGGAGTCTCCTCGCGTCGAGCCGGTCCTGAGCCTCTGCGCGAAGCAGGGCCTCGCCATCGAGATGCAGCAGACGACGTTCTTCTTGGGTCGCGAGACGCTCCTTGCGACGGGGCCGTCTCGGATGGCGACCTGGCGGAAGCGGCTCTTTGGCGTGCTCGCGCGCAACGCGCCGTCGGCGACCGCCTACTTCGGAATCCCGCCAAACCGGGTCGTGGAGCTCGGCGCCCAACTCGAGATCTGACCGAGTTTGCTCGCGAGGCTTGGGACACTGGCCTGGCGCGGGGCGAGGCGGGTGAAGCACAGGTCGATCCATTCGACGTGGGCTCTGATGGCGAGACGTGAGGCCTCGAGCGCGAGAAGCTCTGCGGAGTCGACGGAGCCCCCGGTTTCTTCGAGGCGATTGCACCGCGCGGCGACGCGATCGTATTCGAGCGCGTAGACGGAACGCTCTTCGAGGAGGCCATCGAGGATTTGCTCGAGGCAGGCGGGTCCGCCGACGCAGAGCCGTCCGAGGACTTCGTACCGTGCTGGGCCTGGTGGGCGGGTCGGATGGATGGGCGCGGTGCGCCATCGCTCGAGTTCGGTCTCGCCTGCCGGGGTGATCGCGACGGGCCAGCGCGCGTGACCATGTCCGCGATCCGTTTCGCACGGCAGCTCTTCGACGAGGCGCGCTCGGCGCAGTCGGTCGAGCACCTGGTAGACCTGGCCGACGTTCACGCGCCAGGCCGGGCCGAGTAGCTGATCCAGTCGCCGCTTCAGTCGGTACCCGTGGTCGGCACCGTCCTGAAGGAGAGTGAGGATCGCATACTGGAGCATGGGGGCCGGTATCTCGATGGAAGGCTGGTGCGCAACGGCTCCCCAGACTCCACTACGGTTGTGGAGGTGCTCGTGCCATGTGATGGATCGATGCCGTGAACTGAGTCGGGACTCGTTGTGGAAAGCGAGAGACTACGAGCGGGGCAGTTCCCGACGTCGCCCCATCGCGCGTACGAACTCACGCAAGAGGGCGTAGGCCGCCCAGAGCAGCAAGACGTCTCCGATGCTCGCGATTCGCAAGACCTGTCGAAGTTGGTAGAGCTTCACCTCGCGTAGGTCTTGGATGAGGTCCCAGCCGATCGAGGCGGTGTAGAGGAAGGCGAGAAGGATGAGGCCCTTCAGCGCGCCGCGTCCGATCTCGCGTAGTCGCTCGCCGTCGAGTGGGAAGCGCGTGCGGTAGATCCCTCCCCAGGACCGGCTCATCCGTATGGCGTTTCCCATCGCGTTCTCCTGTGGTCTTGCTCGCCCCGGGTGAGGCAATGAGGGGCAATGCAGCAACTCCTGGACCGATCGGGTCGCGCAGTTGGGGAGGAACGGAGTGACGGCGAGCGCTCTCGCGGCACTTTCGGGGCGCCGTCGGCACACTCGCGCGCGAACTCAGGTCCGGTCTGCGGCAATGTGCTCGGCGCGCCGCACGAGCCCCATCGCGCGGAGGGTTTCGCACATGGGTGCGAAGTGCTCGCTTGGACCCCGCCACAGCCAATCGTTTGGTGAGTGCCCTACGGGAGCATCGGTCCGCAGGGTTGCGAGCCTTTTGAAGAGCATGGCGTCGTCACGGCCTTCGGCCAGGGCGTCTGCGAGCCGCGCGGCTCCGCGCGGCTTCACCTTCCACTGATCGACGTCGTCGGGGATCTGGTCGACGTGGCCGTACTCCGAGAGGACGGCGGCCGCCGACTTGGCGCCCCAGCCCGGCAACCCGGGGAAGCCATCCGCAGTGTCTCCGACCAGTGCGAGGTAGTCGGTGATCGATGCGGGCGGCACGCCGAACTTCTCGATCACTCCCTGTTTGTCACTGATGAGGTTCTTGCGGCGGTCGAGCTGCACGACCCGCGTCCCCTCGACACACTGCGTGAGATCCTTGTCGGGGGTGCAGATGAAGACCTTTGTGACGTTCGGGTCGGCACTGGCGATCGCGGCGGCGGAGGCCAGCCCGTCGTCGGCTTCGAACTCGACCATCGGCCACACGGCGACGCCGAGCGCGCCGAGCAGGTTCTCCAGGGGGTGAAACTGATCGAGGAGTGTAGGATCCATCCCCTCGCCCGTCTTGTAGCCGTCCCACATGTCGTTGCGGAACGACTCCACGACGTGGTCCGTCGCGACGCCGACGTGAGTCGCACCATTCTCCAGCATGTTTAGGACCGAACCGACGACCCCGCGGACGGCCGCCCTCTCGTTGCCATTCGCGTCGACGTGCGAGGGGAGGGCGAAGAAGTGTCGGAAGAGCTCGTACGTTCCGTCGACGAGGTGCACCTGCATGGGTTTCATCCCCAGTTGCGTATCACGACCCAGTACAGACCAAGGGCGAGGATCGCCGCGGACCCGGTTTCGGCGACGCGGACGTACCACCGGCCGTCCCCGAAGCGCGCGAGTGCGCGCAGCAACGGCCACAGCAGGAGTACGACCGCGAGCTGACCGACTTCCACGCCGACGTTGAAGCCGAGCAGGGCCGGCGCGATTCGGCTCGCCGGGAGTTCGATCTCCATCAGTACCCCGGCAAAGCCAAACCCATGCATCAAGCCGAAGGCGAAGGCGACGACGGCGCGCAGTAACCCCGCGTTGCCGCTCGTGTTCTCGAGGAGCCCGAAATGGCACGCGGAAAACAAGGCGAGTCCGGTCCATGCGAGGGGAGACAGGACGCCACTTCCGGCGAGTGCCATCACCGCGGCGACGAGAAGCGCGGCCCCAAACGCGTACGGGATCGAACGGCCTTTTCCCCCCAGAAGCCAACCGTTCTCTGCCGCTACCAGTGCAATGGAGAACCCGATCAGAATTTCGATGGCGGCTGCTTGGGGGCGGAGTACGCCCAGAACCGCAAGGGCGAGCGTGATGCTGTGCGCTACGGTGAAGGACGTCACCAGTGTCGCGACCTCTCGGAGCGACTGCGAGAGGATCAAGAGCGCCGCCACGAATGCGAGGTGGTCCCACCCGGCTAGGATGTGCTCGACGCCCAGAGTGACGTAGCCCGAGAACGAGGTTCCGATCGATTCCTCTTCTCCCGGAGCGAACGACCATCGCGGGGCCGTCGCAACGAGCACGCGTTCGAGCACTCCTTGCTCGGGATCGCTCACCCGCGCGAAATGGAGATGCGAAGACAAGACGTCCGACAGGATCTGGCTTTCGATCACGCGCGGCTCGTCCCCCTGGCAGACGACGTCCCAGCGGAAGACCGCCCAGCCGGGAGCCGTTTCCTTCACCCGGACGGGCGCTGAAGGCGTACAGAGCTCGTCGCCGGCGTAGAGTCGCAGGTGCGAGGCGAGGTAGGCGCTCCAGTCGTGCTCCGGGGGAAAACGTGTCAGCTCGAGCAACGGCATGCGCAGCTGGATCTGTGCGCCTTCGTCGGTCATCCGGAAGCGCGAGTACGAGGCGCTCTTCGTGTGCGCGTCGGCGCTCATCGGCCACGCGAGGAGGATCACCAGGAGGCCCGCGGCGAGACCGCGAACGGTCGTGGGCGAAGCCTTCATTGGGGGGCCGGCACCGCAGTCACACCCGGTTTGATGCGTACATCGGCGTTCGCGCGGAGCTGGTCGAGATACGAGCGCAGGGCGTTGTCTCCCGCGCGGCGCAGCATCTCGACGCGTACTTCACTCTCGACCTCGTCCAGCGGCGGGGTGCGGGCTGGGTCTTGGTCGATCATGCGCAGCACGTACCACGTTCGTCCGCCCTTCACCGGTTCGCTGACGCCGCCGGTCTCGAGCGTGAGGGCGCGTTTCGTCGGTGTGGGGCCGAGGTACTCGCGTAGCTTCGTCGCGGGCAGGAGCCCATTGGGCACGGGGACTATCCATGGGTCGGCGAGCTCGGCCTCCACGGTGGCCGGCGCGTCGCCTGCTCGCAGGCTCTCGGACGCGGCGGTGGCGCGCCCGCGCACGGCCTCCTCGCTTTCGCCGTCGCGCTTCGCGAACCGGAGGGGGCGAACATGGATCCGGCCCGTACGGGCGAAGTAGCCGCTGTTCTCCTCGAAGAACCGTTCGACGTCGGCCCGTGACGGCTCCTCCGGCTGCGCGTCGGCGACGATGGAGTCGATCATGGATGAGACGAGCAACGAGCGCACTCGCCGGTCGTGCTCGTCTATGCCGAGCTCCCGCGCGCGTTGTACCAGCAGCTCTTCTTCGATCATGCGGTTCAGGACGTGGGTGCGCTCGGCGTCGCCGATCGGATTCTTGCTGTCGGCGGCGAGGAGCCCCACGGCTCGTTCGAACGCCTCCTGCTCGATCACGGCCCCCCCGACGACGACCGCGGTGCCGGCGGGGAGGTCCACGTCGAATCGTGGTCCAGGACGTACGATGCCGGCGACCGCGAGGATCAGCCCGGCGGCGGCTCCCACGGCGAGGAGCTGGCGTGCACGCGGAGAAGCCTGAGCATCGGTCATCCGGCCATGTAAGCCCGAACCAGGTGTCCGCGCCAGCGGGTTCGGGCCTGGCGGATGGTTGGGGAGGGACACTAAGGTGGTGTCATGTCCGACCTGCTCGAGACGGCGCGCCCGCTTGGGATGAGCTACTGGCCCCTGCCCGAGGATGCGCCCGACGTCGACCTGGACCGGGAGGCGATTCGGCTCCTGACCCCCGATGGGGTGTTGGTGCGCGGAATGCTGTGGACTCCGGCCGGGAAACCGCCAAAGACCGCGATCATTCTAGCGCATCCCCGCGGTGACTTTTCGGTGCATTACGCATGTCCGTTGCTGGCCGCAGCCGGCTACGCGGTGCTCGGCTTTGCCACACGCTACTTGAACAACGACGCCGACTGTTTGCACGAGAAATGTGTCGTCGACGTGGAGACGGCGGCCGCCGAGATGCGTCGTCGAGGCGCCGACAACGTCGTGCTGTTCGGTAATAGTGGTGGGGGCTCGCTGATGGCGCTCGCGCAGGCCGAGACGGGTTGCGGCGACGCCTGGGTCGGCGTAGCGGCCCATCCGGGCGAGGGCGTCTTCATGGAGCAGGTGATCGATCCGTCGGTGGCCGACGAGAGCGATCCGCACTCCGTCGTGCCGGAGCTCGACATGTACGATCCGCGCAACGGCTGGAAGCCGTGGCCGGAACCGTCGAGCTATGACCGAGGCTGGCTCGAGAACTACCGCGCGGCGCAACGAGAGCGCATCGGCCGGATCGACGAGATCGCGCGGGGGGCGATCTCGGCCGCCGACGACGCTCGCAAGCGTGGTCGGGATCTGCCGAAGGGGAGCGACGAGTGGCGCGATGCCAGGCGCCGCGGCCTGCATACGCCGTACCTCACCATCTACCGGACACTCGCAAATCCAGTGTACCTGGATCCGACGATCGATCCCGATGACCGGCCACTCGGCTCTCTCTTCGCTTTTCCCGATCCCTTCGAGGCCAACTATTTCGGACGCTTTGGCCTCGCCCGGGTGATGACTCCCTACGGTTGGCTGTCGACCTGGTCGAGTCTATCGTCGGCGGCCAAGCTCGCGGACACGATGCCGAAGGTGACGTGTCCGGTGTTGATGCTCCATCCGACGGCCGACACCGAGATTCGGATCTGGCAGGCGCGCGAAGCGCGCGATCGCGCGGCGAGCGACGATGTGACGTACCACGAGCTCGAGGGCGCCCCACACTATCTCGAAGGGCACCGCAGGCCTGGGATGGAGATCGTCGTGAATTGGTTGAGGGCGCGTTTCCAGTGAGCGACACCATCGATACGCCCCGCCTTGGCGAGCGGTTCGCCGAAGCCCTGGCCTACGCCGCGCGGCTGCACGCGACCCAAACGCGGAAGGCCAAGGACACCCCGTATATCGCGCACCTTCTCGGCGTGGCGAGCCTGGCGATCGATGGGGGTGCCGACGAGGACGAGGCGATCGCCGCCGTTCTCCATGATGCCGTCGAAGACCAAGGCGGCGAGCCGACGCGGGCAGAGATCGAGCGGCGCTTCGGCGCGCGGGCCGCGGCACTGGTGATCGCTCTCAGCGACAGTGTGGTCGATACCCGGGACGGCTCGAAGAAGGAGCCTTGGCAGGAGCGGAAGGATCGATACGTCGAGCACTTGCGCTCGGCCGATCGCTCCGTCCGCCTCCTCGCCGCGTGCGACAAGCTGCACAACCTTCGCGAGCTCGTCGAGGATCATCGGCGGCTCGGCGACGAGGTGTGGGATCATTTCAGCGCCGGGCCCCACAAGCAGCTGTGGTTCTACCGCACGGTGGTTGGAATCTTGACCGATGGCGAGAAGGGTCCGGTGTTCGACCGCCTTCGGGTGGCGTTGGCGGATTTCGAGGCGCTGGTCGACGAGTAAGAGCTCAGTGCGAGCGCAGCATCTTGTAGATCGGCGCAAACTTCTCGAGCGTCGAGTCGGGCAGCGGGACGAGGTCGCCGAGGAGGCGCGATCCCCAGATGATCTGTGCGGTGCGTTCGACGAGGTGTGCGACCTTCATCGCATTCTCGATGTCCTTGCCGACGGTGAGAAGCCCGTGGTTTGCCATTAGCACGGCGCCGCGGTTCTCGACCCACCGGGCAACCTCTTCGCCCAGCTCATCGCTTCCCGTCATCTTGTATTCCGCGACCGGCACGTCCCCGCCGACGAAGACGTCGAACTCCTCGATGACACACGGGATCGGTTGCCGAGTAACGGCGAACATGGTGGCGAACATTGCGTGGGAATGAATCACTCCCCCGAGATCGTCGTGTGCGCGAAGGCAGGCGAGGTGAAGTTGCTTTTCGGTCGTGGGAGAACGCTCGCCCGCGAGCACGTTCCCCGCGAGATCGACGACCACCAGATCGTCTAGCTCCATGACTTCGTAGTCGAGCGACGAGGGGGTCATCACGACGTTCCCGTCGGGCAGCCTGCCGGACAGATTGCCGGCAGTTCCCTCGACCAGCCCGCTCTGGAGCATCTCCTTAGCGGTTCGCAGAACCGCCTCCTTCACCTCTTGCGCGCTTCGCTCGACTTTGGCCACGCCTCCAACGCTAGCAGTCCCTCTACTTCGTGGGGAGGGTTACTTCGAAGCGGGAGCCTTCGCCGGGGGTGCTCTGGGCGCGGACGGCGCCGCCGAGGCGCTCAGCGGTGCGGCGGACGATGTGGAGTCCGAGACCGATGCCGCCGTAGCGGCGGGCGGGCGAGCCGTCCGCCTGGCGGAAGGCTTCGAAGATCGTTGGGAGGGCCTCGGGTTCGATGCCGACCCCGGTGTCCTCCACGATGAAGACGCTCTGGTCGCCGCGGGTCTTGGCGCTCAGGGTGACCGAGCCCTCTTTGGTGAACTTGAGCCCGTTGCAAAGGAGGTTCTTCAGGATCAGCTTGAGCTTGCTGCGGTCGGAGCGGATCTGGTCGAGGCCCGGTGCGAGTCGTCGCTCGATCGCGACGTTGGCGTCGCGGTGCGTGGCGCGCACTTCCGCTTCCGCCTCGTCGAACAGTTCCCGTAGCCCGATGTCTTCGAGACGGACCGGCACCTCACCATCGTCCAGTTGCCGTAGCTGAAGAGCCGCTTCGCTCAGCTCCAAGAGCGAGCGTGCGCCGAACAAGATGCGATGCAGGGCGTCGCGCTGCTGTTCGGGAACCTCTCCGAACTCTCCTTCGAGCAGCAGATCGGCGAAACCGAGGACCACGTGGATCGGCGTGCGAAGCTCGTGGGAGACCGTTGCGACGAATTCGCTCTTCAGGCGGCTGCCCTCGTCGAGTTGCCCGACCAGGCGTGCATTCTCGATCGCGAGCGACGCGAGTTGCCCGAGTCGTGACGCCAGGCGCTCTTCGACTTCGGTGAAGGGTTCGTCGCGGCGGCGGCACGCCGTCTGGAAACCGATTCGCTGGTCCCCATGGCGCAGTGAGATCTGCAACATGACGCGGATGCCGAGCCGGTTCGCGAGCGCGCGGAGTGGCGCTGATGGTTTCTCGCGGAAGTCGACTTGGTCGACGGTCACGTCGTCGCCCCGCGCCACGGCCCCGACGAACGCGGTCTGGGGCAGGCGCATGTTGCGGATCGCCTCGGTGTTCTCGGTGCTGTCGCCATACGAAGCCGCAGCCGTGTACGATTCGTCCTCCTCCTGCCAGAGGATCGTGTGGCTCGCATCGCAGTCGAGAAGCTCCACCGTCAATCGGCTCAAGCGGTCTAGGGTCTCCGGTAGTTGGAGCGAAGTGATCAGTTCCTGTCCGGCGCGCGCGACCGCGTGATCGATCTGGGCCGCTGCATTCTCTTGCGCGCGTCGTGCTTCGGCCCGGCGCCGATCCGTGATGTCGGTCTGCGTGACGACTGCGCCACTGCCGCGTCGGTACGAGGACAGCGCGAACCACACCGTCTCCTTCGCGCGGCGTAGCGGATACTCGAGTTCGAAGCGCTCGCGCGTGCCCGCGATCAACTCGCCGATCCCGAGGTTGAGCGTGGAGCGCACCAGCGCCTCGGTCGCATCGCCCTTCCAGGCAGCGAGAACGGCATCGCCAGCTTCAGGGAGGCCGAACTCCACCCACGCGCGATTCGCCTCGACGATGACGGCACGCTCGTCGATCGAGGCGACTTGGATGGGGAGAGCGTCGAGCACCTCCCAACTGGATTCTCGGTCCATCGGACCAGTCGCCGGGAACAGGTTGGCCAGGGTCACGTCGATGCCTCCTCTCGCAGCCCGAGCCAGTGGAACGCGACCACGACGAGGGCGTGCGAGATCCTCCCGGTACGGATGAGTTCGGGAATTCGCGTCAAGGGTTCGAGGACGACTTCGGTTTCCTCGGTTCCGTCGAACATCGGAGTCGTGCGTCGCTCGGCGCCGCGAGCGAGAAACGTGTGGCAATGATTCGCCTGGATGGCTGGGTTCGGATGAATCGAGCCCAGCGAGACGAGGTCGTCCGACCCGTAGCCGGTCTCCTCGAGCATCTCCCTCCCTGCCGCGGCCTTCGGTGATGGATCGGCCTCGTCGATCATTCCGCCCGGGATCTCCAGGGTGAAATCCTCGATGCCGTGCCGGTACTGACGAATGAGGACGACCTCGCCGGCAGCCGTGATCGGGATCACGTTCACCCAATCGCAGGCCGCGAGGACGAAGAAGTCGTGCTCTTGGCCGGTTCGGGGCGAGCGGCTCTTCTGACGCAGTACGTCAAATACGCGCGTCCGGTACACCTTCGATATCCCCAGGCGCACCCAAGGCTCGAGCCCCGACATCTTCCCCCCCATCACCAAATTCCCGAGCCCGGCCATCTTAGGCCGACCACGAAACGAAGCAAATCCGGGAGGTTCCGAGCGCGGATGGGTGTGACCTCACACCTGGGGCGAAAAGGGACGGCATGTCCGGCCTCTGTTAGGTGGAGAAGCGATGGACGTCGTCGGTGAGAAGCGCCCGGGGCCGAGGGTGTCTGCGTGAGGGTGGCGCTGGTGAGCGCCCTGTACCCGCCCGAGTTTCGCGGCGGGGCGACCGTCGTGTGCCGACGGCTCGCAGGCGAGCTCGCCCGGCTCGGCCACTCGTGCGCGGTCTTCAGTGGCCGTACGACGGCTGACGAGCCCCTGGGGGCGGTGGCGCGCGGTCGGGTGGATGAGGCACCGACGTATCGGATCAACGTCGGCGGTGCGCTCCACGCCTGGACCCGTGAGAGCTACTGGAACCCGGTTGCGACCCAGGGGTTCGAGCGGTTCCTGGACGAGAACCGTCCGGACGTCGTGCACCTCCACAGTCTCCAGGGGCTCGGCGCGGGTTTGATCGATGCTGCGCGCGGCGCTGGGCGACCGGTCGTGGTGACGATGCACGACTGGTGGTGGTTGTGCCCATGCCTCTTCCGTCTCTCGCCGGCCGGTGAGATTTGTCCGAAGCACGTCCAGCCGCACCGGTGCTCCGGGATTTCGGACATCGACTTCGCCGCGCGTCGCGCGACCCTGAAGGCGGCGTTGACCGGAGTCGCACAAATCGTCGTGCCGTCGGAGTTCTTGCGCAGCAGTCTGGTCGAGAACGGTTTCGAGGGTCATCGAATCGTCGTTCACGCCAACGGGCTACCGCGGGCCTCCCGAAGCCCGCGCGCCGCCGGTTCCGGGACCGCGCGTACGCGCTTCGTCTACATTGGCGGTGCAGGGAACCGGGCCAAGGGCCTCGATGTGCTGCTCGCCGCGGCCGCGGCGACGGACGCAGACTTCGTGCTCGATGCGTATGCGGTCACCGCGCAGGAAGCCGCACCGTGGGCGCCGGACCTGGCCGGTCGACTGCGGTGCCATGAGGCATTCGCGGCAGACCGGCTCGACGATGTCATGGACCCGGCCGACGTCGTCGTCGTGCCATCGCTGATGCGCGAGTCGTTTTCTCTCGTGGCGCGCGAAGCGCTGGCTCGGGGACGGCCGGTTCTCACCTCGGACTGCGGTGGTCCCGAAGAGGTCGTGTGCCATGAGAACAATGGGCTCGTCGTCCCGTCGGGCTCGGTGGATGCACTGGCTGCGGCGCTCCGGCGGCTCGCAGGCGAGCGCGAGCTCGTCCGGGCCCTCGGTTCGGCGGCCGACTTCGAGCCGGTTGCACCGCGCGCGCACGCGGAGGCGAGCGAAGCGCTCTATCGCGGAGTGCTGCGTGACCACGCGCGTCCGCGCCCGTCGCCGCTTCGCCGCCGCTTGGCTGCGCGTCGGATTCTGTTTCTCACGGGAATGGACGGAGCACCTCTGCGCTACCGCGCCTGGAATCTCGTCGAGCGCCTCCGTTGCGCGGGTATGACGGGAGAAGTGCTCTACCACTCCGACGTGCGCGCGGTGGCCGCGGCGTACGCGGCCGAGTTGATCGTGTTGTACCGCGCGCCCTACAGTGCGACGGTAGCGCGTGTCGTGCGCGAGGCGAGAGGTCGCGGTGTTCCCGTGGTCTTCTCGACTGACGATTTCGTGTTCCAGCCCGACGATCTCCGTGAGGCGCCCGCGCTCGAGCATTCGAATCCGCAGGTCGTCGAGGGATATCGGCAGAGCGTAGAGGGGCACGCGCGATGTCTTGCGGCCGCGGACGCGTTTCTCGGAAGCACTCCGGAGTTGATGAACGCGGCGGCCGAGCTCGGTCGTCCTGCCTATTGCCTGGGGAACGGCCTCTCCGCGTGTGTCCTCGCTCTGTCGAATCGGGCCTGGTGCGATGCGCGCTCGACGCGCCGCTCGGGCGGGCGAGTGCGGCTCGGCTTCGCATCGGGTACCGACACGCACGATGCAGATCTGGCAATGGTTGCACCGGCGCTCGGCCACCTCCTCGAGCGTCACCCGGAAGCGACGTTGGTTCTCGGCGGGCTCGTCGACACCCCCGCGTCGCTGGTGCGCTTTGGCGACCAGATCGAGCGGTGGCCCTTCGTGGCGTGGAACGAGCTGCCCGAGCGACTTGCAACTCTCGACGTGAATCTCGCGCCCCTCGATACACGGCGGCCGTTCAATCTCGGCAAGAGCGAGGTGAAGCTGATCGAGGCCGCGGCGGTCGGTGTGCCGACGGTCGCGAGTGACGCCCCGGCGTTCGTTCGGGCGAGCCGCGGCGGCGAGGTCGCAATGTTGTGCGGGTCTCAGGCCGAGTGGCGTGACGGACTCGAGCGGATCGTCTCAGAGCCCGCACTGCGCGACGCGCTGGGAAAGGCGGTACGCCGTGAAGTGAACGTGCGCTATGGGGTCGATGCCCAGGTCGACGAGCTCGTCACCGTCCTCGCAGAGATTTTGGATCGAGGGGCCGGCGAGTCACGACCGCTCCCCGCCGAACTCCCGCTGGAGGCGGGTACGGGATCGAACGTCGCGATCGAGCCGGGGGACGCGGTCTTCGATCGCTACCAGCTCGACGCGGAATCGGGTGGGCCGCTCGGGCCGGGCCGTGAGGTCGAGCAGCGCTTTACGTGCGGCCGCGACGGCCTCTCGCGCGTCGACGTCCGGGTCGGTACGTACGCGCGACGGAATGAACATGACGTGTATTTCTCGCTTTACGATGACCGCGGCGCGCTTCTCGCCGAGGCCACCGTCGCGGCGGCGCGCTTGGTCGATCGCTGCTTCGTTGGATTGGAGCTCGATGAGCCGTACCGCGACTCCGCCGGCCGGTCCGTTGCGATTCGTGCGTCGGCGCCAGACGCGAGCGAAGGCAATGAGATCCTGTTGTGGCATGCTTCGTCTGAAATGGGTGGGCTCATGATCGGTGGCGAGGAGCAGGAGGGGCGTGCGCTGTCCTTCCGAACATTCGCGCAGCCTGAAGGATTCGTCGCATGAAGGTCCTCGTTTCGAGCTGGGACCGCATTGGCGATCAAATGGCGGGCTCGGCCATTCGGTCACTCGAGATGGCCCGGGCACTCGCGCGAGCGGGGCATGCGGTGACTCTGGCGGCGCCGGAAGGAAGCACGCTCGCCGCCGAGCCCGGACTCGTTCTCGCGATCGTTCCGGAAGGCAAGGCGCTGACCGGCCTGATCGCGGAGGCGGATGTGGTCGTCGTCTCGGGGCGGTCCGAGCTGATGACGGCGGTCGGAAAACCCCTGGTCGTCGATCTCTACGATCCGTTCGTTCTGTCGAACCTCGATCTGTTCGGCGACGACTTCAACAAGGCCGGGGGGCGGGCGCTCCTATCGCTTCGATGGCTTCAGCATCATCTCGCCAACGGCGACTTTTTCTTGTGCGCAAGTGAGGCACAGCGGAGCTTCTGGCTCGGCATGCTGACCGCGGCAGGGCGTGTGAACCGCGCAAACTACGAGAGCGATCCCGTCCTCGAACGGCTTCTCGCGGTCGTGCCCTTTGGCGTCCCGGATACGACGCCTGAGCCTGGCCGGCCCGGCGTCGTGAAAGGCGTCGTGCCTGGTATCGGCGAGCACGACTCGGTTGTCCTGTGGTCCGGCGGGCTGTGGAACTGGGTCGATCCCCTGACGCTGATTCGGGCCACCTCGAAGGTGCGGGAGACCCGTCCGGACGTGAAGACCCTGATCCTTGGTGCGCGTCACCCGAATCCGGACATCGGCGAGATGGAGATGGCGCAGAAGGCACGCGCGCTCGCAGATGAGCTCGGACTCACCCACGACGGCGTGACCTTTGTGGACTGGGTGCCGTACGAGGAGCGCGATCGCTGGATTCTCGATGCCGATGTGGGGGTGAGTCTGCATCAGCGCGGGGTGGAGTCGGAGTTCGCGTTCCGCACGCGGCTTCTGGATTATCTCTGGTGCGGCCGCCCGATGGTCGTCACCGAGGGCGACGAACTCGCGACGCTTGTGGGTGAGAGGAAGCTCGGCCGGGTCGTGCCACCGGGTGATGTCGACGCGGTCGCCGGCGCGCTCGAAGCGGTCTTGGCGGAGCCGGTCGACGACGGACGCGCGGAACGCTTCGCCGCCGCTCGCTGGGACCTGCGTTGGCAGAAGGCGGTCGAGCCGCTCGCAGATTTCTGCCGCGCGCCTCGCCGCGCGGCCGATCGCGCAGGCGATGCGTGGATCGCGAACGGGCCGGATCGCGACGACCTTCCCCAAAAGGAACAAGCGCTCGTTGCCGAAGAGTTCACGAGCACGGCCCGGGCGCTCTCCGAGGCGATCGGGCCGACCTACGCCCCCCGACAGCGGTTCACGTCGCGCTATGATCGGTTGTGTCAGGTCGACGTTCTCCTGTGGTTCGATCCGCCGCTAGACGGTTCCACGGTGGTCTTCGAGCTCAGGGATGTGGCCGATTCGGACGACGTTCTCGCGCGCGTCGTCGTGCCGGCGGCGCAGCTCACGCACGATGGCTGGCAGCGATTCGAGTTTCGTCCGATCGGACGCTCCCGAGGGCGCGAGTTCGAGCTTGGCCTGCGGCTCGAGCACGCGCCCGGCGAGTGGGACCAGCGCGGTCGGATCTGCGTGTGGCGTTGTGCGGGGCAAGGCGCCGCGCCGGGGGACGGAGACAAGATCGCCTTCGTGGCCCGCTACCTCATTGCGGGGGTGGGAGAAGAGCTGCCCGTAGATCCAGACGACTTCGTGTTCCTCCACAATACGACGATCCCCGTTGGATCCGAGGGCGAAGACCTGGTCCACCAGCGTTGGCGCGATGCGGGCCCGACGGTAGAGGATGTCGATGGGTTGCGCGCATCCCTCGCGCGGCTGTCGGTGCGTGCCGAAGCGGCCGAGGCGCGCGCGGTGCGCCTGGAGAACGATCTCAGCGACGCGCACGACTTGGTACGGGAGGCCGTCGACGAGGCAGTTCGCGAGGCCGCTCGCGAGGCGGCCAGCGCCACCGCCGAGCATGTCCTCGATGACGTGAAGTATTTTCGCGGGCTCGCGCGTGAGGTGAAGCACGTGATCGTTCGCTCTCTTGGCTTGGTGCGGCGGTCGTTCGTTCCTCTTCTCACCATGTTGCTCACCGCGGTTGCCGCAGCGGTGTCGCTCGCGGTGGGCTTGGCGATCGTGCTGGGCGATCTCATTCCCGTACGACGACGTGATGACGGTCTTCCCATGGATTGGACCGGCGTGCGGCCGACCGATGCGGTTTCCGTGGTGATTCCCACTTGGAACGGCCGCGAGCTGCTCGACATGAGCTTGCCGCCGCTCGTCGAGGCTCTGCGGCGTCATGGGAACCCGGAGGACGAGATTCTCGTCGTCGACAATGGGAGCGACGACGACACGGTGGCCGAGCTGGCCCGGCGTAAGGAGGAGTTCCCCGGGCTTCGCGTGATCCTGCTCGATCGCAACGAGGGCTACGGCGGCGCGACCAACCGCGGTGCCGCCGAGGCCAAGAATCCGGCACTGATCTTCCTGAACAACGACATGGTGGTCGAGCCGGACTTCGTTCAGCCGCTCCTGGACGTTTTCGGCGAGGAGCCCGATGTGTTTGGCGTCTCCTGCCAGATCGATTTCATCGATCCGGACCTGCCGCGCTGGGAGACGGGGAAAGTGCACGGCGAGCTGCGCAACGGCCTGGTGCGCCTGTTTCACCTCGATCGCTTCGACGAGGACAAGATCTACCCGGTCTTCTTCGCAGGCGGCGGTGCTTCGGCCTACGATCGCGAACGTTTCCGCGCGCTCGGCGGGTTCGACGAAGTGGTCTACTCGCCGGTCTACATCGAGGACGTGGATCTCGGGTACCGGGCGTGGAAGCGCGGCTGGCCGTCGCTCCTCGCGCCGAAGAGCCGCGTGCATCACAAGCACCGCGGTACGACCCGGCGGCTGTGGAGCGAGGGCGTGATCCACTCCTTCTTCTTGAAGAATCTCGCCGCTCTTCTGTGGAAGAACGTGAGCTCGTGGAAGCTTCTGTCGCGTCACCTGTTGGGCATCGTGATCTTGCCGGAGAAGGCGCGCCGCGAACAGGGGGGACGCTCGGCGCTGGCGACTCTGAAGGGGCTCGTCCGGCAGATCCCGGTGGTGATGGCGGCGCGTCGGCGGGAGCGTGCATTGCCGCGGGTGCTGAGCGACGAAGACATCCTCCACGTCTCGCGCTTCCGCCACGTCTATCGGGCGCGGTTCCATCCTGGCGAGAAGCACGGGGAGGGTCGTCCGCAGGTTCTGGTCGTTTCGCCCTACAGTCCGGCGCCCGCCGTTCACGGCGGCGCGGTGCGGATGCTGAACTTGATTCGCGAGATGAACGAGCGGTGCGATGTAACGCTCATCTCGTTCACCGACACGCCGGCCGAATCGGCACCAGAGAGCCTCGGGGAGCTCGAAGCGATTTGCCGCGATGTCGTTCTTCTACCCCGCGATGTGCACAGTGGCGGTGGGCGCCTTCTTCCGCTCGCGATGCACGGTTTTTTCTCGGAGCGGATGTTCGAATTGATCGAGATCTGGCTCGAGAAGCGTGCCTTCGATGTGGTCCAGATCGAGTACACGAACATGGCGCACTACCTGCCGCCGCCGTGCCCCGGCATGCTGCGCGTCTTGGTCGAGCACGACGTGAGCTTCATCGCGGCCCAGCGGGCGCGCAACGCCGAGTCGTCGGCGTTGCGTCGCGCGGCGCTCTGGGTGGACGGCTTGCGCACGTTCCGGCACGAGGTGAAGTCGGTCGAGCGGGCCGATCGCGTGCTCACGATGAGCGAGAACGATCGCGCGACGTTGGCCCGGTTCGTCGACCCGGAGCCGATTTCGGTCGTCCCGAACGGCGTTTCGTGCCGCGACTTTCCGTTCGCTTCGGAAGAAGCGGAGCGGGCGACGATCCTCTTCGTTGGGTTCTTCCGCCATCCGCCCAACGTCGAGGCGGTTCTGCACTTCGCGAGCGAGATTTTGCCGCAGATCCGGGAGCAGGTCCCCGAGGCGATCTTCCGCGTCGTCGGCGCCTATCCACCCCCCGCGATCCAGAAGCTGGCCGAAGGCGACGCCGGGATCGAGGTCGCCGGTATGGTGCCCGAGACGGCCTCCCACTATCGACGCGCGACCGTGTTCGTCGCGCCGATCCTCGTCGGGTCCGGCACGAGGCTCAAGATTCTGGAGGCGATGGCCAGCGGGTGTCCGGTGGTCTCCACGACCGTGGGGGCCGAGGGGCTCGGGGCGGGTGCGGGCCAGATTCGCATCGCCGACGGGTCCGAGGACTTCGCCCGTGCGGTGGTCGAGATGATTTCCGATTGCAGTCGCCGCATGGCGCTGGTCGAGCAGGCGAGG
The DNA here is from genome assembly GCA_029262355.1 of Deltaproteobacteria bacterium. Classification (GTDB taxonomy): domain Bacteria; phylum Desulfobacterota; class Binatia; order UBA12015; family UBA12015; genus VGTG01. Next base: position 64,153 of record JAJCZO010000264.1, read on the forward strand.
GAGTTCGCGGAGGCGAACTACGATTGGCCCGCCATCGCACGCAAGCTCTTCGATGCGTATGGATGGGAGAGCCCGCACGAGCCTGGTGATGCCTAGATTTCTCTCCTACATCCGCCCGTTTCGGTATGATCGGGTGTCGCGGATCGCCGTGGTCGAGACCGGACCGGCCCACTTGTTCGCCGGTGTCCTCGAAGAGCTCCGCCGGCTATTCCCCGAGTCGCATATCGTGGCGCTCCTGCGCGAGGAGGATGCGGCACTCGAACAGACGTTACAGGCGGATCGGGCCCATGTCGTGCGCTTCGAGGAGCGAGCCGAGATCGTCGCCAAGCTGCGCCGCGAGCCGTTCGACCTGGTCGTCATGCAGCTCAGCCGAGGCGGCGCCGAGGGGCTTCGGTCGCTGCCGTTCGTGCTGAGCGGCAACGCGATCATGGCGTTCAACGACAGCCTCGACCACTTTCCGCTGAACGTTTTTCGGTTGCCCGACCTCGCGAACCATTTCGGCCTCGCGTCTCAGGGAGCCGGGCTGGTGCTGGCGCCCGTGCTCTTCGCCTATCTGCTCGTCTCGTCCGCTGGCATTCACGTCCGCGGTTGGTGGCGCCGCCTTCGACGTCCGCGTCGGCCGAAGGCGGGGGGTGTGGTGGTGGCAGGGGCGTCGTCGTCCCCTGGTGCAACCGACGTGGAGCGATCGCGCGCCGCGGCGGGCTCCGAGAGCGCCTGATGGCGCGGGTCACGCTCTATTCGAAGGACGGGTGTCCCTACTGCGATCGGCAGCGAGCACTTCTTCGCGACGGTGACGATCGCGTCGAGGAGGTGAATCTCACCAGGTCGCCACAGGCCATGACCGAGCTGCTGAAGTTGACCGGCGGGCGCCGGATCGTGCCGGTGATCGTGCGGGGCGCTCGGATCGAAGTCGCGCCGGACGGCGGCAGCGAGATCCAGTAGCCTCCGAGCCGGGCTTCCCCGAGCGTCGAGAACACGGTACTGGATGTCGAGGTGCCCGCGATGGAGTATTCGGCCAAGGACAAGCGGATCTATCTCCATCTTGGGGATCGTGTGACCCACATGTGGCGCGAGGAGTGGGGCGAGGGAGCCGTGGTCGAAGAGCGGACCTCGGTCGTTCCGGGAGGTACGTGCCTGGTGCGCGTCTTGTTCGAGGACGGCCAGCAGCGCACCTTCAACAACGATCTGGACCACGAGCAGTGCTGCTATGTGTTCGGTGTTCGACGAAAGTGGTCGTTTGACGCGTCACAGTGGGAGCCGGCCCAAGCCGCGCACCATGGCGCGCGGAAGCCGCGTTTGAGGTAATCGCATCGGCCGAGCCGGTCCGGTACCGTCTCTCGGGCGGCCGCTTGGAGGCCGAGCCCGACCTTTGCAGAGGAGACCCCGTGGAGATTCGTGACCTGAATGACGAGGAGCAGCTGGCGCTCATGGGCCTGATCGAGTTCGTCGCGGAGTCCAACGCAACGATCAGCGAGGAAGAGCAGGAAGAGATCGCGCATCTCGTCGAGGCGTTTGGGGCAGACGAGTATCGGGCCCTGGTCGAGGCCGTCGACGAGAAACTCCCCAATGAAGAGGCACTTCGGGCACATCTTCAGACCATCGAGCGCCAGGACGCGCGCGATCTGATCTACGGATTGGGGCTCGAAACGGCGCTCTCGGACGCCGAGAACCTCGGGCATTCCGACATGCTCGACTGGCTCCGCGGAGAGTGGGGCGTTTCGGTGGAGATCTCGTCGACCTGATTTCTGCGCTGCCGGGGGCTCCGCTCCACGGTTGTCGTGTCGCGTCGGTTTGAAACCGCGTTTGTTGGTTGGTAGGCGCGCCTAGATGGAATACCGCGCGTCGCTGAATCTGCCCCGCACGAGCTTTCCCATGCGTGCGAACGCGACGAAGCGGGAGCCGGAGCAGCTCGCCCGTTGGGAGACCGAAGACCTGTACTCGAGCATGCTCGAGCGACGCGCGAGTGCGCCCGTCTTCGTGCTTCACGATGGCCCGCCCTACGCCAACGGCAACATGCACATGGGGCATGTGCTGAACCGTGTGCTGAAAGACGTGATCGTCAAGTACAAGCACTCGGTAGGCTTTCGCACTCCGTACGTGCCGGGGTGGGATTGTCACGGTCTGCCGATCGAGTTGCAGGTCGAGAAGAAGATCGGACGCAAGAAAAAGGCGGAGATGACCACCGTCGAGTTCCGCAGGCTCTGCGACGAATTCGCGCGGAAGTTCGTCGACATCCAACGTACCGAAGTGCGCAGGCTGGGTGTCGTCGGGGATTGGGACAACCCGTATCTGACTCTCGCGCCGGACTACGAGGCGCAAGAGATCCGCGAGCTGGGGCGCCTGGCGACGGGCGGCTCGCTCTACCGCAAGAAGAAGCCGGTGTACTGGTGTTCGTCGTGCGCGACGGCACTCGCCGAGGCCGAGGTCGAGTACGAGGACAAGCGGTCGGCCAGCGTCTACATCCGCTTTCCGGCGGTCGACGTGGCGCGGTTGGCGGAAGCCGCCGACAGCGGTGCGAATGATCTGGCCGCGCACGATCCGAAGCGGGTTTCGCTCGTGGCGTGGACGACGACTCCGTGGACGCTCCCGGCGAACATGGCGTTGTCGCTCAATCCAGACTTCGCGTACGTGGGGCTGCGGGTGGGGGACGAGATCCTCGTCGTGGCCGAGGGGCTCGCCGACGCGTTCCTCGCCGAGGCCGGGTTGACCGAGGGCGGGGAGAGACTTCGCCTCTCGGCGGCGCGATTGGAGGGGGCGAAGCTTCATCACCCCTGGATCGATCGACAGGTCCCCGTCATCCTCGGGGATCACGTGACGCTCGAGAGCGGCACCGGTGTCGTTCACACCGCGCCCGGGCACGGTCACGAGGATTACATCGTCGGGCTGAAATACGGTCTCGACGTATACTGCCCGGTCGATGGCTACGGGCGGTTCACGAGCGATGTTCCCGAGTTCGAGGGGCAGCGCGTGTTTGACGCCGACCCGGCCGTGATCGAGACCCTGGAGAAGGCCGGGACCCTCGTCTCTCAGTCGGCGCTCGATCATAGTTACCCGCACTGCTGGCGGTGCAAGAAGTCTTTGATCTATCGGGCGACGGAGCAGTGGTTCGTGTCGATGGAGACGGAAGATCTGCGCAAGAACACGCTCGAGGCGATCGACGGAGTGCAGTGGGTGCCGCCGTGGGGCCGCGATCGTATCTACGGCATGATCGAGGGGCGACCCGATTGGTGCATTTCTCGACAGCGCGTCTGGGGTGTGCCGATCACCGCTTTCTTCTGCGAGAAGTGCGACGAAGTGCACTTCGACGACACTCTCGCCGAGAGTGTGGCGGTGATCGTGGAGAAGGAGGGGTCGGATGCGTGGTTCGCCCGGCCGGCAGAAGAGCTCCTGCCCGACGGGTATGCCTGCACGTGCGGCAGTACCTCGTTCCGCAAGGAGAAAGACATCCTCGATGTGTGGTTCGACTCGGGCGTGAGCCACGCAGCGGTCCTCGAGCGACGCGAGGGACTGCATTCGCCAGCCGATCTGTACCTAGAGGGTTCGGATCAGCACCGCGGCTGGTTCCACACCTCGCTGCTCACGTCTATCGCGAACCGGGGCGTCGCGCCTTACAAGGCCTGTCTCACACACGGGTTCATCCTCGACGGCAAGGGCCACAAGATGTCGAAGTCGGGTGGAAACGCGACGGCGCCCGACGCGATTCTGAAGGATCTCGGTGCCGATGTTCTACGGCTCTGGGCGGCATCCGAGGATTATCGAAACGACGTGCGCATGTCGAAGGACATCATCGCGCAGCTGGTCGAGTCGTATCGCCGGCTTCGCAACACGGCGCGCTTTCTTCTCGGCAACCTTGGTGATTTCGATCCATCGCAGCATCTGGTCGCGCCAGAAGACATGCCCGAGCTCGAGCGATGGGCACTCGGGCGTCTCGCTCGAGTGGAGAACCGCGCACGCGAATCGTACGACGCGTACGAGTTTCACACCGTGTATCACCTGCTGAACAATTACTGCGCGGTGGATCTGAGTGCCCTGTATCTCGACGTCGCGAAGGACCGCTGTTACTGCGAGGCGGTGGACGATCCGGGCCGTCGTGCGGCGCAGACGGTCATGTGGCGGATCGTGCGCGCACTCGCCGGAATCGCGGCTCCGATCCTCTCGTTCCTGGCTGAGGACGTATGGGCGGCCACTCCGCGCCTACCGGGTGATCCGGAGAGTATCTTCCTGGTCGACTTTCCGACGCCCGAGGCAGGGTGGGAGGACGACGCGTTGGCGGAGCGGTTCGAGAGCCTCCTTCAAGTTCGCTCCGCCGTCACCAAGGCGATCGAGGCGGAACGCAAGGATGGTCGGATCGGGCATTCGCTCGAGGCGCACGTTCATCTCGGAGCGGAGGGAGAACTGGGTCGGTTGCTGCACGCCAACGAGGGTTTCCTGGGCGAGTTCTTCATTGTCTCGCAGGTCTCGTTCGATGGGGGCGAGGCTTCGGAGACTGCGGTCGAGGGGTTGCGGGTGAGCGTTGACCGCGCTGGCGGCGGGAAGTGCGAGCGCTGCTGGATGTACCGCGACGATCTCGGGGCGGAGAAGGAATACCCGGGGACCTGCGCGCGCTGCGCCAGGGTTCTGGTACGCTCGAGTTTTCAGGAGCCCGAATGAGCACTGCAGCAGAGGGGACTCAGGCGTCCGTCGCCGATTCGACGGGCGCATTCGGAAAGTACGTTCTCGTCTTGAGCATCGCGCTCGTGATCGTTCTGCTCGATCAGGTTACCAAGATCTGGATCGACACCGACATGAGGCTCTACGAGTCGATCCCGGTCTTCGATGGTTGGTTCAGTCTCACGTACGTCCGCAACACGGGCGCGGCGTTCAGTATGTTCGCCGACCTGCCCGAAGCCTACCGCGTCCCGTTCTTCTTCGGCGTCGCGGTGCTCGCCACGGCCGCTATCCTGTACTTCGTCTACTCGACTCCGCCGTCGCAGAAGGTCGTCCTGATCGCGTGCGGCTTCGTGTTGGGGGGCGCGGTTGGAAACCTGATCGACCGGGTCGCGTACGGTTCGGTGATCGACTTTCTGGACGTCTACTACGGCGATTGGCACTGGCCGGCGTTCAACGTGGCCGACTCGTTCATCTCGATCGGCGTAGGCCTGTTGCTGTTCAGTTCCGTTTTCACGCGCGACTGATACCGGTCCGACCTTCCGAAATCGCCCGTCTCGCAGAGACGCCTACATCGCCCCAGGGAGTGCCGCGCAGGCCGCGGCGGAGCAGGGGGTGGGCTCGGCTTCGTGCACGGCTGTCGCCGAAAACGGGCGGTCGTCGTCCTCTGGGATCGGCCGGTCTTCGCAGGGGTGGGTGCTCGGCGGCGAGCGCCGGGCACGCCGGCCCTATGGGGCAGTGATTGGGGGCGGGGGCGCCCCAGGGTTGCCCCGGCCCGAGGCTTCAGCGATCTTTCCAGCGGAGTGCCGGCCGACCGCTTTCTCCTGATCCGCCTGAGCGCCGTCGGTGACGTGGTGAACACGCTGCCGACGCTGTCTCTGCTTCGCCGGGCTCGTCCCGACGCGACGATCGGCTTCGCCGTGGAGGACCGTGCTCGGGACCTGCTCGACGGGCATCCGCTGGTCGACCGCGTTCACGTGTTCCCGCGTCGTCGTTGGCGGGAGATGCGGCACGAGCCGGGCCGCTGGGGGCAGCTCCGGTCTGAGTTCTTGGAGTACGTCGGCGGGATCCGCGCGCCTCGGTACCAGGTCGCGATCGACGTTCAGGGCAACGTGAAGGGGGGCGTCCACGCTTATTTCTCCGGCGCGCCCACCCGGATCGGGTTTGCGCGTGGCTACGATCGCGAGCTGAACCACTGGCTCTCGACCGAGCGGGTCGTGCCGCCCGGGGATCGCCCGCATCGGGTCGACAAGTTCGCTTCGCTCCTGGGCCCGTTGGGGATTCAGGATACGACTCGCGAGTGGGTCTTTCCGCCCACCGAGGCCGCAGAGGGCGTGATTGCGAACTTCCTCGCGTCGAGCGGGCTGGCCGGCGGTGAAGCGGTCCTGATCCATCCTGGCACGAGCGGGCGCGGCACGGCCAAGCGGTGGCCGCCCGAGCGTTTTGCTCAGCTCGCGCGTCGGATCGGAGATGAGCTCGGTCGTGCGATCGTGGTGACCTGGGGGCCGGGGGAAGAGGAGCTTGCTCGCTCGGTGGTCGCGGGGAACGAACGCGCAGTCGTGGCTCCGCAAACGGGCTCTCTTCTGGAGCTTCTGAGCCTGGTCCGATCTGCAGCCGTCTTCGTTTCGGCGGATACGGGGCCCATGCATCTGGCGGCGGCGAGCGGCGTCTCGTGCGTCGCCCTCTTTGGTCCCAAGGATCCAGCAGTTTACGCTCCTTACGGCGAGGGGCACGTCGTGTTGTACCGGCCGGACGGCATGGACCAGATTTCGGTCGACGAGGCCCTCGGCGCGGTCGGAAGCCTGCTGGAGTGAAATGAGACGTTGGCTGGCCATTGCGGCGGTGTCCGGCCTGCTTGCGGGCGTGCTGCTCTCGATCACGCCGCCCCAGAACGCGTACGACGGCCCGCTCCGGTTCGCGCATGAACTCGCCGAGGGGCGGACGCACCTACCGGCCTTCGTTCCGTGGCTCGAGATGTTTCGCCATGATGGGCGCGATTATCTCGCGTATCCCCCCATGGTCAGTTTCGTCCTCGTGCCCTACGCGATCTTGGCCGGCGGGCTAGGGCAGGCGGTGGCAAATACGCTCTTCATCCTGGGCTCGGCGTTGTTGTTGTTTGGATTGATGCGGAAGCTTCCCGGGGTCGAGTCGCTCGCTGGGCGGGCCGCCGTGGCCTACACGGTCGGCTCGCCGATGCTGTACTCGGCGTCTGCGGGGGATGTGTGGGTCTTGATGCACAGCGAGGGGAACTTCTTTTTGTTCCTCACGCTGTTCTTCGTTCTCGTGCGCCGCCATCTTCTGGTCGCCGGATTCTTCTTCATGGTGGCGATGCAGACCCGCTATTCGCTCGCTCTGGCCTCGCTGACGTTTGGGCTGTTGTTCCTCCAGAACGCACCGCCAGGCGCGCGTCTGCGGACGGCGTTTCGTTCTGGATTGTGGTTCACGGCCGGGGCCATCCCAGCCCTGGCTGCCGTGCTGCTATTTCAGTGGTGGACCCTTGGGGATCCCCTGATGTCACCGTACTCGGCCGGCTGGCGGGAATGGGGCCTCAAGGGACCGCAGTTCGCTCTGAAGTACTTCTGGAACAACCTGCCGGTGTACACCTACGCGACCCCCACGGTTCTCCCGGAATTCCCGTGGTTGCGGTTCGATGCGAGCGGCCAGTCGATCTTCGTCCTGAGCCCGTTCTTCCTAGGCATCTTCCTGGCCGACGTTCGGCGCCCCTGGGTGCAGGCATTCCTGCCGACCGTCGTCGCGACGTTCGGCTTCTACTTGATCTACTTCGGGAGCGGTTTCGCGCAGTTCGGCGCCCGATACGTCCAGGACGTCTACCCGCTTCTCCTGCCCGCGGCCCTTTCCGCGTTCGGCCGGCCGGGCCGGGGCTGGAGGATGGCGTTGAACGTGCTGTTGGCCTACTCGATCGCGATCAATGGGTACGGAGTCTACGTCACGCGCTTCCTAAATCCGTGAGGGCCGGCGAGGGGCGTTGCAATGCCGGCGCGGAGAGGCGACGATCTTCAGATCCTCTGATGCCCCCACGTACCGCCATCATCATCGGCGCCGGTCCGGCCGGTCTCACCGCCGCCCTCGAACTCCTCGAGCAGACCGATGTCCAGCCACGGGTGTTCGAACTCACGGACGACGTCGGCGGGATCGCACGGACCGTCAACTACAAGGGCAACCGAATCGACATCGGAGGGCATCGGTTCTTCTCGCGCTCCGACCGCGTGATGGATTGGTGGCAGAAGATCCTGCCGCTCCAGGCCGGGCAGGGCGACGACGAAGGCCTGCGTATCACGTATCAGAACAAGTCGCGCGACGTGGCGGTGGATGACGGCGAAGGCGCCGATCCCGCGACCACCGATGAGGTGATGCTCGTGCGCGAGCGGGTGTCGCGGATTTTCTTCAACCGCCGCTTCTTCGATTACCCCGTGAGCTTGAGCCCGGACACCATCCGAAACCTGGGCCTCTTCGAGACGTTTCGAATCGGTTTGTCGTACATCAAGAAGAAGGTGACGCCGGATCGCGAAGAGCGCTCGCTCGAAGATTTCTTCATCAATCGCTTCGGCGACCGACTCTACCGAACCTTCTTCAAGGACTACACCGAGAAGGTTTGGGGCGTGGGCTGCAGCGAGATCAAGCCGGAGTGGGGCGCGCAGCGGGTGAAGGGGCTGTCCGTGACGACCGCCGTTCTTCATGCAGCGAAGCGCATCTTCGTGCGGGATCGAAGCATTGGACAAAAGGGGTCGGAGACCAGCCTCATCGAGCGGTTTCTCTATCCGAAGCACGGCCCCGGCCAGATGTGGAAAGAAGTGGCCAAGCGCGTCGAGGAGAAGGGCGGCACGATCGAGTTCGAGAAGAAGGCCGTTCGGCTCCATGCCGACGGAAACGAGATCCGCTCGGTCGAGTTTCGAGACGAGAAGACCGGCGAGATCGAAACCGTCGAGGGTGATTTCTTCTTCTCGACGATGCCCGTCCGCGATCTGGTGGAGAACCTCGAGGCCGAGGTGCCGCCCGAGGCGCGGCGCGTGGCCGCCGGGCTCATCTACCGAGATTTCCTGACGGTGGGGCTTCTGCTGCCCCAGCTCAAGGTGCAAGGCGAGGCTCGGCCCGGCATGCCCAAGGGGCTCGTTCCGGACAACTGGATCTACATCCAAGAGCGAGACGTGAAGGTGGGACGACTCCAGATCTTCAACAACTGGAGCCCGTACATGGTGGCCGCGCCCGGCAAGATCTGGATCGGGCTCGAGTACTTCTGCAATGAGGGCGACGAGCTCTGGACGATGTCCGACGAGGACCTCGCCCGGTTCGGAGCCGAGGAGCTGCAGAAGATCGACATCGTGAACGCCGCAGACGTTGAAGACAGCGTCGTCATTCGCGTGCCGAAGACGTACCCGGCCTACTTCGGCACCTACGACGAGTTCGACGTCGCCCGCGAGTATCTCGATTCGATCGAGAACCTCTTCCTCGTCGGCCGCAACGGCATGCACCGCTACAACAACCAGGACCACTCGATGCTGACCGCCATGGTCGCGGTGGAGAACATCCGCGACGGCGTCGTTGACAAAGACAACATCTGGGCGGTGAACACCGAAGAGGAATATCACGAGGAGAAGTGAGCGGAGGGGCCGTTGGTGGCCCGATTGGGGGCGCGCCGAAGGCCCTGCCCGGGGAACGTGGATGAGCCGCTCGCGTTCGTTATAAGGGTCGGGATGCAGGAACGGTTGATCTTCCTGGTAGGGGCGCCCCGGTCGGGCACCACCCTGCTGGCGCGCATTCTATCTGCGCACTCGGCCGTGTATGGCCGGGCTGAGCCGCATCTGATCACGCCGCTGGCCCATCTGGGCTACTACGCGAGCGTTCAGAAGGCGCCGTACGACCCGTTCAACGTCCAGCAGGCGGTCCACGAGTTCGTCGAGGATCTGCCCCGCGGCGAGGACGACTACCTCGATGCGCTGCGCGCCTATGCGGACACTATGTATGGCCGCATGCTCGACACAGCCGAGGGCAAGCAGTTCCTCCTCGACAAGACGCCGGCGTACGCGCTGGTGCTCCCGTTTCTCACGAAGCTTTACCCGACGGCGAAGTATGTCGTTCTCACCCGCCACCCGCTCGCGATCCTCACGTCGTACGTGAACTCGTTCTTCGATGGTGAGTGGGAAGTGGCTCTGAGTCACAACCCGATTCTCGAGCGCTACGTGCCGGCCCTGGCGAAGATGGTTCGTGAGAAGCCGGTCGCGCTGGAGCACGTCCGCTACGAGGAGTTCGTTGCTGACCCGGAGAAGGGGTTTCGCGCGATGTGCGAGTACCTCGGGATTCCGTTCGAAGCGTCGGCGATCGACTACCAGGAGTCCAGTGAAGGGTTCGAGGGCCTGGGCGATCCCACGGGTGTCCACCAGCACGATCGCCCCGTGACGTCGTCGATCGGGAGCTGGGCGGGCGAGATCGCGGCGAATCCCGAGACCCTCACCTTGGTGCGGAATCTCGTCGATGCGCTTGATCCGGCCGATCTCGCGACGTTGGGATACCCGCGCGATGAGATCATGGCGCAGCTCGGCGAGGCCGAGGGCAAGGGCGGCAAGCCCCGGAAGCGCAAAGCTCCGCTGCGCTACTCCATGCAGCGAAAGGTCCTGGTTGGGCTGCGCAAAAACATCCACGAGAACGCGCTGGGACGGCTCCTGAAGCGGCTGCGCTTCGCCCTGGACGTCCTCCTGCGCGAGTAAGCCCCATTTCCCTGGTCGTGGGAGCATGGGGCTCGGAAGGTCGTCGAATCAAAAGCCCCTGTCTGCTAGCGTTTTTCCGATGACCGGCGCCGAGATCCGACAGAGCTTCGTCGACTTCTTCCGCGCGCGCGACCACCGGATCGTGCCGAGCGCGCGGATCGTCCCCGAGAGCGACCCGTCCCTGATGTTCATCAATGCGGGGATGGTTCCGTTCAAGAACGTCTTCCTCGGTGTCGAGAAGCCGCTGTCGCCGCGCGTCGCGGACGCACAGAAGTGCCTGCGTATCTCAGGCAAGCACAACGATCTCGATGACGTCGGGCGCGATGTCTATCACCAGACGTTCTTCGAGATGCTCGGCAACTGGTCGTTTGGCGACTACTACAAGGCCGAGGCGATCGCGGGGGCGTGGGAGCTTCTCACGAAGGTGTGGGGCCTCCCCAAAGACAAGCTCTACGCGACCGTCTACGAGACCGACGCCGAGGCCGAGGCCCTGTGGTCCAAGATTACCGACATCTCCGCCGACCGCGTCCTGCGCTTCGGCGCGAAGGACAACTTCTGGGAGATGGGCGAGACCGGGCCGTGCGGCCCGTGCTCCGAGATTCACGTCGACCGCGGCCCGGGCACGTGTGACCAGCCTCCGGGGCATGTCTGCGGCGTCAATACCGAGTGCGCTCGCTACATGGAGATCTGGAACCTCGTCTTCATCCAGAACGACCGCGCCGCCGACGGAAGCCTCGGCGACCTGCCGGCGAAGCACGTCGACACGGGCATGGGCCTCGAGCGCGTCACGGCGCTCCTGCAGGAGGTCGACGGAAACTACGATTGTGACCTGATGCGTGGGCTCATCGGTGTCGCCGAGGACTTGTCGGGCACGCCGTACGGCGGCGGGATGGGCGCCGACGACGTCGCGTTCCGGGTCATCGCAGACCATGCCAGAGCGGTCGCGGTCATGATCGCCGACGGGATTCTCCCGTCGAACGAAGGGCGAGGCTACGTGCTGCGTCGGCTGCTTCGTCGCGCGGCGCGGCAGGGACGCGTGCTCACGCTCGAGGACCCGTTTCTCGGCAAGGTCACCGATCGCGCGATCGAGATCCTCGGCGTCGCCTACCCCGAGCTCGTCGAGTCGGGCGCCCGCATTCACTCGACCGTCACGGGCGAGGAGGAGCGGTTCGCGGAAACGCTCGAGAAAGGGCTGGGACTTCTCGAGGACGAGGTCGGGAAGCTCGAGTCGCGCGGCGACGCGACGCTTGCCGGGGACGTCGCGTTCAAGCTGTACGACACGTACGGCTTTCCGCTCGATCTCACGCAAGACATCCTGCGCGAGAAGGGTCTCGCCGTAGATGAGGCCGGTTTCGAGTCTTCGATGGAAGGGCAGCGGGCCCGGGCGCGCGAAGGTGCACGGTTCAGCACCTCGAAGGGGGGCGGCTTCTCCGGCGTGGTGTCGAGCTTCGCAGGTGACGGCGTGGATGTGCTGGAGTCGAGGATCGTTGCCTTGGCAATCGACGGTGATGAGAAGGATGAAGCGCGCGAAGGGGAAGCGGTCGAGGTCGTCACCGAACAGACGCCGTTCTACGGCGAGTCTGGTGGTCAGGTCGGCGATCGCGGCTTGATCGAGTTGTCCGACGGTTCGCTCATTGAGATCGAGGATACCCAGAAGCCGCGTCCGGATCTGATCGTGCATCGCGGCCGCGTGAAGAGTGGCGCGGTCCGTACCGGTCAGGCGGCGCGCCTCTCGATCGACACCGGGCATCGCGGTGCCACGCGGCTCAACCATTCTGCGACCCATATCCTTCACGCGGCTCTGCGAAATCACCTCGGCGATCAGGTCCACCAGGCGGGCTCGCTCGTCACCCCCGATCGACTGCGCTTCGACTTCACCCACGAAGCCCGGCTCACGGACGAGCAGATCACGGCCATCGAGGCCGAGGTCAACCAGCACGTCCGCGCCAACGCGGACGTCTCCGCCGACGAGATGTCCTACGACGACGCGATCGCGGCGGGGGCACTCGCCTTCTTCGGCGACAAGTACGGTGACCGGGTGCGCGTGCTGCGCATGGGCGATTTCTCCACGGAGCTCTGCGGGGGAACGCACGTGTCGCGGACCGGAGACATCGGTCTCTTCAAGTTGCGGGCCGAGTCGGCGGTCGGCGCAGGTGTGCGCCGGATCGAGGCGCTCACGGGCGAGGGTGCTCTCTCGCTGGTCCGCCAGAAGGAATCCGAGCTGCGTGAGATAGCGAGCCTTCTGAGGAGCAGTGAGGAGGACGTCGCAGATCGACTGGGCAAGCTCCTCGCATCGCAGAAGGATCTGGAGAAACGCCTCGCCGAAACGCAGGCCAAGCTCGTCTCGGGCGCCTCGCAGGATTTACTGGACGGGGTCCGGGACGTCGGTGGCGTCAAGGTGCTCGCTCGCCGTGTCGACCAGATCGACGCGAAGGTGCTGCGTGAGCTCTCGGACAAGATCCGTGACAAGATCCAGTCTGGTGTCGTGATTCTCGGTGGGACCGACGGGGCGAAAGTCCTGCTCATCGCGGCCGTGACGAAGGATCTCACCAAGAAGTTCAATGCCGGCGCGCTGATCAAGGAGATGGCTCCGTTGGTCGGCGGGGGCGGGGGTGGACGTCCCGACTTCGCGCAGGCGGGCGGCAAAGACCCGTCTGGTCTCGACGCCGCGCTCGAGCGCGCCTTCGAGTTGCTCGGCTCATGACCAGCCCCGCGCGACCGTCGGCCGAATCCGGCGGCGCATCGGCCATCCTCGTCGAGGTGGCGGATGCCGCGCTGCTTCCGACACTTTTCGGAAATCACGACGAGCATCTCAAGATCATCGCGACGGAGACCGGCGCCGATCTCATTCCCCGCGAGTCGGGGATCGAACTGCGCGGCGACGAGTTGCAGGTCGAGTTGGCCGCTCGGGTCGTGCGGCAGCTCATCGAGCTCCTCGAGCAGGGTTATCCTCTGTTCCCGTCCGACGTCGAGTACGGAATCCGAATCCTGTCGGCCGACCACACCGCCCACTTGGGCGAGATCTTCCTCGATACGATCTTCATTTCCGCCCAGAAGCGGACGATCGCGCCGAAGTCGATCGCGCAGAAGCACTACATCGACTCCATGCGCAAGAACGACATCGTCTTTGGGATTGGTCCCGCCGGTACCGGGAAGACCTATCTCGCGATGGCGATGGCGGTCGCCGCCCTGTCGCGTAACGAGGTCGCGCGCATCGTGCTCACGCGTCCCGCGGTCGAGGCCGGTGAGCGTCTGGGGTTCCTGCCCGGCGACCTCGCCGAGAAGGTGAATCCCTATCTGAGGCCACTCTATGACGCGTTGAATGACATGGTCGATGTCGATCGAGCGCGCCGCTACATGGAGCGCGGTACGATCGAGGTGGCCCCGCTCGCGTTCATGCGGGGGCGTACACTGAACGATGCGTTCGTGATCCTCGACGAGGCGCAGAACACCACGCGCGAGCAAATGAAGATGTTCCTCACGCGCTTGGGCTTCGGCTCGCAGGCGGTGATCACGGGCGACGTCACGCAGATCGATCTGCCGGCCGGCCGGGACTCCGGACTCATCGAGGCCCGCGAGGTCTTGCAGGATGTTCCGGGCATCCGCTTCGTCCAGTTCTCGGAACGGGACGTGGTTCGGCATCGGCTGGTGTCGGCGATCATCACCGCCTACGACCGGCTACTCTGACGAGTGGTAGAATGTCGAGCCCCTGCGTCGACGTGACCACGGCCCGGGGCTTTGGGCGCCACTCGGCCGACGTGGAGCGCTGGGCCCGCGACAGCCTGCGCTTCTTGGAGGAATCCGGCAGCGAGCTGTCGGTTGCGCTCATCGACGACGCCGCCATGGAAGGCCTCAACAGTACGTGGCGCGGAAAGGACCGGACGACGGACGTTCTGGCGTTCGCGCAGCGAGAGGGCGAGGAGATGGGCGCTCCTGGGCTTCTCGGCGACGTCGTAATCTCGGTTCCGACGGCGCAACGCCAGGCCGCTGAGCGTGGCCACTCCCTCGACCGGGAGCTCCGCGAACTCCTCGTGCACGGCATCCTGCACCTGCTCGGCTACGATCACGAGCGCTCGCCGGCCGAGGCGCGACGCATGTTCGAACGTCAGCGCGAGGTGCTGGCCGCGCTGGAAGACGCGGTCTGAGGCAGGCCCCCTTCGCTCGGGCCGGCCGAGCGGGCAGAATCAGCGGCCGGAGACGGGAGATGGGTGTGGCATCGGCAGGCAAGACCGCAGGGGACGTGCGCGCGGCCAGGACGAGCCCCGTCGGTGGGGTGATCGCCCTCACGGTCGTCACGCTGACCGCGTACTTCTATTTCTATCTGTACCGGTCGCTCACCCGGTTCGAAGAAGATGCCTCCAGTGAGGCGGTCCGTGTCGAGGTTCGCCGGACGCGTCGCTTCGTGACGGCCGGCCTCTTGTTGCAGTTCGTCGCGGTGATGGTCCTCCTTGCCGGTGTCGTGCCGATCCTCACCGATCCAAGCAGCCAAGAAGAGATCTGGAAGGCGTTCGAACAGGGGCGCATCGAGGTGCCGGCGGGACTGGCTCGCGCCAACGCGTGGTCTCAGCTCCTGACCTGGATCGGCTGGATCGCGTTGTGGGCCCCGGTGTTCGCGTTCCTCGCAGGTGCCTTGCGGGCCGAGGGCGAACCGATCGGCAGTGCCGGCTTTGGGGGCGTTCTCGTCGGCTTCCGGGTTGCGGTGGGCGTCGGAGGTCTCGTCGGCCTCGGAGGTCTCGCTTCGGCGGTCTCCTATCTCGACGCGATCTTCTACCTGGTGCTGGTTGGCTGTTGCGTGTCCGCTGCCAATGACGTGTGGGTCGCTCGGGCGCGTTCCTAACAGCACTCGGGGAGAATGCCATGTCCGTCGTGGAACGGACCGCGGTCGAGGTAGAGGCCGCGTTGGGCGGCCAACGAGAGCGCGCGTTCGACCGAGATCACGTTTGGGCCGGCGCGCTCGATGCGCAAGACGACCTCTTCGTCCGGTCCGAGTTCGATCTCGCGGTCGCCGTCGAAGGCGAGGATACCAGGCCCGCAAAGCGGAATCGGCTCGCCGAGCGCGACTCGTCGAGCACCCGCGACGTGCACGGTTCGGTAGAGGCCGGGCGAGATCGGGACGAGTAGCGGACGACCGCCGCCTTCGTGTGCCGTGCACGTCACCACGACGCCGAAATCGTCGTCTTCGCCCGCAGGCTCGAGCAAGCCGCCAATCGGCGAGAGTCCGACCGCGGCGGGCTCGGCGCGCGCCAATACGACCGACCGAATCTTCGCGGGCTCGACGGGCATCAGGTTGCCGATGATGTCGTCGACGAAGAGCCCGACGTCGATCAACGCGATGTCTTGGCTGCCGTCGGCGCGGCGTAGGCGGATCTGCTTCGCCTTGCTCGCGACCTCGGCGCCGTCGAGTCGCCCCGCGGCCACGAGCCCCGCCGCGGCTCCGGCAAGGGTGGCTTCGATCATGCGGGGAAAGACGTTGTTCGTGCCGGTCGAGACAGGGACGAGGAAGGCCTCGGGCCAGGCGCGGGCCACGATTCGGTTGGTGCCGTCCCCGCCGAGCACGACGAGCGAGCCGCAGCCGGCGGCGCGCATCGCCTCGGTCGCGCGGCGGGTGTCGTCTGCGTTGTGTTGCGCACCGACATCGAGCACTTCTACGTCCAGCTCGAGCGACAGGTTCTCGAGCGCGGCGACCGCCACCCGAAGAGGATCGCGCGCGATGAAGACCTTCTCGATCCCCGCGGCGCGGGCCCCGACGGCGACCCGGGTGACCTGGTTCCGCTTGCTCTCCAGCGTGGACGACGATGCCCGAGCCGCGAGTCGGCGTACGTCTCCACCCGCACGCGGGTTCGCGAGAATTCCCACTGCGCCGCGGAGCGTCACGTCGTTCGAGTCGGCCTGCACCCTGGGTTTTCTAACCCACGGGTGTGGGTGGCGCTTGCTTGGGCTCGTCCCGTAGGGAATAGGGCGTCATGCTCAATCGATTCTTTGCGATCCTGACGTTGTCGTTGGCGCTGCTCGTTGCGGTGGGCGCCTCGGCGCAAGAGGCTCCGAGCCCGGCGGAGGCTGCCGCGGAGGCCGCCGCTGCCGAAGCTGCCGCCGAGGCTTCGGCCGCGCCGGGTTGTACGGCACCGAGCGCCGAGGGCTGCGCGACGTGCTGTCGACCGCTGGCCAATGGCATGTGCACCCAGCTGAGCTGGACCGGTGGCGCCGACAGCGAGGCCGTGCCCTGGTACAATGCACAGAAAGCTCTCGGCAAGGCGTGCCCGCCAGACTGCCGAAAGTGCGCGCAATGCCTGGAGCGCGATCGGGACACGCTCGCGAAGATGAAGCGGCCCGAAGGGTGCGCATGTGACCCGCACAAGAAGGTCGTGGACCCCTGTCATTCGCCCATGAGCTGTGCTTGCTTCTGCAGCCGATACGAGCGCCTGGCCGCGAAGTGCGTCGACGGCGGCATGGACGACGACGACTCATCCTCCGAAGAAGAGGACTAGAGAGCCTGGCGGTCGCGGCAGAAGTCCGCGACCGTCGCTTCGTAGCCGTACAGCTCGATCGCCTCACGCTCAGAGTCGACCACCCGGCGAAGCACGCCCGCGTTCCACCTCGGCAGGCCGCGTCGCGGCTCGCTGACATTGGCGGCGGGGACGCGCCGGAAGGCGCCGGGGTCGACTTCCGCTCCGGATTTGCGCAGAGCCGTCGGAAGGTCGTCCGCGAGTCGTTCGGCTCGTCCTACGTAGTCGCTACCATCGACGTACCAACGGTACATCTCGCTCACGTATCCCGGCCGTTTGCGCAGAACGTTCTCGACAAATCGGTTGAAGTCGTCGTCACCGCACTCGTCGATCGGCCTCTGGGGATGCCAGCGGCCGACCTCCCAAGGATGCCAGTCGCCGGCCATGAACTTCCACCACGACTCGTACCAGGTGACCGGATTGCGAACGAAGCAGAACTTGAACGCGTTTCGAAGCTTGCCGGGCGTGACGTCGGGGCGTGTTGGCAGGTGCTTGATGAACTGCCACCGGTGGAACTGCCAGATGTCTGAGATGCGTTGCGGCGTCGAGTGTTTGTAGCCGATCCGACAGCGCCAGAGCTTCTGGTCGCGAAGCGCTTCGCGTACCCAGTTCCCGCCGCACTTCGGGACGTGGATGAACACGGCCCCGGTGCGTAGGAGTTCCGCCATCGGAGGCGCAACCTAGCCGTGCTCCTTGCTCGGAGCAACACGGCGTCGTGACGGCACGCCCTCGGCCGTCCCGTCAGGGGCGGCCGAACGAGCGGGTTCGCGACGTTGTCGCCTGGCGCGAGCACCTGGCGGTCGCTACCACTTGGAGAGCGCCGAGCGCGGCCGGGGCCGCGCGCGCCATGGCCGGCGGGGGCCGGACGAGGAACGACAATGCTACTGACTGAGGGACGAGACCGCTTGACCAAGCTCGAGGAGCGCGTGGCTACCGTCGGGAGGTATCTTTGACGTCCCTGGTCTTCAGGCACGCGTCTCCGAACTCGACACGCTGAGCGCCAGCGAGGACCTCTGGGAGAACCAGGAGCGCGCGCAGGAGGTTCTCAAGGAGCGAGCCACGGTGAACGCGCGCCTCGACTCGTTCAATACGATCCAAGAGGGCGTCGAAGAGATCGGTGTCTACCTCGACATGGCCGAGGAAGGAGACGCCGAAGAGGCGCTCGGGGAGGCGGCACAACGTCTGTCCGACGTCGAGTCGCGTGTCCACGATCTCGAGTTCCAGAGGATGTTGGGCGGAGAGCACGATGCCTCCGGTGCGATCCTTACCGTGAACCCGGGCGCCGGTGGCCTCGAGGCGCAGGACTGGGCGGAGATGCTTCTTCGGATGCTTCTTCGGTGGGCGGAACGACGAGGCTTCAAGAATCAGGTCATCGAGCACACTCCGGGTGAGGGTGGCGGCATCAAGAGCAGTACGGTCTCGATCGACGGCGAGTACGCGTACGGCTATCTCCGCGCCGAGGCCGGTGTTCACCGGCTGGTGCGGATCTCTCCGTTCGACGGCCAGGCGCGCCGGCACACGTCCTTCGCGTCGGTTTTGGTCACGCCGCAGATCGAAGAAGACATCGACATCGAGATCAACGACGACGATCTACGCGTCGACACCTATCGTTCCTCGGGCGCGGGTGGTCAGCACGTGAACAAGACCGACTCGGCCGTCCGATTCACGCATATCCCGACCGGCATCGTGGTTGCCTGTCAGAACGAGCGCTCGCAGCACAAGAACCGAGCGATGGCGATGAAGATCTTGCGGTCGCGCCTCTACGAGCTGGAGCTGCAGAAGCAGCGCGAGCACAAAGAGGAGCTCACCGGCGCCAAGCGGGATATCGATTTCGGCAGTCAGATTCGCTCGTACGTGCTCCAGCCGTACCGGATGGTCAAAGACCATCGCACGGGTCTGGAGGTGGGCAACACCGATGCCGTGCTTGATGGTGACCTCGACAAGTTCATCGAAGCCGAGCTTTTGCGCCGCGCCGGCGAGCCGCCCGAGGTCGAGGCGGAGTCGCTCGGCTAAGGGTGTGCGTCCCGCCGGCCGATGATGTTTCTTTCAATGGACTTTGGGGTAGTTTCGTGACGGACCGGATCAATCGTCGTAGTTTCCTAAAGGCGGCCGCTCTGGCCGGTGCCACGGTGGGCGCGCCGTGGTTTCCCACGCGAGCTTATGGCGAATCGCAGGTAACCGCGGACGAGGCTCTGAAGAGCCTCGTTGCCGGCAACGCACGGTACGTCGCGGGCAACATGAATCTGGCGGCGTATACGTCGGATCGGGAGTCGATGGCTTCGGGGTAGAGCCCCCGCGCGGTGATTCTGGGATGCGCCGACTCGCGGGTTCCCCCAGAAATCATCTTTGACCAGAACCGGGGTGAGCTTTTCGTCGTGCGCGTCGCTGGGAACTTCATCGAAGAGGACGGGCTCGCCAGCATCGAGTACGCCGTCGAGATCTTGGGCTCCCCGTTGATCGTCGTGCTGGGCCACAGCGGATGTGGTGCCGTCGATGCGACGATCAAGTACGTGAAGGAAGACGCGCAGCTCCCCGGTCACCTCCCGCAGCTCGTTCAGTCGATCAAGCCGGCGGTTGAACTCGTTCGGGGTAAGCCCGGAGACGTCCTCGCGAACGCGATCGCGGCGAACGCGGCCTACAATGCGCGGAAGCTTGCCGCCGCAACCCCGATCGTTTCGAAGGCGGTGGCGGACGGTCGGGTAAAGGTCGTGAGTGCCGTCTATGACCTCAAGAGCGGCCGCGTCGAGATGGTCGACTAGTGCACCGCCGTCGACATAG